>CAYQWX010000001.1:0-56470 GCA_964421355.1 uncultured Bacteroidales bacterium
TAGCCAGTGGCGTGTATATCATTTATATAGATGCTCCGGGGCTTGGCGAGAAAGTATTAAAGTGGTTTGGTGCTATGCGTCCGGTAGATTTGATAGGACATTGAGATAATCTAAAGTGTGATAGTAAACATTGTACTTTTAACTTGTGCTTTTGATGAGGATTATAAAATAGCCACTCTATTACTATGTAAAAGTATTTATGTTATTTTTCTTAATAAATCTTCAAAAAAGAATATAATTGTTGCTATGGAAAATATAAGGAAAAAAGCAAGGATTTCATTTTTTTTCAAAGAAGATATTTTTTGGATATTTATTAAAGAAGGATAAATTTCTATGATGCCGTTTTTAGTTTTACATTTAGTAATTTTTTGTTTGGTATAAAAAATTTGTCCGTATATATATACGGGATTTATTGTATATATTATTTGTTGGTTTGAATTTCCTTCCACAATCTTTTTCTTATAAAAAGATTGTAATGAGTCTGATAAGTTTTTATATAGATATGTATTGTATTTGCATGTTTTTTTAATTTGTTTTTGAGAGTAAGGATTATTTAATAATTTTGATTTTATTTCTGTAATTGTTTGGGGTAAGATTGAAGTGTCGGGAGTAATTATTTTTACTAAAATGAATTGGGACAATATAGATGTATCTTTTTGTATTTCATATGAATTATTTTTGTAGTTGAAAAGTTTTAATTTTATTAAGTCATTTAAGTCTGATTTTGAGAAAAATGATGAATATATAGGAATATCTATTTCATATTTAGGTTTGTAAGTGATGACTAATATTGCTCCTACTATTATGTAAAATATTAGAGTTATTATGTATTTTTTGAAATGTCTTCTGAAAAATTTTATTGTCATTACCAGTAATTCTATAAGGCTTATTTCTTGTCCCATATCTCAAATTATTTATCAGGTAAATATTTGTTAAATATTGTCATAAAAAAAGCAAAAGACAACACTCCCATTTGAGTATTTAACATGCTTTCTGCTAAAAAATTCAATGCAAATATAATTGTTATTATTCCAAGTATCCAATTTTTGTAAAGATAAGCATTGACTAAGGATAATATTAATGATAGTACTAAAAAAGAAGTTCCCAGTATTCCTACGCTTACTAAAGATTCCAAGTATTGATTGTGGGCATTTAATTTTTTTTGATAAGGATGTGTATATCTGTGTTGTTTGTAATATGACATAAGTTTATCTTTTGTGTCTCCTGTCCCCACTCCTATATATATGTTATTTTTCCAGATATTATAAGCACTATTCCAAGTAAGTATTCTGGATGATGTGCTTGAAATTTTATTTTCAGGGTTTTTCAGAGTTTCTTTATAATGGTTTATGCTGTATATCATTTCTTTAAAACGAAAATTATTTTTTAGAAAAAGTAATGATCCCAAAGAAAAAACAAGTACTAAAATAATTTTATATTTGGGAATAATGATGTATAAAACAAATAAGAGTAATAGTCCTGAAACAATTAAGCCTGCCTTAGACATGGCAAAAAAGAGGTTTATATAAATGATAATAATAGAAATTATAAGAGTTTTTAAGGATAAATGATTTTTTTTGTATAAAAAAACACCTAAAATAAGGGCGATATCCAGTAATATTGAGTAATATGTGGGGTGTAAAAATAAAACAAAATTAGATTCCGAATAGTAATATAAAACGTATTGTTTTAATGTTATGAACAGGTATATTAAATGGAATAAATGAACTGTGTTTATTATAATTGTGCCATATACAAAAGATTTTGCAAAGGATATGAATGTTTGCTTATCAACATTAAAAAAAAGATAAAAGACGGGTATTATTAAGAGAGAGAGCTTTACTTGCAAATCGAATAATCCTGCATTTGTATTTTTTGACCAAAAAAGGCTTGTCAATGTTGTTAGATAGTATAGTATAATTGCAAATAAAGGGATATTTTTTATGTTGAGAATTGTTATTTGTTTCTGTTTTTCTTTTAAGAATATTACAAAAAAGTAAGTAGCTATTACAGAATATAGCATATTAAAATATATGAGAGTAGAAGCTATTGTAAAAGTTATTTTATTTTTGAATATTTTATCCACAGTGTAGGCGGTTATAATAATAAAAAAAGACTGTCTACAGACAGCCTTTTTTATTTTTCCTTAAAAGAAAAAGAACTTTAATTATTCAGCACTTTCTTCACCTGCATTTTCTTTATTTGCAGTTGAGTCAGTAGCAGCATTTTCTTTAGTAGCAGTTGAATCAGTAGCTACGTTTTCAGTAGCAGTTGAATCAGAAGTTTCTTCTACAGCTTCATTAGCTTCGTTAGCTTCATTTTCAACAGCTTCGGTTTTAGTAGTGTCTTGGTTTTCAGCATTTTCTGTGTTCCCGTTTCCGCCACAAGAATACAATGCTGTGAAACCTGCTACAGCAAATACCATTAATGCTAATCTTACTTTTTTCATTGTGTTTTGGGTTTTTTAGTTAAATTTCGTTGCAAAGTTATACTTTTTTTTGAAAAACAAATGATATTGACTAAAAAAAATGAAAAAGCATTCAAAGATAGCTTGTTATTATAAAATAAATCAAGCCTAATACAAACTTTTTTATTATCTTTGCAAAAAATAAAAGAATGATAAAGGTATGAAGAAAAAGTCAAGAGAATTTATTAAAGTCCTTTTTATCTCACAAGAAATATCTCCTTTTGTAAAAGAAACTACACGATCTCTTTTAGGTCATATGTTACCCCGCAAAGTACAAGAAAAAGGTGGAGAGGTCAGGATTTTTATGCCTTCTTATGGAATGATAAATGAACGGAAAAATCAACTGCATGAGGTTATAAGGTTGTCAGGAACTAATATTGGTGTGGGGAATGATAATGATAATCCATTGATTATAAAAGTGTCTTCTATTCCTTTGGCTCGCATGCAAGTGTATTTTATAGATAACGAAGATTATTTTGTAGATAGATTGATGCTTGCCGATGAAAAAGGTAATTTTTATAAAGATAATGATGAGCGTGCAATATTTTTTACTAAGGGAGTGTTAGAAACAGTAAAAAAAATGCGTTGGGTTCCCGATATAATTCATATAAGTGGTTGGATTTCTCATTTGTTCCCATTATATGTAAAATATGTTTACAAGGATGAGCCTTATTTTCAGAATGCTAAAGTGGTGTATTCTTTATACAATGAAACTTTTGATGGAGAATTAAACAAAAAGTATAAAGATAAATTGAAATCAGATGATATTCCAGGTTCTGTGTTGAAAATATTAAATCCGCCTAATTATTTAAATTCTATTAAGTTGGCATTGAATTTTTCGGATGGAGTTTCATTTGTGGAAGATAATATTGATGATGAAATTGTTAAGTATATTAAAAAATTAAAACTCCCTTCACTAGGAGTGGTAAATGTAGATCAAGAAGATTATGTGGAAAGATACCTTAATTTTTATAAAGAATTACTTCCTCAAAAATATGTTGAAGTATAAAGTTTTATTTGCAGGATTTTTAGGAGTATTGTTGATAATATCTTGCACGAGGGAGGATAATGACTTAGGCCTTTCAGTTTATAATGGAAATGTATTAAATGTGAATGTGGGAGAGGTAACACCTTTATTTTCTTATTACACTTTGAGAGATTCCGTGACTACTGACGAACGTTCAAAGGTGTTGCTTGGTAGTTATAACGATCCTGTTTTTGGCTTGATAAAGGCTGATTTTGCTTCACAATTCATCTTAAATTCATATAATCCTAATTTTGGACACAATCCTCAAACAGATTCTATTTTTCTTATGATGAAATGTGTTGGTTATTATGGAACAGACACTTCTGTTGCTCAGACTTATAAGGTGTATAGATTAAATGCTCCGCTTAATAAAGATACCGCTTATTATGCTAATACGGATATAAGTGATTTTGTTGATTTGTCTTCTCCTATAGCGGAATATACAACTTCATTTAATCCTAATAGTGGATATTTAAAAATACCTCTTCCTTCTTCTCTGGGAGACGAACTTCTTGCCGATACTGCATATAATAGTAATGAAGATTTTCTTTCAACATTTTATGGACTTTTTGTTACCACGGAAGAAGTGACGGGAGACGGTGCTGTATATTATTTTTCTCCGTTGGCAGAAGACGGTATAATTATAGATATGTATTTTCATAATGATTCTTTAGATTCATTGAACTATAAATATTACTCTTCACAAAAAGCGGCATATTTTACCCGTTATAAACATGATTATACAGGCACAGATGTAGAAACTAATATGAATGATACAGGAAGTACGTATTTGTATGTGCAAAGTGGTGCAGGTGCTGTGGGAGTTGTTGATTTATCCTCCTTAAATATGTGGAAGGATAGTGGAAATTTAGGCATAAACAAAGCAGAATTGATTTTTGAGGTAGATACTTCTTTGTGTGGAGCGTTAGACCCTCCCGAACGACTTTTATTGGAAATTGTGGATGATAATAATGAGTTTAATGCACCTTTAGACTATTTTTTAAGTAATGTTTATTTTGATGGATATTATAATAAAGAAGCAGGGATTTACAAGTTTACAATAACTCAATATGTGCAACAATTATTAAAAGAAAGTAGTCAAAATACAAAGCTTTATGTTTTTCCACAATCAAATAAAGTATCTGTTAGACGGGTTGTATTAAAAAACAATCCAAAACTAAAATTAGTTTATACTAAATTCTAAAATCAAAACTTATGTGTGGTATTGTAGGTTATATAGGTGAAAAAGATGCTTATCCAATATTGATAAAAGGTCTTAAACGATTAGAATACAGAGGTTATGATTCTGCTGGTATAGCACTGGTTGATGGTAGGTTGAAAATTTATAAGAAAAAGGGGAAAGTGTCTGATTTAGAGAAGTTTGTAGAAGGAGAAGATGTTTCCGGTTCTATCGGAATTGCACATACAAGGTGGGCCACTCATGGAGAGCCAAGTGATGCTAATGCTCATCCTCATACTTCTATGAAAGGTAAATTTGTTATTATACATAATGGAATAATAGAAAATTACTCCCGTCTTAAAAAAAGATTGGAAGATAGAGGATATAAATTCAGAACTGATACAGATACGGAAGTATTGGCAAATCTTATAGAGTATATTTATTTAAAAGCAAGAGAAGGTAATAGAAAAATAAATGTGGCAGAAGCGGTAATGTTGGCTATGCGTAAAGTAATAGGAACTTATGGTGTGTTGGTGTTAAGTGAAGATGATCCTGATCAAATAATTGCAGCTCGTAATGGTAGTCCCTTAGTAATAGGTATAGGAAAAAATGAGTATTTCTTTGCCTCTGATGCAACTCCTATTGTGGAATATACCAAGAGTGTCATATATATGAATGATGGAGATTTTGCAATAGTTAGCAAAAAAGGGGGGTTTTCGCTTAAAACTATTTCTAATGAGCCGGTAAATCCTGCAGTGGAAAAACTTGATATAGACATTGCTGCAATTGAAAAAGGTGGATATGACCATTTTATGCTAAAAGAAATATTTGAACAACCACAGGCGATTAATGATACATTTAGAGGGAGATTGTCTTCTGCGCTGGATAATATTGTACTTGGAGGATTACATTCTGTAATGGATAAATTGGTAAATGCAAAAAGAATAATAATAGTTGGTTGTGGTACTTCTTGGCATGCAGGTCTTGTGGGAGAATACTTGATTGAAGAATATGCTCGTATTCCGGTAGAAGTGGAATATGGCTCGGAATTTAGATATCGTAATCCTATTTTGACTGATGAAGATATTGTGATAGCTATTAGTCAGAGCGGAGAAACAGCAGACACATTAGCTGCTGTACGTTTGGCAAAGGAAAGAGGTGCTACTGTGTTGGGAATATGTAATGTTGTGGGCTCAAGTATTCCTAGAGAAACTGATGCAGGAGTTTATACTCATGCAGGTCCTGAAATAGGTGTTGCATCTACCAAAGCTTTTACTTCCCAAGTGACAGTGCTTACAATGTTAGCTTATTTGCTTGGATATAAAAAAGGTGTCATTTCTCAAAATAATTTTAAGATTCTTTTGAAAGAACTTAATTTCATTCCGAATAAAATAACTGAAGTTCTTAAAGTAAATGATTATATATTAGATGTTGCTAGAAAATTTATTGAGACTACAAATTTCTTATATTTGGGGAGAGGAGTACTTTTCCCTGTAGCTCTTGAAGGAGCTCTTAAACTTAAAGAAATATCTTATATACATGCCGAAGGCTATCCTGCGGCAGAGATGAAGCATGGTCCCATTGCTCTTATAGACGAAAATATGCCTGTGGTAGTTATTGCCACAAAAGACAAATCTTATGAAAAGATTGTAAGCAATATACAAGAAATAAAAGCCCGTAATGGCATTGTAATAGCAGTAGTAACCAAGGGAGATGAAACAATATCGTCAATGGCAGATTACAAAATTGAGGTGGAAGAAGTGCATGAATCATTGGCTCCGTTGCTTACGGTAGTGCCATTACAACTTTTGGCTTATCATGTTGCAGTGCTTAGAGGCTGTAATGTAGATCAACCACGTAATCTAGCAAAATCAGTTACAGTAGAGTAAAAAAGTAAAAGTAATACTTGTGAATGTTTATTTGATAGTGGTAGCTGGGGGTGTGGGAGCACGAATGCAGTCCTCTGTCCCTAAGCAATTTATGCAAATAGATGGTAAGCCTATAATTGTGCATACTATTAAGCGTTTTACCAGTGCGGTTGATTTGTTAAAAGTTGTTGTAGTTATAAATGCTTCTTATAAAGAGTTGTGGGAAGAAATACCTAAAAAATATAATTTAGATATACACAAAGTGGTAAATGGAGGAGAGGAACGGTTTTTTTCGGTACGTAATGCTTTACTTAGCATTGATGATTATAGTGATGATGATATTGTATTGATACACGATGCCGTTAGACCATTGGTAAGTAGTGATGTTATATTAAATGTGATACAAACAGCAAATAATAAAGGTTGTGCTATTCCTGTATATAAGGTAAGTGATTCTGTAAGGGAGATAAGCGGTGATAAGTCTAAAATAGTTGATAGATCTAATTTGTATTTGATTCAAACTCCGCAGGGATTTAATTTGTCAAAACTAAAAAAAGCCTATAATAAAGAATATTCTTCTTATTTTACGGATGATGCCAGCGTGTATGAAAATGCGGGATTTCAATTATATTTTGTAGAAGGAAATCGGGAAAATATAAAAATTACTTATCCTCAAGATTTTGTTATGGCAAAATGTATTTTAAAAGATGTGGAGGCATTATAACCCCCATTCCTTTTAATTAAATTTCTAACTTTATATCAAACATTTCATGCCAAGGCAGTCCGTATTTATTGAGCATATCCATAAATGGATCCGGGTTAAATTGTTCTACATTATATACTCCCGGTTTTTTCCATATATTTTTCATAAACAGGGCTGCTCCTATTGTGGCAGGTACTCCTGTTGTATAATTTACGCACTGTGTGCCTGTTTCTTTGTATGCGGCTTGGTGGTCACAGTTATTGTAAATGTAATAAGTGTGTTCTTTTTCGTCTTTTAGTCCTTTAATTCTACAACCGATGGATGTTTGTCCCGTATAATTTACTCCTAAACTTCCAGGGTCGGGAAGTACGGCTTTTAGAAATTCCAAAGGAGCAATCTCACAATCTCCTACTTTTATTGGTTCGATAGAAGTCATTCCCACATTTTGTAAAACTCTTAAGTGAGTTAAGTATTCTTCCCCAAAGGTCATCCAAAATCTAGCTCTTTTTATGGTTGGAAAGTTTTTCACAAGAGATTCCAACTCTTCGTGATACATTAAATATGATTCTCTTGGTCCGATTTCTGGATAATTTAACGGTTTGTGTATAGATAATGGGTCTGTTTCTATCCATTTACCATTTTCCCAATATTTACCTTTTTGTGTTATTTCTCTTATATTTATTTCAGGATTAAAATTGGTGGCAAAAGGCTTGCCATGGTCTCCTGCATTACAATCAACAATGTCCAAATAATGTATTTCATCAAAATGGTGTTTTGCAGCATAAGCTGTAAAAATACTTGTAACTCCAGGGTCAAAGCCACAACCGAGTATTGCAGTTATACCTTTTTCCTTAAATTTGTTATGGTATGCCCATTGCCATTTGTATTCAAATTTTGGAGTGTCTTTTGGTTCGTAATTTGCGGTGTCTAAATAGCTTACTCCTGTTTCTAAGCAAGCATCCATTATTGGTAAGTCTTGGTATGGTAGAGCTACATTTAATACCAAGTCAGGTTTAAATTTATTTATTAGTTCTACAGTTTGTTTAACATTATCAGCATCTACTTGTGCAGTTTGAATAGATTTGCCGTATTTTTCTTTTATTTCGTTAGCTATTTTGTCGCATTTTTCCTTTGTGCGGCTTGCTAACATTATTTCATTAAAAATTTCTGGCATTTGAGCGGCTTTGTGAGTTACTACTTTTCCTACTCCACCTGCACCTATAATTAACAGTCTTCCCATTTTATAAGTGTTTTTTTAGTTTTGTCCCATTATTTTGAATAATTCGTCTAATTTAGGAGTTAAAATAATTTCCGTTCTTCTATTTTTGGCTCGTGCTTCTTTTGTTTTAGCAGGATCTACAGGCATAAATTCTCCATGACCTGCGGCTGTAAGTCGTTTAGGGTCTATATTGGAGTTTGCAAGTATGTATTTTACTACGGATGTTGCCCGTTTAGTACTTAAATCCCAATTGTCTTCTATGCCTCCTGACCCTTTGTATGGCACATCGTCTGTATGTCCTACTACCATTATGTTTATGTCAGGATTTTCTTCCAATACTTTTGCTAATTTTTTTAATGCTTCTTTCCCTCGTGGGTCAATATCCCATCTACCTGACTTGAATAATAATTTTTCTTGCAAAGACACATATACTTTCCCATTTTTTATTTTTACATCCAGTCCTTGATTTTTGAATCCTAACAAAGCGTCCGCTACTGTTTTTCTTAATGCTTCCACTATGGAGTCTTTTTGATTTAATATTTTTTGAAGTTCTACCAGTTTTTGATTTTTTTCTGTAAGAATACTATCTTTTTTTGTGAGTTCTGCATTTTTTCTGTCAATCTCTGATTTTAAAGCTTCTAAATGTTTTTTCTTTTGGTTAAGTCTTTTTTCCAATTCTTTTAGAGCGTCTTCTTTGGCTTGTAATTCATCTTTTGATTTTTGAAGGTCTGCAAGTAGCTTGCGTATTTCTTCCGTGTCTTGCATGTTTCTAAGGTTTTGTTTTTTAAGCAATTCATTGTTGAGTGCATTTATTTTATCGTATTGCTTAGTTAGTGTTCTAAGGCTGGTGTTTAACACTGTTGTATCTCTAACTAATCCATCTTTTTCTTTTGTTAATAATTTTACTTGTGCAGAAAGCTCTTTTATTTTTATAGTATCTTTACGTAATTGATTTTTGCAAGCATCCAAGTTATTCTCACACTTTGCTTGTTTATCTTTTACTTCTAAGTATTTTCGTTGTGGAACACAAGAGACGATTGCCGTTCCAATTACTATTAAAGATATAAATAATGTTTTTCTTTTCATGACTTTTTGGAGTTTTTGTTTAAATAACTTATAGGACAAAGTTAAGGAAAAATTTTTGTTCAAAAGTTTATTGGTAAATTAGAGTTTATTTTAATTTTATGGATATTGATTGTAATAATGTTGTATCAAACAATAACAAAAAGGAAGAGGAAGAATCCTCTTCCTTTTTATTTAGAATAAGTTAAATCCGTTGTCTTCTTGATTATTGTCTTCGTTTCCTATATTTTTAGGACGAACTATTTTCCCTTTGCTTATGCGATAAGACAGACGGAAGAAAAATACATTTTTTATTGCACTTGCATCAGAAATATCAGTTTGTGTATAAAAATCTGTCTTAGTGTAACTTTTTCTTTCATAATTTATCCATAAATCTAAAGGTAATAGATAGAAAGCCATAATATTTAATTTTTTCTTAAGGAATGATTTCTGGATCATAAATCCCCAAAAATTATTTCTTCTCATTGAGTACCCTTGTAAATTGATACGTTTAAACATTTGTCGCGTGTACATCAAACCAATCATCATGTTATGTTTTCTATCGGCATACATTAAATTGGACCTCCCTCCCCAGTCATTAAAGGAATTTGTATAATCTCCATAACTCATACTTGTATTAAATATTCTAAGGTTGTTTTGCCACATTATTGTTTTCCAAAGAGGAATTGTAAAACTTGTTTTTATGCCTTTTTCTTGAAACAGTCCTATGTTGTCATAAGTATATACAAGGGTGCCGTCGTTTCTCTTGGTTAATATTTCTGCTATGTATCCATTAGAAAATTTGTAATAACCTTCTAAGTACATCATTCCGCCGAACAAGTTAAACTTTAAAGATAGCATGTTTATATATGTCGGTTTTAAGTGTTGGTTGCCAACTCTTATCCGTTCATTATCCAGTCGTACTTCATAAGGGTTTACTTGATTTACAGTTGGATATTTTGATCGGACACGGTATTTTAATTTTATGTTAAACATTTTATTCGGTTTATATTGCATATCTATATATGGCTGCAATACTGAAAAAGTATATGTGGTATCTGCCACTTTGGGAGTACTTAATTCATACGCTAATCCTGTTTTTAAGGTAATTTGAGAAGAAATGGCAAATGTTCCGTATGCAAAAGCCCGATTTCTAATATCCAGATAATCAGAAGAATTGGTTTTTTGTAAAATGTCGGAATAAGTAGAACTTTTTATATCCCTAAAAACATTACCATATCCTATTTGCATTCCTATTTTGTCTGATAAATTATGTGTCCAATCTATGTTATATTCCAGTGAGTTTTCATTTCCCTCAACCTTTGTTGTCTGGGCAAATCCAGGCACATATTTAATAGATGTTTCCGAAGAAGAATTATTTGTATTCAATCTTATATCCGAATGTATTTCGTCATTTGCTGAATATTTTCCTACATAAAACAGCTTTATTCCTCCTCCTTTACTTGATGTATATACATCGTTATAAAAATCTTGGGTGGATAATATACTATCATTATATATTGTATTTACTTTGTAGTAACCAAAAGTATTCATAGGTGGAGTCATATTGAAAGATACTTCTCCGCTTAATGTGTTTTTAGGATTAAAGAGATAGTCAAGTCCCGTACTTAATCTTAATATTTGCATTCTATATACGCTATTATAATGGTCATTACTTAACGGTTCTTGTAGTATTAAAGTTGAATCCATATCTTTTAAAGTTGTGGTAAACATACCTGCATTCATTTTAAAACCTCTTGCCTGTATGTAATATGAATATTTGTCTTGGGTGTAATTATATGTTATCCTGCCTCCAAGCATAGGTGTAAGGTAGTCTTTGTCTTGTGCATCTAAGTCTATTGTTCCCATAGAACCTATTGCAAGTTCTTGTCCAACATAATTCTTTTTCAATATTACATTAAGAATTGCGGTATATCCTTCTAACCCATATCTGCCTCCCGGATCTCTGATTATTTCTATTTTTTCTATACGGTCAGGGTCCATATTTTTAATATATTCCTGATCTTTTTCAAGTCCGTTTACCATAAAAAGAACATCTTCACTATTGTCCACTTCTATGTGGTCATCATATCTATCGTAAGAAACTCCGTTTACTTTGTCTAACACGTCTGTTGTTGTTGCCGCTCCTGTCTTTAGCTTTTCAGTTACCACTATTTCATCTTTATCTACCAAATTGTTTACGGAAGATTCTTTTACCGTTACTGTTTTTAAGGTATTTGTTGCAGGATTAAGTTTTAATACTCCTATAAAAATATCTTTATCTTTTACGCTGATCTTTAAAGTGTCTGTTTTATATCCCATAAACCTTAATACAAGGCGATATTGTCCCGGATGAAGAGGAATGGAAAAAAAGCCTTTTTTATCTGATAAAGAATAAGTTTCTATCGTATCCTTTTTGTTTAAAACTATTACAGGACAATATGGAATGGATTCTTTTGTTTTTGAATCTTTTATCTGTCCACTGATTTTGTATTTTACATTTCTATTTTGTCTCCAAGGATTTTGAGCATTAAGTGTCTGCAAAGACAAAAAAACAATTATTCCTGCTATAAAAAAAATATGCTTTTTCATTTTTATAATTTTTTACTTTCCAATTATTTCTAATTTTCCTTTGATTGCCGAATTGTCTATTTTAGAAGAATCTACTTTGCCATAAATTTTGACAACAGCTACATCTCTTATTTTACCGGTAAGATTGACAATTTTTTTTACATTAAGTTTAATTTTGGCATTATCTTTTATATTTATTTCTAAATTATCTATAACTCCACCTTTTATTTTTGCATAACTATTACCTGAACTTTGGATATATTGCAGACTATCCCCAACCACACCTTCTATAGAAGCAATTTTTTCTAATGAAAGAGCAGTTAATGTATTCTTCTGCAAAGTTAAATTTGCTATGCCTCTGCCTCGTATTGATAAACAACCTGCACTATAAAACATTTCTATTTCAGGTGACACTTTTACCAAATTGCTATCTCCTTCACTGATTGTTGCTTTTACATTATCTTCTATACTCAAACAAGTTATATAACCTAATTTATGGGTAGTTATCCCAATATTTTTATTGTTATTAATTTTAAATTGTGATACCTCAAAAATATTAAATCCTATTATCAATATGATTATTGTTAATAATATAATATTTGATTTTGTTTTCATATTACTTGTTTTTTATGATTGTTATAAATCTTTTTCAGTTCTTCAAAAGAAATATTTAGCAAATCCAATTCTTTGAAAAACACAGGAACTTCTTTTTCTATAAATTCTTGTTTTTTTATTGTTTTGCATTTTTCATAAGCATCTTGTGACACATAATATCCTATTCCTCGTTTGTTATAGATTATTCCAAGGTCTTGCAAATAGCTATAAGCACGCATTGCAGTGTTAGGAGTTACTTCTGCTTTTATGGCCAACTCTCTGACAGACATTATTTTTTCATTTGCATTCAACCTTCCTTTAAGGATTTGTTCAAAAAAGTAATCTGCCAATTGTAAATATATGGGTTTTCTATTGTGAAACTTCATAATATTATATTTGTTTTTCTTTTATCTTAAAATAAGTTGCTACCCAAAATAACGGTATTAAAAAGTAGTATAAATACGAGTTAAACTCAATATTAAAATTACTGTGTATAAAACCGTGATGAGCAGTGTAATTATCAAAAAATATTTTTGTAATTACAAACAAATCCAATAGCGATAAAAAAGCGATAACTGAAAAAATTATTAAAACAGTCTTTATTATAGGACTTTTTGAAAACCACACACTTCCTAAAAAGAAAACAGATTGCCAAAACCAAATTGTAATAAAATGTTTTGTTAAATCGGGATCATCAAAAATATTGAAAAAAGTGGTATCCAAACCTAATATATGACGCCATCCCCATATCAATATCCAATACAAATAAAATGCAATAACATAAAATAAAATATATCCTACAAAAACTATCAACATTTGTGAAACCTGTTTTTCAAATACAGAAGCAGGAAGAGTTAGATACCTTATTGTAGATTCTTTTTTTCTAAAATCAGGGAAAGCCATTCCTGCAACAATAAAACTACCGATATATAACCCTATATAGAAGAATGTATTGAAATTTAACATTACATTGCTTATCCCCGATACCAATAAAGAAATAATGAATAATATGCCTACCGTAGCAACAAGATTAACTAAAACGCTTTTTTTTAGGCGATTAGATTCAGCTTTAAGCGTAATTAAAAATCTATTTGTATCAAACAAGTCATTCTTTTTCATAACTATTTGTTTTTATTTATTATTGCATTAAAATACAATTCTATATCTATTTGTGAAGGCTCATTTGTGCTGTTATCTGTTATTATTTTATAACCATCTAGCATTTGTTCAGAATATAAAAAGCTTATATTATCCAAAGAGTCCACAAACTCAAATTTGTAAGTCTGTGAAATTTCATTTATAGATTGATTACTTACTATTTTCCCTTTATCAATTATTATTATTTGGTCAAGCAATCTTTCTACATCTTTTACTTGGTGAGTAGATATTATAAAAACTTTATCGTTATCCGATGCTTCAATACACAGCTTTCTAAAAACTGCTTTTGATGGTATGTCAAGTCCATTGGTGGGCTCATCTAACAACAAAAGTTTTGTGTTGGATGCAAACGCAAATGATAACAAAGCTTTTTTCTTTTGTCCGTATGATAACGTGTTCATGTTTTGTAAGACAAACGAGTCCAAATCAAATTTTGCAAGATATAACTTAAATTTATCTTTATCAAAATCAGGATAAAACGAAGAAAATACTTCTTCATATCTTTTTATTGACATAGGAGGTAAATCAAATTCTTCAGGCAATAAAATCAATTGAGATAAAAATAAAGGACTTCTTTTTGGAGGATTAAAACCAAGAACATTTACATTACCATTATGAGGGAATAACAAACCTGATATTATTTTTATCAAACTTGTTTTACCTGCTCCGTTTTTGCCCAACAATCCATATATCCCTCCACTATTTATTTCCAAAGATAAATTCTCAAAAAGAGGAATATCCTTCTTGTAAGCAAAATACATTTGATTTATCTGTATCATAGTGTAGTAGTTTAGTAATACACCACAAATGTAATACAAAAAAATTAACCAAATTAAAAAATAAATTATTTTTGTGAAAAATTTTTATACCATTAATTAGTAAAAAATAAAGTTATGTCAAGAAAAAAGAATCTATCGTATGATGATGCAGTGAAAGAGTTGGAGCTGATAATAGATGAAATAGAAGCAGGAGACCTGTCAGTGGAAAAAGTAAATGAAAAAATAAAAAGAGCCTCTTTCCTCTTAGAATATTGCAAAAAGAAATTGCGAAGTACTCAATCGGATTTAAATAATTTATTAAACGAAATGGATAACGAAAACGAAAATCAAAAAGAAAAAGAATAATTATTGCAAGTAAAAACTCAATTATATAAAAAATAATTACTTTTGTCACTGGAAAAATTTTTAACTAAAAATCAGTAATAATCTCAAAATTATGACACAGCATAACATTGGAGAAGTAGTGCAAGTAATAGGTCCTGTAGTAGATGTAAGTTTTGAAAACACAGAAGGACAACTTCCTAAAATTTATGATGCCCTTGAAATAGAAAAAGAAAACGGTGAAAAATTAATAATAGAATGTGAACAAGATATAGGTGAAAGAACCGTTCGATGTATTGCCATGGACTCTACAGATGGTATTTATAGAGGAATGAAAGTGATAGCTACAGGTTCTCCTATATCAATGCCAATTGGCGAAAAAATAAGAGGAAGATTATTTAATGTAATCGGACAAACTATAGATGGTATCAAGTCAATAGATACAAATAAAAAAAGTCCTATACACAAAGATGCACCTCCTTTTGAAGAATTATCTACGGAAACAGAAGTGCTTTATACTGGAATCAAAGTAATAGACTTGATAGAACCATATTCCAAAGGAGGTAAAATCGGATTGTTTGGAGGAGCAGGTGTGGGGAAAACAGTGCTTATCCAAGAACTTATAAATAACATTGCAAAAGGATACAGTGGATTATCCGTATTTGCAGGTGTAGGAGAAAGAACTCGTGAAGGGAATGACTTATTGCGAGAAATGATTGAAGCAAATATTGTGCGTTATGGTGAAGATTTTAAAAAATCTATGGAAGAAGGAGGCTGGGACTTATCAAAAATAGATTATGAAGAACTAATGAAGTCTCAGGTAACCATGATATTTGGTCAAATGAACGAACCTCCAGGAGCAAGGGCAAGGGTAGCATTATCAGGATTAACAGTAGCAGAATATTTCCGTGACGGAGATGATGCTACTGGAGGAGGAAGAGACATTCTATTTTTTATTGATAATATATTCCGTTTCACACAAGCAGGTTCGGAAGTGTCGGCATTGCTTGGACGTATGCCATCTGCCGTAGGTTACCAACCTACATTAGCAACTGAAATGGGTGCTATGCAAGAACGTATTACTTCCACTAAGCACGGCTCCATTACTTCCGTACAAGCAGTGTATGTGCCTGCAGACGACTTGACAGACCCCGCTCCCGCAACAACATTTTCCCACTTGGATGCAACTACAGTATTAAGTCGTAAAATTGCAGAGTTGGGAATTTACCCGGCTGTGGATCCATTAGATAGTACTTCTCGGATATTATCTGCAGATATTGTAGGAGAAGACCACTATAATACTGCACAAAGAGTAAAACAAATATTGCAACGATACAAAGAACTTCAAGACATTATTGCCATACTTGGTATGGACGAATTAAGCGAAGAAGACAAATTAGTTGTATATCGTGCAAGAAAAATACAAAGATTCCTATCTCAACCATTCTTTGTTGCAGAACAGTTTACAGGACTAAAAGGAGTATTTGTTAAAATAGAAGATACTATAAAAGGATTCAAAATGATATTGGATGGAGAAGTGGACGAGCTTCCTGAAGCAGCGTTCCATCTTGTGGGAACCATAGAAGATGCAATGGAAAAAGGAGAAAGAATTTTAAGAGAAGCAAAAAAATAATAAATTATGCAATTAGTTGTACTTACTCCTGAAAAAGAAATATTTAATGGTGAAGCAAGATTGGTTAGAGTGCCGGGGTCAAACGGTTCGTTTGAAATATTAAATGGGCACGCACCTATCATATCTTCACTGGAAAATGGTGAGGTGAAAATAATTGATAATAAAGAAAAAAAAATACTGTTAAAGATATCAGGAGGTATAATAGAGTGCAAGGATAACAAAGTTATTCTTTTGATAGAAAAGATTTTAGACGAATGATTATAGTCTTAAAACCTGACTACAAAATTTATATTGATTTTATAAAAAAAGAGGAGGAAATCAAAACTCCTCTTTTTTTATTTACAGATGAACATTATTTAGTTAATATAAAAAATAAAAAGAGACTTAACGAAATAATTTCCACACATTATTTGCTATACAAAATACTAAAATCAAAACCTCAGATATATTACAATAAAAAAGGTAAACCATACATAAAAGACAAACCTTTTCATATAAGCATTTCTCATTCCGGAAAAAGAATTACAATAGGAATATCGGAAAAACAAATAGGTGTAGATATACAAAAGACAGACAATAGATTAGTTAAAATATCCCATAAATTTGTGAATGCAAGAGATAAAGAAACATTAGGTTTTAACATAAATTCACTCACATTGATATGGAGTGCAAAAGAAGCTGTTTATAAATTAGATAATAATCAAGTAAAATTTACCAATCTACATATTAATAAAGTACTAATGCAAAATAAATATAGTGGACAACTGCTTATTAACAATATGTGGACGGTTGATTATTTTATATTTGAAAAATATTATTTAACCATAGCAAAATCAAAAAACAATGAAAAATAAAGTAAATGTAGCATTTCAAGTGTTGCCAAGAAGCACAAAAAAGGGGACTTATGAATTGGTAGATATTGCCATTAAAGTTATTCAAGAGTCTGGTATTAAATACAGAGTATGCCCATTTGAAACAGTATTGGAGGGAAATTATGACGAAATAATGTCTTTAATTAAAAAGGTACAAGAAGTTTTATATGAAAACGGAACAGAAACTATGTTGGCAAATGTTAAAATTCAATCTGCTGCATATAGAGATGTTACAATAGAAGATAAAATGGAAAAATATGATTGAGATTCATTACGGTGTTGTAAATCAGAGTATTATGCGACATGCAAATATCTACATAGATAGATGTGAAAAAAAATTGTTATAAAACACTGCCTCAATTTAGTTATTGTTTTATATTTAGCCCTGCAAAAATTATATAATATAATTATGAAGAATGCCACTTTTTCTGAGAAGTTAATGCACTTTATACTATTGTGGGGATTGCTTTTCCTTGTATGGTTAGCTTTTACCTCCACATTTCAAAATCAAGAAGTGCTTGTTGGTGCGGGAACAACAATGTTAATTGCAATATTCACATTAAGATTTTTTGATTGTTGTACGTTAGCTTTTTTCTCCCCAACACGATTATTTAACCTAATTAAATACATATTTGTATTTTTAATAGAATTGGTTAAAGCTAATTTTGATGTAGCAAGAAGAGTAATTTCTCCAAGCTTACCAATAAATCCAGGGATTGTAAAAATAAAAACTCAATTAAAAACCGATTATGCCAAAATGGTATTAGCAAATAGCATTACTCTTACTCCGGGAACTTTATCTGTGGATATAGTAGATGATTATCTTTATATTCATTGGATAGATGTAAAATCTACAGATCCTGAACAAGCTTTTAAATATATCGCAGAAACATTTGAAAAAATACTTATAAAAATTTTCAACTAATGGAAGCATTTAAAGAAATAGTAATTTATGGAGCAGTAGGGTTTATTATCCTTGCGATAATAATAGCCTTCATAAGATTTGTTAAGGGACCTACAGCTGCAGATAGAACAGTTGCAGTAGATACGCTTTCTACTATTGGTATTGCAGCTCTGGTGCTATTAGGTTATATTGCTCAACGTTTTATATATCTTGATGTTGCACTGGTTTACGGTGTATTAGGTTTTATTGGAGTGTTAGTAATTGCAAGATATTTGGAGGACGCATTATGATAAATCAAATATTAGAAATAGTAGGACTTATTTTTATAGTAATAGGTTCCATATTCCTGTTTTTAGGGGCATTGGGTATATTCCGTATGCCAGATGTGTTTAATAGATTACAAGCAGGAACCAAGGCAACAACATTAGGCGGAATGTCTTTTGTGATTGGTATAGGACTAATACAGCCCGATTGGTTTTGGAAGACTTTTATTATTGTTATTTTCATATTACTGTCCAATCCTATAAGTTCTCATGCTTTGGCAAGAAGTTCTTATAAATCTAAAATAAAACCATTCTTTAAAGGTAATCCTGAAGAAATGGACGCTTACAAAGATGTTGTAGAAAATCAATCATCAGATTCTGAATATTAAAATCTAAAGGAGGATAAGTTATGATTCTTTTAATAGCAATAATAATAATGGCAATAATCTTACTGGCAGCAGCAATATATGCTATTATTCAAAAAGATTTACTTTATGCCGTAATTGCCACATCAGTAATAAGTTTGATTTTATCCATTATGTACTATGTTCTTCAAGCACCTGATGTTGCTCTTACCGAAGCAGCTATTGGTGTTGCTCTTACTACAATAGTATTTATTATTACTATTCGTAATACAGAAAGGTATGAAGGGAAAAAATATATTAAAGTAGGTAAAAAAATTATTAAAAAATGAAGAAAGTAATAATATTAACATTATTAGCAATAGTTGGATACTATTTAATAGATGTTTTTGCTCAAATTCCTTTCGGAGTTAATCGTTATGAGGGGCAAAATGTCCGCGATTTTTATTTGGAAAAATCAAAAGACGACTTACATGTATCTAATGCAGTAACTTCCATAGTGGTAAACTTCAGGGGTTTTGATACATTAGGAGAAGTTACCGTATTATTCCTCGCTGTTACTGCTCTTGGTTCTATTTTGTATAGAAGGCGAGAAGATGCACATAAAGGTGTTGTATTTTTTAGTGCAAGTAAGATAGTACGTTCGGGGGCACATTTATTATTTGCTCCTATATTACTTTTAGGTGCGTATGTTTTTATTCATGGGCATTTGTCTCCGGGTGGAGGATTTCAAGGAGGGACAATTATAGCAACAGGTTTTCTTTTAATGCTATTGGCTTATCATGATTATAGAGTGAGTCACGAGATATTATCAGTAGTAGAATCACTTGCCGGTCTTACTTTTGTATTTGCCGGGCTGGGGGGATTATTGTTAGGAAAAGCTTTTTTGGAAAACTTTTTGCCGATAGGTACTATAAACTTTTTATTTAGCGGAGGTATTATTCCTATAATTTATATAGCAGTAGGATTTAAAGTAGGAGCAGAATTAACAGGATTGCTATATACTATGTTAAACGAAAAAGAATATAAAAAATCATAATTTTATGGATTTAACACAATATAATGATATTTTGACAATCATTTTTTACGGTACATCAATAGGGTTAATATTGATTGGACTATATGCCGCATTAGTAAAGAGATCTTTGATTAAGATAATGATAGGATTGTCTATTGTTGACTCCGGAGTAAATTTATTGCTATTATCCATTGGTTATTTAGCAGGAGGAACAGCACCTATATTTTCACCAGCAGTAATAGACAAACAAAATGTAATAATGGTAGATCCTGTGCCACAAGCTTTAGTGCTTACAGCTATTGTAATAGGCTTTGCAGTAACAGGAGTAGGCTTGGCTTTAATTATAAGATTATATAGACATCACAAAACAGTTAATATTGACGAAATAAAGAATTTAAAATGGTAGGAACACCTGTACAATTTATAGCGATTCCCCTATTAGCAGCGTTCTTGATTCCGCTGCTTGGGAAAATTTGGAAGGAGTTGGTAAGAATAACTCCTGGTGTAGTATTAGCGTATTTACTTTATTTGGCAGTTAATTTAATGAGCTACACCTTAGAACATGGTCGAATTGTGGAAGTGATAGCCGGATGGGCTCCACCATGGGGCATTGATCTGGTATTTTCACCTTTTAGTGGGTTTTTAGCTACCCTAATGATTTTTATGGGATTCATAGTTTGGGCTTATTCTTATCGCTTTAAGGCTATTGGAGACTATGAAGATTACGAACCTACTATTAAGTATAATTTGCTTCTTATGATGCTTATTACGGCATCTGTAGGAGTAGTACTTACTGGTGACATTTTTAATTTGTTTGTATTTATTGAAATATTAGGAATAACATCTTATGGGCTTACTGCTTTTTATAGACATAGAGATGGTGCAGAAGCCTCATTCAAATATTTATTTATAGGTTCACTTTCATCAATGTTTTTATTATTAGCCATAATGATCTTATATTCTCAATTAGGAACATTAAACATGGCTGATATCGCATCGAAAGCAGATCAATTAAAACCTGTTTATAAAATTTCTATATTGATATTATTCCTTGTTGCAATGGGTATAGAAGCAGAAATGTTTCCACTTAACGGGTGGGCACCAGATGCTTATTCGCAAGCACCAGCTCCGGTTGGAGCAGCTTTTGCAGGGATAGTAGTAAAAGCCGGCATTTATACAATTATCAGGTTAATATATACTTTATTTGATGTAGGAGGTACTTATGAGTATCTCATTACCATGGGGCTAATAACTATGATTATTGCTGAATTTGCAGCAATTAGTCAAGACAGGCTGAAAAGGATGTTGGCATACTCCAGTATAGGTCAAATGGGATTAGTGCTTACTGCGTTTGGTATCGGTAAAGAGGCAGGAGTATTTGCTGCACTATTTTTAATGTTCAACCATGCAATTATTAAATCTCTATTATTCTTGTCAGGAAGTTATATGGTTTATAATTCCAAAACAAAATATCTAAAAGAATTAAATGGTATAGGAAAACAAATGCCATTTACTGCATTGCTATTTTCTTTAGCTGCATTTGCAATAGTAGGATTCCCGCCATTTGCAGGTTTTTGGAGTAAATTGGCAGTGCTTACAGCTGCAGCAGATTCAGGCATGATTTTAATAGTTGCATTAATTTTATCTGTAAGTTTAATAGAAGTTGTTTATTATTTAAGAGTTGTAAACAGAATATATTTCCTGAAGCCTGAGACAAGCGATAGGGAAATACAAAAGCCTACTACTCAGGCTGTTTTATCTATGGCTGTATTGGGAATAATTATTCTTGTAGTAGGATTTTATCCGGACATAATAACCGGTGTTTTACATAAAGCGGCATCTACGTTGTTAGATAAAAGTTCTTATATAAAAGATGTATTAGCAATAGGTCAAACTATAAATTAGAGATAAAGATATGAATACTATACATATTACACTTGGAATTTTACTTGGAGGAGCAATATTAACATACTTTGCTAATAAGATAGCAGGTATAGTTAGAGATATAATTTTTATATCAACATTATTAGTTGCTGCCGTATTGTTTTTTGTGAAAATGACTCCCGATACCATTGCTAATTTTAATTTGGGGGATATCACTTTAACGTTGAGTTTATCCCATTTTGGGCTATTATTCTCTATAATTATATTAGGGCTTGGCGTATTAGCAGGTACTTACTCTCTGCCATATATGAAAGGAAAAGATAATTTAGGCTTTTTCTACATGAATTTCTTATTGAGTATTTTTGGAATGCTCGGAATCGTAATGGCAAATGATTGGGTATCTTTCTTTATATTTTGGGAAATAATGACTTGGTCATCTTACCTAATTGTAGTATATAATGGTAAAGACACTAATAAAATTGGAATAAAATATATGTTATTCAGTGCTTTGGGAGCTTATTCAATGCTTACGGCAATAGTAATAGCATATTCACAAATACATAGTTTCTCTATTGAAGCCCTGATGTCTCAGTTTACCCAATTATCTGTAAGTTATCAAATAGCCATACCATTATTATTCTTAATAGGTTTTGGAGTTAAAGCTGCTATGATGCCTCTACATGTATGGGCACCGGATGCTTATAGCAATGCTCCAATGTCATATACTTCTATGTTTTCTGGAGCTTTATCTAAAATGGGGATATATGGGATGATCATAGTGTTTGTAAATATGATCAACTATTTGCCTCATAATACTGTATGGAGAGAAGTTTTTGCTTGGTTGGGGGCTACCACGGCTGTTCTGGCTACAATATGGGCTATATTTCAAGATGATGCGAAAAAATTACTTGCATATTCATCTGTTGCCCAATTAGGTTATATAATTACAGGTGTAGCAATAGGTACACCATTAGCGATGATTGCTTCATTGTTTTTAGCTGTATTGCATGGTATATTTAAAGCAACATTATTTATGGCAGTAGGAGCTGTTGAATATAGAACAGGAACTACCGATATGACGGTAGTAACAGGACTTATTAGGAAAATGCCTTGGACATTTTTAGCAGCACTTATTTCTGCAATAGCTTTGGCAGGAATTCCTCCTATTGCAGGATTTGTTGGTAAATGGATGTTGTATGAATCACTTATTACAAATGGTAATTATATTTTGGTAATAGCAATATTCTTTTCAAGTACTGCAGCGTTTTTATATGTTTACAAACTTCTTTACAATTTATTTTTAGGTCAAGAAGAACCTGAATTTGAAAATGTAAAAGAAGCTCCTGCTTTGATGGTAATACCGATGTTAATATTATCAGGATTCTCTATCTTTTTAGGCTTTTTACCCGGTTATCTTTTTAAATACATAGACAATGCTCTTGTGGTGATGGGATTCCCTGTATCAGAAGGAAAATGGTGGCAAATGTCAGCAATATTTAATGGTTGGGGAAATAAAGTGAGTGTAGATTTAGTTCTATATACCGTTATCACAGTATTTGTTGCTATAGCCATTATCTTATTTTATCGTTGGAAAAATTCTCATTATGTAACAACCAAAGATATTAGTTTGTCAGGAGAAGTTCCAAAAGAAGATGAAAATTATAGTTTCAAATTAGATTTCTTTAAGCCATTTGAAAGAGCTATTTCACCACTATTAAAGTATAAAATAGAAACTTATTACAAAGGATTTGCATCAGGAATGGAAGCGTTTTTTGATTTTGTAAGAAGGATTTATAATGGTAACGCACAGATTTATGCAATCTATGTGATAACATTTTTAGTGATTTTATTATTATTTGCAAATTATATTTTTACAGTATAAAAATAAAAAATAGTTATGGATATTCTTATAAAAATACTGGGAGCAGTTGCCACGATTATTATAGCATTCGTAGTAGGAATGTTGTATGGAGGATTAAATAGAAAAGTTACTGCTAGAGTTCAGAACAGGGTAGGTCCTCCATTTTGGCAAAATTATTTGGATGCGTTTAAACTAGTTTCAAAAAAGACAAGTATTCATCATGGTGTAATGCAGCATTTAGGTCCTGCATTTTTAATGGTTTCTTCTATTGGAACCTTATTGTTTATTCCAATATTAAAAGGCAATAATTGGTTTCCCAATTTAAGTTTTCATGGGGATCTGATATTTTTGTTATATTTAATGGTATTTGGTTCATTGGGTTTAGCTCTTGGTGCAGGACAAACAGGTAATCCCAACTCAGCTATAGGTGTTACCCGTGGGCTAAGTCAAATGGTTGGATTTGAAATACCATGGGTTATGGCTCTTGTTGCTATAATGATACAATATCATACTACTTCTATTGCAGATATAATGCATGTTCAAGAAGTTCACGGCTGGCTAATGTTTCAAAAGCCATTTGCTTTTATAGCTGCTATATTGGCGATGTTCGGAATGTTTAGATATTCTCCATTTGATATAGTAGGAGCACCTGCAGAATTGGCATCAGGTCCTGTTTCCGAATTTGGAGGTAAATATTTAGGTCTCATGATGAGTTCAGGCTCTATATTTGCTTTTGTTAAATTAACTTTATATACTGACTTGTTTTTAGGTGGAGCCTCCAACTTTATAGAATTACTGGTTAAGACATTTTTATTATATATGATACCTGTATCTTACGGATTGGTTAGCCCGAGATATAGAACAGAACAAGCTGTTCGTTATTTCTGGGGGTGGCCTTCGTTTTTCGGATTATTAGCAATTTTATATAGTGTGATTTTTTAAAAGAATAAAAAAATGGTAAACGATAAAAATAGCCAAAAAATAGTAGATATAATACAAAATTTTGCAAGGAAACATTCTTTGTTTGTTTTGGCTTATGGAACAGGTTGTGGTGCTATAGAGATTCCACCAACAATGACATCAAGATACGATGCAGAAAGATTTGGGATAAGAGGAGCTGCTACACCAAGACAGGCAGATGTTTTGCTTATTACAGGATATTTGACAACGAAAACTCTTAAGCGTGTTATTCGTGTATATGAACAAATGCAAGATCCTAAATATGTTATCGGATTTGGTTCTTGTACAATAAACGGTGGTATGTATTGGGACTCTTACAACACAATAAAAGTACTAGATAAATATTTGCCTGTAGATATATATATAAATGGATGTATGCCGAGACCTGAAGCTGTAATAGAAGGATTTATAAAATTACAAAAAAAGATAGCAGAAGGACGTGCAGACGGAGCAAAACAATACAAAGAAAACTTTGAATGGTATAGAGCTAATCAAAAGAAAGTATTAGGACCAACAACACCTCATATTCAAGAATATAACTGGTAATATTTAATAATATGGAAGAAATAAAAAATAAAATATATCAAAGATTAACGGAAGCATTTCCTGAAATAACCGAACATAAGTTGGATTTTCCGTATAATAGATTAGATGTGAAAATCCCTAAAAATAAAGTGCCTGCTATACTTTTTTATCTAAAAGATGAAATGGGGTTTAAACATCTTGTTCATATAACTTGTGTTGATTGGATAGAAGAAGAAAAGTTTGAATTGATATTTATAGTTTGGTCGCCAAAAGAAAAAGTAAAAGTATTTGTTAGGACAGAATTAGATAGGAATAATCCTGTTATGGACAATATAGATATGATATGGCGACAAGCAAACACCTATGAAAGAGAATTAAGGGAAATGTTTGGTATTCAATTTGAAGGTTTGGTTGCACCAAAAGAATTTATATTGGAAGACTGGGATGATATTCCCCCTATGAGACGGGATTTTGACACAGAAGCTTATGCTAAAAAACGATTCTTTGAACGTCCTGGAAGAGAAGATGCTAAAGATGTTAGACAAACGATTGCAGAAAGGACAGGAGAATCGCTACCAGATTTTGCAAAAAAATATTCAAGATAATCATTTGAAACAATGGAAAGAGAAAAAGTTACAACATTATATCTAGGACCTCAACACCCGGGTATTACCGGAAACATGATGGTAAGACTTAAACTGAAAGGTGATACCATTGTGGGAGCAAGAACCGAAGTAGGATATCTGCATAGAGGTTTTGAAAAATTACAGGAAAAAAGAAATTGGTTACAATCTTTTACCATTTTGTGTCGTTTTTGTGTGCCGGAACCTGATCCTGTAGAAGAAGCCTATGCTCTTGCTGTAGAACTTCTAGAAGGTAGAGAAGTGCCAGAAAGAGCTAAATATATTAGAGTGTTAGTATTGGAATTAGCACGTATGGCTTCATATCTATTGTGGTTTGGAGGACAATCAGGTTCTGCAGGATTATATACAATGGGACAATGGAGTGTTGGAGATAGAAACTATATATTAGATCTATTTGAAGATATCACAGGAGGACGTGTTTATCACATGTTTATTTGGCCTGGAGGAGTAAGAAGAGATCTCCCCAAAGGATTTAAGGATAAGGCAATGAAGGTTATGGACTATTTTGAAAAACGTTTGGAAGAATATGATACATTGATGTTTGAAAATTCCATATTCCAAAAACGTGCTCAAGGTGTTGGAATAATAGATAAAGAAAAAGCAGTAGAATGGGGAGTGGTAGGTCCTGTGTTAAGAGGTTGTGGAATTAAAAGTGATATTAGAATAGATGATCCTTATGAAATATATGGAGAGTTGTATGAAAAAGGAGTATTTGAAGTACCTGCATTTGAAGGTGGTGATGTATGGTCAAGAGCATTGGTAAGAAGATTTGAAATAAGACAATCTATAAATATAATAAGATACGTATTAGATAATATACCTGATGGGGAATTTTATAATAAAATACCTAATCCCCACAAATGGAAAATAGCTAAAGGAGATGCATATTCCAGAGTGGAAGCAACAAGAGGAGAAGTTGGATTCTTTGTTGCAAGTGATGGTAGTCAATATCCACGAAGGACGCATTTTAGAGGAGCTGCTTATGTTCATGCTATCACATTGCTGGAAAATGTTTTAATAGGAGCAAATGTAGCAGATGTATCTTTTATAATGAATAGTTTAGGAACTTGTCCACCTGAAATAGAACGATAAAAACATTTGATTATGAGTTTTTTTAATTTGAAAGGCACATTAAAACCATTAACATCATTAAGGCAATTTGCAAAAAAGCCTCATACTATTGAGTTTCCTTATGAAGTGCCTGAAACAAGTGAACGATATAGAGGATTACATTATAATGATATTGAACTGTGTATTGGTTGTGGCAATTGTTCTACAATATGTCAAAACCAAGCAATAGATATGATTCCGTTAGAGGGAGTAGAAGGACACAAAGGCGATTCAGGATTGCGTCCAAGAGTAGATAATGGTAGATGCTGTTGGTGTGCATTATGTGTAGAAGTTTGTCCTACAGGTAGTTTGTCTTTAACAAAAGACTATATTTTTGTTTCAGAAAATCCGGATGATTTTTTATGGACACCAGGTATAGATAATCCTGATGGTAAAAATCTTATATCTTTCATCTCTACTCAAGAAACTTCTTTGAATGAATATCAACGAGTACCAATGCCCGAATTGGAAGGAGAAGAAAGAGTAAAATCTTTTGCAGAAGTTGTATTGGGATATCAAGAAGAAGAAGCTAGGGCAGAAGCCCAACGTTGTATTAGCTGTGGCTTATGTACCGAAGCTTGTCCCGATCATATGCATATTCCTGAATATATAAATGCAATAGCATCAGGTAATGATGAAGATGCCATCCGTATTATATACGACAATAACCCACTTCCTGAAATGTGTGGTAAAGTATGTACCCGCCGTTGTGAAGAAGTGTGTGCTATTGCTAAACGAGGCGAACCTCTTGCTATTAGATGGCTTAAACGTTATGCTACGGAAAGGGCGATTAATGCTGATATGATAAAGGAAATTGTTAATCCCAAAGTTGCTCCTGCTAATGGGCATAAAGTGGGTATTGTAGGGGCTGGTCCATCAGGATTAACTGCAGCATATTATTTGGCTTTGCGTGGCTTTGATGTTACTATATACGAAGCACACGACAAACCAGGAGGTATGACAATGTATGGGATTCCAAAATACAGATTACCTTTGGAAAGCTTGATGAAACAAGTGGCATATATGGAAAAGATAGGTGTTAAGATACATTATAACACTAAGGTTGGAAAAGATATTAGTTTTGAAGAAATATATGAAAAGTTTGATGCCGTATTTGTTGGTGTTGGATTTGGTAAACCTTGGACACTTGGAATAGAAGGAGAAGATTTGGAAGGGTCATCACAAGCTGTTTACTTCCTGGAAAGAATAAACAGTGGAGAAAGAATAGATGTTGGATATAAGGTAGTAGTAATTGGTGGAGGTAATGTGGCAATAGATGCTGCACGTGTATCCCGCCGTCTTGGAGCAGAAGTAGTAATGTTGTATCGTCGTAGGGTACAGGATATGCCTGCCGATTGGGAAGAAATAGAAGGAGCCGAAGCAGAAGGAGTAGAAATAATACCTCAAGCTATTCCAATTAAAATACATGGTGAAAATGGCAAGGTGAAAGCAGTAGAGTATCTAAAAGCTAGAATGGTACAAGATGCTAAAGGTGGAAGACCTAGACCGGAACCAATAGAAGGTAGTAATACTGTAATTGAATGTAGTTCTGTATTTGCGGCTATTGGACAACAAGGAGACTATTCTTTTATAGAAGAAAGTAAGTTCAAAGATGCTATAAAAATAGAAAGAGGTCGTTTTGTGGTAAATGAAATGCAACAAACTACTCTTGAAAAGGTATTTGCAGGAGGAGATGCTGTAAATAGAACAGCTGATGCTATTAGTGCAATTGCTGATGGATTTAGAGCAGTGAAAGGAATAGAAAAATTATTGTTGGGGAAAAATGTTTAATATAAAAATCTAAGATTTGTAATAAAAAAGCCAGAGGATATCAAACCTTTGGCTTTTTTGTTTTTATAAATTATTAGCCCACTTTATTATACCATTATAATCTTGCATCATCATACAATTAAAATGTTTTTTGGGACACTTATCATATCCCAATTTGGAACATGGTCTGCAAGACATATTCTTTACCTCAAATATTTTTGATTTCTCATCAGGCATATAAGGATACATTCCAAATTCCGGAATAGTATTGCCCCAAACGGATGCTATAGGTTTTTTATATGCTGCTGCAATATGCATTAACCCCGTATCGGGAGTAATTACACCTGCAGATTCTCTAATTACAAAGGCACTTTGATTAAGTGTTAATTCTCCTGTATAGTTTATAATATTTGTTTTTTGACAATCTTTTATCAATTTTTCAGCATATTCTTTCTCACTTTTTCCTCCAAGTAATACTATAGGATAACGAATTTCCTTTATAATTTTTTTAGATATTTCAATAGGTATTTGTTTGGTATAATGCTTAGCACCCGTAACAAAAACAATGTATTTTTGAAAATGTAAAGAAACTCTATCAGTTTCTTCATTTATAAAATAATCTAATCCTAATTCATCATTTTTAACATCAAAAGGCTTTACTGCTTCAAAATATCTATCTACAATATGTATATCGGGTAATGCTCCAATATTTTTAAAATGTACTGCTAACCATTTCTCAAAGTTTAACTTATTAAATGAAAAGTCAGGAATTTTTAAAGCATTTCTTATCCAAATGCTTCTTATATTTTTATGTAAGTCGATAATGTGCTGGAAATCAATGCTTCTAAATTCTTTTAAGTTTTCTTTTAGGTTCCCTTTGTATAAATGTATGTGGTCTATATAAGGATTGTTTTTTACCGTATCGGCAAATTGTTCTTTTACAAAAAAATGTATTTCCGATTCAGGAACTTGCTGTTTCAGACATCTAACAATGGGAGAAGTAAGTACAATGTCGCCTATGGAACTCAATCGTATAATTAAAAACTTAATTCTCATTATGCAATTTTTTGTTCCGTTTGCGTCTCCAGAAGTACATTAATACCGCAATAATCGTGAGTGCGAGATATTGTCCCCAACCTGTATCATGTCTTACTAAACCGCTATGTATTGTAATTATTATTCCTGCTATAGAAATAAATAACCATAAGTATTCTAATATTTTGGCAAATTTATTTATCATAATGTATCTGTTTGTGTAGAATCTTCGTTTATATATACAGTTCCTCTAATTTTTTTTATAGTATAGTGTTCAAAGTATTGATCGGCTTCAAAACCTGTGCCGTAAATTATTTCATCTTCCGTTTGGATCTTTATATTTTTATTGGAAAATATTTTTTCCTCTTTCATATTCCAAAATATTTCTTCTGCAAAAAGTTTTTCACCTTTTCTATTCTGAGCTATTACATTTCCATGAGCTTCCCAAATATTGTCTTTGGGTAAATATTTGGCATAATCGGCTTTTATATATGAATCTTCACTGGGATACTCAGGATAAAAATGTTTGGCAATCACACCTTTGGGGAATACCGTATAATTTTTTTCTTTCGTTTGATATTGTATCATTAGGGGTGCTTTCAATTGAAATATTACATGTCCCGAATCACTATGAAATACATTTATATTTTCCGTAACATAAGGTGGTTGTTCGGAGTGAGCTGTCAATTTACGAACTTCTTCTATTTTATTTTTACATGAAACTGAAATAATGCTTATGCCAATAATTAGAAATAATATTTTTTTTACCTTCATTGCTATATTAATTTGATTGGTATTCATAAGCTCCTAAATCAGGATTGGAATCAATAGTTCTATTGTTGCCATCATAGTCTTCAGGTACCAATACTGCATAGTTGTAATCACCTTTGTTTATTGCAGGACTGGTTGATAATAAATGGTAATCATAATCTTCTGTTGATGCAAAATTCGGTATTTGATTAAATATACACATATTGTTGAAATAAGTAGTATCTTCTGTAGAATATTGGGCAGAGCGTATAAGACAATTATTTAATTTTGCATCTATTGTACCACCATTTTCTACGGAAAAACCTATTTCATCTTCCATATCTCCATAAATTATACAATTACCAAATTCGGTATTTGTTATATCTCCCACATACATTGTTCCATTAGCTATTAGGTTATTGCTTAATATTACCGATGGAGTACTTCTATGTCCGTAAGCCCAGTAATTATTTATAGTGCAATGATAAAATTTGTATGTGCCTCCTATAAGTAATGCCACTTCATAATAGCCACTATTGGCTAATATCGTATTTTTGGCAGTGATATGTCCGCCCATTGAAAATATAGCCGCGTAATTTGTATTAAATATTTTTACATTATTCAAAGCAACATCTGCATAATCATTATAATTTGGTGTTTCTCCCACTTGAACACCTATTATGGAATTTTTTATGTTGCAATATGTCATTACATTATTCTTACTACTTTGGAAAAATGCTATTCTATCCCATTGTCCAGGAATATCTTTATAAAAATCCTCCAACCGATCTCCTAAAAACCATATTGGTTCATCTTTGGTGCCTACTGCAACAAGTTTGCCTTTTACATATAAAGATGATGAATGGTGAAAATATATTTTACAGCCAGGTTGTATATTTAATGTTACTCCCGAATCTACATACAGGTAATTGTAAATAAGGTATGGCTTGTCGTTTACAAAAGTAGTATCATTAGACAATTGATAAGTATTAAACAAATGTACATCTTGACCGTATGCAATAAGTTTTACATTAGGGCTATAATTATCCATAGAAAAGATTATGGAGTCCGCTATTACCATTGGAGAATTTTGATTAGTAGGGTCAACCGTTACTTCTACAAATATAAATATGCTATCATTTGCAGGAATTTCTACATTTTTTGCTTCTTTTGCCGCAATACCATTTATATTCAATCTAAAATATGATTGTTCTCCTCCTGCCAAATACACTTTATTTATAATAAGATTATTAGGTGAGGTGTTTTTCACTATCAGATATTTAGTAGTAGATCCAATTGTAGTAAAAACTGTATCAAAACTTACGGTGTCTTCAGAGAAAGAAAGTTGTCCGCTTGTTGTCCAATTGTCATGTTGAGTACAACTTACGTTTAGTAATAAAGTTATAACAACTAAATAATATAAAATGTATTTTGTTGCTTTAATATTCATTATTTTTTTAATTTAATAAAAAAGGGTGAGGCAAATAATTAAAGTAGCCACACCCCTTTAAAACTTATTTTATAATGTTTTATTACATTTTTATAAAAGTCTCTGTGCAATTATCCGTTTTATAATTTTTCCAGTATCTACCATAAGTTTCATCTGTAGATATATAGTCAGCATTAGCTTGATCACTCTTTTTATAAAGGTTTATATCATACTTTAAAAGTATTTTGTAATTAACAGTATCTACAAAATATGAAGATGTTGAAGTTTGATTTCTAATTACAAACAAAACCGTATCAGGAGTTGAACCTGTAGTGTCAATAAGTGGTACTTCTTGCATTGGTATATCTACAAATAATGTAGTGTCTCCATAAAATATGTCTCCATATACCACAAGTCCATTAATATTTGATAACTTGGGGAATATTATTCTTTTATTTTTATGTTTATCATAATCTAATTTTACAAAAACATTATCGTAGATGTTATAATCGGAATTTATAAATTCATTACTTGACCGTGTTGCTCTATACCAAGTAGTATATTTTTGTGCTTCATTGTAAACTATTACATCCAAAGTTTTTGAGGTTTGATTTCCAGCTTCGTCAGTTAATGTGTAAGTTATAGAATATTTTCCTGTGGTACTTGGATAAATTGTGGTACCTGCAACTTCTCCTACAGGAATGTTGTATGTATATTTTAAGTTTTTTTGAACTTCCTGTCCGTCAAAATTATCATCACAAGTAACCCCATTAGGAGGAAGTGGGATATTATAAGCTTTCCCTACTATTGCTGTGTCTGGGCTAGAAACTTTGAAGTATATTTGTGGTGGCACATTATCTTTCATTGTACAAGAACTTAACAACAATGCAAATGCTCCTGCCAATAGTAAAATTTTCCTTTTCATAATTGAAAATATTTTTTCACAAAGATAAATAAATTACTTAATAATAAAACCTTAATTGGTAAATAAAATTAAAGATGAAAATTTATTTTTTGCTAATTAAGAAAAAAGATATACTTTTGTAGCAAATTAAAAAATGTAATGATTATGAAAAAAATGAGATTTTTAACATTGGTAATTGCCGTATTAGGCATGAGTTTCTTAATGAGTAGTTGTGGTGGTAACGACCAACATGCAGCACCAACCATTTCTATTAGTAAAACAAGTTGGGAACTAGATTTTTCTAATGACACAGCTGTTCAAGTATTGTTTACTGCAGATGTGAATGCAGAAGCTAAAGTAGAATCGTTTACTATTACAGAAAAGAAAATAGACCAAAACGGAGGAGAAACTTCTGCTGCTTATGATGCAAATACAACCTCATCATTCAAAGGAGAAACAAGTAAAAAATATACCTTTGACAAGACTTTCTATTTAAGTGATTTTGTAAACACAAGTACTTATAAATACGTATTTGCTGTAACAGATAAAGACGGTCAATCTTATTCTGTAACAGTAACGATAACCAAAAAAGAAGAAGCACAATCTCCTAATGCTACTACTTATAGTGCAGTATTGATGGGAGCACAAAGCAATTCAACAGTAGGAAGTTTTTATGATGTAGAAGCTAATACAGTATATACTCTTAACGATGCAAATAACAACCAATCTGTAATAGATTTTGTATATTATTATGGAAATACAAATGCTGCTACTATGGCTGCTCCTGATGATGAAACAGTAAACGGTAGTGGTCAAAATAGCTTTACTTGGACACAAAACTGGAGCACCCAAAATGCTACACGTTTCTATGATTTAGGTAGTGTTGATTTTGATGCTATTCAAACAGTAGCTGATGTGGAAAATGCAATAAGTAATGCTACAGGTTCTCCTGTTAGCAAAGTGACTCAATTAACAGCAGGTAGCATCGTTGGGTTTACTACTGCAGCAGGAACAAAGGGTGTATTTAAAGTAACAGATTTAACTGCAGCAAATGACGGAACTATTAAGATAGATGTAAAAATAAATGTAGCTCAAAACTAATAAGAAATAACAATCACTTGTAAAAGGGGGAGGCAAACGATGTCTTCCCCTTTTCTTTTTTTGTAGCTTTGTGCAAGTTGATTTAAAAATATTTATATGACAATATACAAGGGACTAAATACCTTATTAAATAATATTGATGCTGTTATTACTATAGGTTCGATGGACGGGGTACATTTGGGACACCAAAAAATATTAAGTCAAGTAAAAGAACTTGCAAGACTTAAAAATGCTATTCCTTTTTTAATAACATTCAATCCTCATCCAAGAAAAGTTATTCTCGGAACAGAAATAGAATTGATAACCACATATAAAGAAAAATATGATATTATAAAAAAGTTTTTTCCGGAAGTTAATATTTTAGAACTACGATTTAATAAAGAACTTGCAAATTTAAGTCCTGAAAACTTCATCGCTTTTATTAACGAAAAAATAAGAATTAAAGGATTGGTAGTGGGATATGACAATCATTTTGGAAAAGATAGAAAAGGGAACTATACCTTATTGCAAGAAATAGGCAACAAATTAGGATTTGAACTAAAAAAAGTAGATGCTGTAAAAATAGAGGGAGAAAATATAAGCTCATCAAAAATAAGAACATGTATAAAATCTGGAGATGTAGAATGTGTAAATAAAATGTTGGGTTATGATTTTATAATAACAGGTAAAGTAATAACAGGTAAAGGATTAGGTAATAAATTAGGTTATCCCACAGCAAATATATCTACACCTACCTATAAAATAAAATTAGCTCCTGGCGTATATTCTGCATATACATATATAGATAGCATAAAGAAAAAAGTAGCTTTGAGTGTAGGCAAAAATCCTACTGTGGAAAACAATAATAACATACATGTAGAAGCTCATATTATTAATTATATCGGGAACTTATACAACAAAACACTTCAAATAAACGTCTTAAAAAAAATAAGAGAAGAAAAAAAATTCAATTCCTTACAAGAGCTTGCATTGCAAATAAAAAAAGATATTGAAAAAATAAACATATAAATCTGATAAAATTATCAGTAACGGTAGTATTTATTAGTAATTTTGTATGATAAAATAAATATGTTATGAGAAGAATTCTTACTTTGATTTTGGTTGTGCTGTTTTACAATGCTTCTGCACAAATTATATTGACACAATCCGATGCTCCAACAATTGGAGATACTATTTTTAATGTTGTTGATACTAATACTACAGGATTAACACCTGGACCAACAGGGGAAAATGTTGTTTGGGATTATAGCTCTTTAGGTAATTCATATATGGATACAACTTATTTTATTAATCCTGACATAGTTGATGTAAACAATGATTTTCCAACAGCTAATATTGCAGCAGTAAAACAAGAAATTTATATGCTAAAAAAGGGAAGTGACGGGATTTTATTACAAGGTGTTATATTGGACACTTTAGTAATTAAAATGGATAATCCTTTATACTACATCAAATTTCCATTTACTTACGGGAATACTTTGTGTGATACTATGCATTTTATAGTTGTTGTGCCCTATGATACTACCGTAAACGGATTTCATGTAGATTCCGCAAAGGTGGAAATGACTACAACAATGCATGATACTGCAGTTGCTTATGGCACTGTAATTTTACCATCGGAAAATTTTGATAATGCTCTAATGATAAAGAGAGTCGCCGACAAACATAAAGTTACCTCTGCACACACAAGTTTTGGTTGGATAGAGGTTAAAGATACTAGTTATACAGATGTTTCGTATGATACTTATATAAATGGTTATCCGGACGCAGTTTTAACTTTGTCTATGGCAGATGACGGATCAGTAAAAAAAGTTACATATAAATATCATGAAGAAATTCTAAATGATAGTTATTTATCAACTACATATATTAAACTATATCCAAATCCTGCTAAAAATAATTTAAATGTAATAAGTAAAAATAAGGTAATAATTAACTTTTATAATAGCCAAGGGAGTTTGGTAAAAACGACATCTAAAAATAAAGGTATTTCTACAATAAATATTTCAGATTTAGAATCAGGACTATATATATTGAATGTAATAAATGGAAAACATGAAAAAAATTTTAAAATAAGTATTAACAGGTAAGGTAAATGTTTTTAAAAAAGATTTTTTGTAAAGCTTATAATATTTAGAGGTAAATATTGAAAAACTGTGTTTTTAAGAGATAATTTAATTATAAGTTTCAAAATTCTGGAATAAGGCATAGGGATTAGGTTTTTGAGTTGAATAAATAATTTTGGTTACAAAATACATGGTCAATGCTATTTCAAGTATTCCAAAAGCATAAGGACGAGCAAGTTGCGAATAATATACAAATGGTTGTGAAATAGAAAAAAAAGCAATTGAAGCAAGTGCTACAAGGTCCCCTGCCATTGTTTTTACTGCTTTATACATTACTATTATTGAAACAATCCCTGCTATAATAAAAGGAAGTTTTAACAGGAAATCATTGTATTCTACCAATGGGGCATACAGATACAAAAATATTTGTGTAAGTGCAGGATGTCCGTCAGGTATTATCCCCTTTGCAAAAAGTTTTCGTATATTCGGATACATTATGCGGCTTAATGCACTTAATTCATCATTAGAAAGATGCATATTCCAAAGATTCCATAATCGCAAAATTGTAGCAATAATTATTATCAAATAAAAAATTATTGTATGTATAGTCACCCTTCTAAAACGAAACATAGTATTTTACTTTTTGATATATGGAATCGGGTAATATTTGTTTTAGTGTTATTGTGTCTTTTATAGAACCATGTTTATCCTTATATTTAAAAACTTTTTTCACATTAGCATAATTCCAGTAAGGGTGATGCAATAGATTTTTAAAAGATACCGTATTAATATTTATTTTTTCTACTTTTCCTTTACAATATATATGTGGCAATAACCATTTGTATGCTTTGACAGACAATCCATAGACTTCTTTTATTTGAGTAACAGAAATAAATCCGCCTAATCGGTTTCTGTATTTTATTATTCGTTTGGCAACTTTAGGGAATACTTTTATTTTTTCAAGTTCTTTTTCTGTTGCTGTGTTTATATTTATTTTTTTGATTTCATATTTGTTGTGATTTTGTTTTTTTGATTTGGTTATAAAGTATTTATAGTAGTTTTTATTGTTTTGGGTTATACTGTCTTGTTTATTTTCACTTTTAGTCTTTGTTACTTGTATTTGTTTTAATGAATCTATTTGTTGCTCAAAAGTTTTAACTTTTTTCTCATAACGAGCCCCCTGTTCAAAAGTATATTTTTTATTCTTATGCAATAAATAATATCTGTATCCCAACAACGATATAATTACTATTCCAAGTATGGCTATACCTCGCAATTCAGATTTTGAAAATTTAATTTTATCTTTCATTTTCAAAAATAAGTGTTTTTTACAAAGTAAAATTATACAGAAAATATATCTCCGTCCCTTACTGCATGTACCTCTTTATTAAATTCTTTTTTTGCTTCGTTTATAAACGGTTGTATATGTTTGTATCGTGTTGAAAAATGTCCGAGTAGAAGTTTTTGAGCTTGTAATATTGTTGCTATTTTTCCTGCTTGCGATGCTGTAGAATGTTTTGTTTCTTGTGCCCGTTCTTTATGTGTATCCAAAAATGTTGCTTCGTGATACAATGTATTTATAGGAGTATCAAAATACTTTTTTACTGATGGCAAATATTCTGTATCCGTAATGAATACATATTTTCTTGGAGAAGGAGAATCTTTTGTTATTTGTTCATTGGGAATTATTTGTCTATCCGAAGTTATATAATCTTCTCCATTTTTTATACGAGGACGCCATACAATAGGGATATTATATTGTTCTATTGCTTCTTTTATCAGCTTTCTAGGTTGCTTTTTTTCTTCAAAAGAAAATCCCCATGTGGGTATCCTATGTGATACAGGAAAAGAATATATTTTTAGAAACTTATTTTCGTATAATAAATCTTTGTTGTTGTCCTTTAATGGGTAAATATTTATTGCATATCCGAGTTTTGTGAAAATATAAGTATTTATTGCTTGTAAAAACGAGTTTAATTCGGGTGGTGCATATATATTTAAGTCTTTTTGTCTGCCAAGCAAATTCATTGTATTTAGCAATCCTGGTAGTCCGAATAAATGATCTCCGTGCAAATGAGATATGAAAATATGATCTATGCGAAGTATGCGGACTGAATTTTGTCGCATTCTTATCTGTGTTCCTTCTCCACAGTCAATTAAAAAAAACCGCTCAGCATGGTTTATTATCTGAGCGGTTGTATTTCTTTCGGAAGTGGGCAAAGCCGAACTGCTTCCGAGTATGGTTATTTCAAATTTCAAGGTTTATTCTTGTTCTTCGTTTTGTTTTTTTTCTATATGTTTTTTTACTAACTCTTCTGCTTTTGGCAGTGTGTAAACAATGTTTAATACATTGTCAAGTTGAGAAATAATTATCAACCTTTCTACTGCTTGTTGCAATCCTGTAAGAACAAGAATTCCTCCTGCATTTTTGCACAAACGGTTTGCTACCAAAATAGCACTTAGTCCAGACGAATCTATATACTTACATTGGCTAAAATCCAATATCATGTTTTTTTCGCCTTTGCTTGCTATGGTAACAAACTCAGCTTTTAGCTTTGGTGCTATTGAACTTGTAACCTTATCTGTTAAGATTGTTACAAGAGTATGATTATCTTTTTTTTCTATATTGAAATCCATAGTCTCTATTCCTTTACCTAATTACAAAGGTAAAACATTTTTTTTAGACTAAAAAAATTATTTATCGTCGTCTTTTTTCTTTTTTAATTCTTCTTTCAGTTTATTTAATTCTTCAGCTACGTCTCCTAATGTTGTTTTTTCTACTTTAGGTGATTTTGCATTAGACTTATATTCTTTGTGTTCTCTTGGTTCTTGCCATGTTTTGGTATGAGACACTACTATTTTTTGAGCAGGCTTGTTGAATTCTATCACCATAAACGGTAATTTTTCTTCTAATTTTGCTCTTGAGCCATCTTCCTTCAATAAATGTTTGTTAGGAGCAAAAGCTTCCATACCATAAGGAAGTTGGACAATAGCACCTTTATCTACTCTTTCCACAACAGTCCCTTCGTGTACTGTTCCTTCTGCAAATGTTGTTTCAAATGTGTCCCAAGGATTTTCTTCTAATTGTTTGTGTCCAAGACTAAGTTTTCGGTTTGCTTTATCTATATCGAGTACAACTACATCTATTTTTTCACCTACTTTGGTAAATTCTGCAGGATGTTTGATTTTTTGAGTCCAAGACAAATCACTTACATGTACCAATCCATCAATACCTTCTTCTAATTCTACAAATATACCGAAGTTTGTAATACTTCTAACAGTACCTGTATGTTTAGAACCAATAGGATATTTTTCTTCTACTTTTTCCCATGGGTCTGGTTGCAGTTGCTTAATTCCTAAAGATATTTTTCTGGCTTCTCTGTCTAAAGTAAGGATAACTGCTTCTACTTCGTCACCAATTTTCAAATATTCTTGCGCGGTTTTCAAGTGATTAGACCAAGACATTTCACTTACATGTATCAATCCTTCTATGCCCGGAGCAATTTCTATAAAAGCACCATAATCGGCAAGCACAACAACTTTACCTTTTACTTTATCACCTACTTTAAGATTTGGATCAAGAGAATCCCATGGATGTGGTTGAAGTTGTTTCATCCCAAGGGCAATACGTTTTTTATCTTCATCAAAATCAAGTATTACTACTTTGATTTTTTCATCAAGTTTCACAACTTCTTCTGGGTGATTTATTCTACCCCAAGAGAGATCGGTGATATGAATTAAGCCGTCAACACCACCTAAATCAACAAATACTCCGTAAGAAGTTATATTTTTTACAACACCTTCAAGTATTTGTCCTTTTTCAAGATTTGCTATAATTTCTTTCTTTTGTTTTTCAAGTTCTTCTTCGATAAGTACTTTGTGGGATACTACAACATTTTTGAATTCATGGTTTATTTTTACAATTTTGAAATCCATTACCTTACCCACAAAAGCATCATAATCTTGTATTGGTTTTACATCTATTTGAGATCCTGGTAAGAATGCTTCTATACCAAATACATCTACTATCATACCGCCTTTGGTGCGTGCTTTGATGTATCCTTTTATTACTTCTTGTTTTTCGTATGCATCGTTTGCTCTTTCCCAAGCTTTTACCAGACGTGCTTTTTTATGTGATAATATTAATTGTCCATTGGGATTTTCTATGCTTTCTACAAACACTTCTACTTTATCACCTACTTTAAGATCGGGATTATATCTAAATTCATTGCGACTTATTACTCCTTCTGATTTATATCCTATATCAACAACAACATCTCTTTTGTTTATTGCAACAACCGTTCCTTCTACTACTTCTTTTTCAGCAATAGAAGATAATGTTTGATTGTAAAGATCTTCATACTTTTTCCTTTCTTCTTCATCGTAGAAATCATCGGTATTGTTCAACTTGTCCCAATCAATTTCTTCTTCTTGATTTTCATCAACGAGTTCTACTTCATCGCCGTCTTCCAAAGTTTTTTCAGCTTCTTCTTCCGCCTTTTTTTCCATGCGGTAAGTTTCAAGTTCATCCTCTTTTACATCTTCGGTACTGAGGTCCAACTTGCTTTTTTCAAGTTCTTCCGGATTTAAATTTTTTTCTTCTGCCATAATTTTTGTTTTTTTAATGGTTATTATGTTAGACTTTATGTTGTTTGTATATAACAACCGAAATTTTGACCTGCAAAGGTATTATTTTTTTTAATATCAAAAGGTTAAATGGATTTTAATTTTAGTTATTTATCAATGATGTCTTAACTGTTCTTGTGGAAAAATATACGATGTCTTGTAATTTATTTGAAGTTATACTTTTTGTCTTTTGCTACTTTGGGATAAATAAGTTAAAAGCAAATGTGTGAACAAAACTATTGATAATGTGGTGTTTACATCTTGGGAATAGATAATTGTATTAATAGTTTAATTTTGATCAAATAAAAATAAAAAAGAGGCTATTTTTTAGATAGCCTCTTTTTTTATTAAATTATTTTCAAGAATTATTGTTTAATAACTTTTGCTCTTGCTTGTTTGCCGTCAACAAAAGTTACTTTAAGTAAATATAATCCTTTGTTTAAAGAAGCAATATTTATTCTGTATTCCTTCTTGCTTAAATTTACTTTCTTCACAACTTCTTTGCCTGAAACAGTAAATAAACTCAATTCTTTTATAGTATTGCTTCCTCTTATTAATAATTCTCCTTGTGTTGGATTTGGGGTAATGTTTAACCATTTAGCATCTGTTTCGGAAACAAATACCATGATTGTAACCTGTGCACTATCACTTGTTACATTACCACACTGATTAGATACTGCACACCAATACCAACCTTCATCATTTGATGTTGCATTGGATACTGATAAGGTAGAAGTTGTTGCTCCACTAATATTACCACCATCTATCAAATTACTTCCATCTTTTATCCATTGATAAGATAAATTACCACCACTTGCAGCTACAGATAAGGTGAAATTATCTCCATCATTTACACTAACATCTACTGGTTGAGTAGTAACAACAGGAGTTTCATTAACATTTAATGTTACTTCATCAGAAGATATTGTTCCACAATCTCCGGAAATCAAACAATTATAAGTTCCTGCATCATTTGTGGTAGCATTTGTGATTGAATATACATTTGAGGTAGCTCCAGATATATTATTACCATTATGTTGCCATTGATAGGTTAAATTGCTACCATTTGCCACTATGTTAAATGTCCAATCACTACCTTCACAAATGTTTCCACCTTGTGGTTGAGAAGAAATAGTTGGTAGAGGATTAACTACTAATGTTGCAGTATTAGATTCTACACTACCACAAGCATTGCTAACTACACAGGAATAATCACCTGCATCTGAAGTAGAAACACTATTTATAACATAAGTTTGATTATTAGCTCCGGGAATATCATTACCATTTAATCGCCATTGATAAGTTAAAGCGTTTCCTGTAGCTCCAACAGAAACTGAAAATCCACTTCCTTCACACAATGTATCACCTTGAGGTTGTGAAGTAATAGATACAGCATCACTAACTGTTAATTGTGCTACTTGTGTAGTTACACTACCACAAGAATTGGAAATAACGCAAGTATAATTTCCTGCATCTGAGGTAGTAGCATTATTGATAGTATATGTGTTTGAAGTTGCACCACTAATGTTATTACCATCATGTTGCCATTGATAACTTAAATTACTCCCGGTTGCATTTACTGTAAATGTATAGGAGTTTCCGCTACAAACATCTCCGCCTACAGGTTGATCTACGATAGCAGGACTTTCAGTTACATTCAAGGTGGCAATATTTGATGTAACACTTCCACAGTCTCCTGTAACTTCACAAGTATAATCTCCTGCACTTGCAGTAGTAACATTATTTATAGTATAGTCGGAAGATGTTGCCCCATTTATGGCATTACCATTCAAATACCATTGATAAGTCAAATTGCTTCCAGTTGCTGTAATACTAAATGTATAAGAATTACCTGTACATACATTACCTCCTGCAGGTTGAGTTGTTATACTTACAGCAGGATTTACAGTAAGAGTTGCCGGATTTGAAGTAATAACATTACCACAAGAATCTGTTATTACACAAGTATAATTTCCAGCATCTGCCATTGTTACATTAGATATTGTATAAGTATCTGAATTAGCTCCGGATATATCATTCCCATCATGTTTCCATTGATAAACAGGAGCTGTAGCATTAGCTACAACAGAAAAGTTAACACTATTACCTTCACATACTGTTTGATTATTAGGTTGTGTTGTAATTGTTGGTGTTGTGCAATTTATAGTTGAATTTATTTCCAAATCATCTATCCACAGCATAAATTTATCTGTAGAAACATGGCGTATAGCTACATATATTTCTTGATTATCATAATTACTTAAATCATAAGTAAATTGTTGCCATGTATCAGGAGCATCAGTTACACTGGATATTGCTGTAAAACTTGAAGGATTATTATCAGTTGTAGATACCAATACTTCAAAAGAATCATCTCCCCAGCTACTTGGTTTTGGCGACAATGCCCAGAAACTAAATGAAGAATTAGTGCCTAATTGTAATTTAGGAGAAATGAACCAGTCATCACTTTGGCTTCCATCGTTCGGACAAATTGCCATTCCTACTCTAACGCCACTGTGTGCAGCATCTCCCACTGTGCTTTCCCAGCAATCACTGGTATTAAATGCCATATAGGCAAATGCACTTTGTTCTCCGGGGAAATCGCAATCATTACTACCATAAGTAGCTTTACCGTCTCCATCTACCGTAGTCCATGGGTCAAAAGAAGTTGTATAATCTGCACTACTTTCGAAATCCCATGTAAATGGATAAGACGAAACAATATACTCATCGTTTAATGTTGTTGCATTACCTGATAATCCAGGGGTTAGATAACATACTCCGGAAGTATCGTTATATTCATAGAGTGCAAAATAATATGTAGTGTTTGGATTTAATCCTGTAACAGTTACATTTTGTCCTGTTCCAGAATATACTACATAATTACCTGTTCCTATTTGATCACCACTACCAAAAGTAGAGTTTGCTGTGTAATTAGTTCCACTTACAGGATCGCTATCTACTGCACTTCCTTCGTGAGCTACTACTAATATTTTTGTTCCATCTCCTCGTGTCCATGATAAATCAATTGCATATGTGTCGGGTACAGCAGAAAAGTTTGAAGCTTGTGTTGTTGGAGTTGTACAAACAATATCATCTGTTATTCCATTTCCTGTAAGAGCAGGAGTTAAATAACATACTCCGGAAGTATCGTTATATTCATATAGTGCAAAATAATATGTTGTATTTGGATTTAATCCTGTAACAGTCATATTTTGTCCTGTCCCTGAATATACTACATAATTACCAGTTCCTATTTGGTCGCCACTGCCAAAAGTAGAATTTGCTGTGTAATTAGTTCCACTTACAGGATCGCTATCTACTGCACTTCCTTCGTGAGCTACTACTAATATTTTTGTTCCATCTCCTCGTGTCCATGATAAATCAAGAGAAGAAGTAGTTGAGCCTGTTACTGCAAAGTTTGATGCTTGTGTGTTTGGTGTTACACAAGTATTAGAGTTTGTTGTTGAATTTATTTCCAAATCATCTATCCACAACATAAATTTATCTGTAGAAACATGATGGATAGCTACATATATCTCTTGATTATCATAAGCACTTAAATCATAAGAATATTGTTGCCAACTGCTATCAGCAGGAGTTACATTAGAAATTGCTGTAAAACTTGATGGATTATTATCCGTAGTAGAAACCATTACTTCAAATTCATCATCTCCCCAAGTTTTTGGTTTTGGTGATAATGCCCAAAAACTAAATGAAGAATTAGTGCCTAATTGTAATTTAGGAGAAATGAACCAGTCATCACTTTGGCTTCCATCGTTCGGACAAATTGCCATTCCAACCCTTACTCCACTATGAGCAGCATCACCAACTGTGCTTTCCCAGCAATCACTTGTATTAAATGCCATATAGGCAAAAGCAGAACCTTCTCCTGTCCAATCACAATCACTACTTTGATAAGTTGCTTTCCCGTCTCCATCCACTGTGGTCCAAGGAGCAAAAGAAGTTGTATAGTCTGCACTACTTTCAAAATCCCATGTAAATGGATAAGAGGAAATAGGAGCAGCTTCAGTAGTAGCATTTGCAGTTACACCTGGAGATGAATATTCATTTGAAGGTAAATAAGACCAAGCTTTATAATAATATGTAGTAGAAGGTTGTAGTCCCGTATGGTTATAAGTAGTATTTGTTCCATAATAAAGCACAGTACCACCACCTGGAATAGCATCACCGGGATTATAAGTTGTTCCGTTTTGAGGAGTCCCGAAAGTGCCGTTCGGCGACCATGCTAATAATACAGGATCTCCATTATTATTTAAATCCCAACTCAAATCTATTTCTTGGTCAGAAACTGCATTTGCTGTCAAATTTTGAGGATCTCCTGTTTCTTGGAATTTAAAGCCAATTATTCTTGTAGCCAAACTTGTAGATGAATTTACATATTGTCCTGTAAACCAAAAAGTAACGTTGTCTGATGGGTCAACGCTCATTTGGAAATAATCTCCCCAACGATTTACATTTGTTTGTGCTCCTTGCCCATCAACAATAACGGTTTCAGGAATATCCATTACTCCATTTGCATTTGCATGCTCTGCTGCCGATTGTCCTGTGAAACGCAGTCCTGTATAAGTGTTTGGACCTGCAACAGAATAAGCTAATGCTATTTCATGATTAGCATTTATAGATATACTTCCCATCCATCTATTTGTAGCATCAGGTGCATAAGTGCCACTTTGTCGTAAGCTCCAGCCATTACCGTCGTTAGTAAGTTCGTACCACCTTACTCCTGCATGATCATTGCCATCTACATCAACAGTATGACAAGCAACAATAGTTTGTTCATTACCAAAATTCCTATATTGTGCTCTATACATAAGGACAGTAGGAATTGCATCCAATTTTTGAGAAGTTCCTCTTTGTTCTATATCATTCATATAACTTGATGTGTTAAATTGGGAGTCAAAAGAAGGGACATCAATTACTTGAACCCTATCAAAAGTAGAATTATTAGGATTAGACCAATCTGCATGCAATTCATAAAGCCATAAGGCATCACTTCCTCCTCCCCATGCATCGTCATTTATGGTAATAAACATACCTGGAGTTCCTGATGGAGCAAAAGTGCCGTCATTATCCAAAGGTTGAATGCAATGAAAACCGCTATTTGGACGGTAAGGATTGTCAAATCCTATCATTTGAGGATTACTTCCTCCGTTTAACATTACAGAACGTTCAAAAACATAAACATCATTTTTATTTGCTCCGGAATTATTTGTTGCCATATAGTATCCATCTTGCCAAATTCCTACTTTTTCATAATCTGGCATATCATCTACATCAAAACTATATGCGTACCATTGTCCTGTGGGGTCATTAGTTGCAGAAACAGCAAACAGCATATAATCATTACTGCCACTTATAGAAAACTCTATAGCTACCCATCTGTCAGCTTCTTCATCATACAGAGCAATGGGGTCACCATCATTATATTGGGCACCTGTAACATTCCCAAAAAGGGAATTCATTGCATTAGGGCCTGCTACTAGATTACCGCTTTTGTCATAAATGGCATAAGAAGTGTTGTAGGTTTGCATAAAGTAATTTGGTCCTACTGTTCCGTTATCGTCAGTAGGATAGCCCCCGTCACCATTTTGTCCTTCAAAATTTGCAACAATAATAGGTTGTGCTTTTGTGCCGCTAGGTATTGATTTTTGCCATACGGGGTCAGGACCTTTTGGCAAAGCATTTGCTGCATTAGGATAATTACGTTCTTTTAGTTCCTCATTACGCTCAATATCTTTTAAAGCCTCTTTTTTTGCTCCAATTTGAGCTTCTGTTAAAGGTTGAAAATTTCTGACAGGGCCAATTACTCCTAAAAAGTGTCCTGTTCTAACTACTTTTGGATGTACTGGCTTATGACCTGTAAATGCTTCTGTTTGGAACTGTTGAGAAAATCCAAACAAAGAAAATACAAGCATCCACACTACACTCATCAAATACTTTTTCATAACTTTTATATTTTAAATTACCATATTTAATAACAAAATAAGACTAAAGCAACATTTTATAAGTTGCATGTATATTCTATTTTTTTTCTACATTTTCTATTGTATGAACTAAAAAGTTCCAAAACTTTTTAACTGATTCTATATTAACTTTTTCATCTGGAGAGTGAGGATATTTTATAGTAGGACCTACGGCAATCATATCCCAATTAGTATAAATACCACCTAACAATCCACATTCAAGACCAGCGTGAATAGCACTTATTTTCGGAATATTCCCGAACAATGTTTTGTATTGTTCTGTCATTACTTTCAATATTTCTGAATCAGGATTTGGTTTCCAGCCCGGATACTCTCCTGTAAATTCTATATTATCTGCATTTGCCAAAGAATACAAAGCATCAAATACTTCTGCAAGAGCATCTTTTGAAGAATCAACGGAAGATCTCATGAGTGCTTTTATGCTTGCAGAACCGTTTTTGATTACTATTATTGCCAAATTTGTAGATGTTTCAACAAGATCAGGCATATCATTGCTCATACGAATCACACCATTAGGAGTAGCTACTATTACATTCAATATTCGTTTTTTATCTGTGTCATCCATTACCATAGAAGGTGTGTCAGTTTTTTCTGCAAAAAATGTTAAATCAGGCTCTACTGTTTTATATTCGTTTTTTATAATTGCTTCAAAGTCTTTAACGGCATTTTCAAAATCAGTAACTTTATTTTCAGGAATAGTTACTATTGCATATCCTTCACGAGGAATAGCATTTCTCATATTTCCACCTTCAAATACGGATATTTCTACAGGAATGTTTTTTGAAATATGATAGAGAAATCTTGCTAACAGCACATTAGCATTTCCTCTGCCCAAATGTATATCAACGCCAGAGTGCCCGCCTTTTAATCCTTTTATTACTACTTTATATGCTTTATAATCGGAAGGAGTTTCTTTTTCTTTGTAAGTAAAATCTAAGTTGGCTTCCAATCCTCCTGCACAACCTATACACAACTCTCCTTCGTCTTCAAAATCAAGATTTATCAAAATATCTCCTTTTAATAATCCTGGTTTTAAGTTAAAAGCACCCGTCATTCCAGTTTCTTCATCTACAGTGAATAATGCTTCAATAGGACCGTGTTTTATGTCTTTAGAATCCAATATGGCAAGAGCTGCTGCCAACCCAATGCCATTATCAGCTCCTAAAGTTGTTCCTTTTGCAGTTACCCATTCTCCATCAATATATGCATCTATAGGGTCTTTTTCAAAGTCATGCTCAACATCACTGTTTTTTTGTGGTACCATATCCATGTGTGCTTGCAATATTATTCCCTTTTTATTTTCCATACCGGGTGTAGCAGGTTTCCTGATTATTACATTACCTACTTCATCTACTATAACTTCAAGGTTTCTATCACTTGCAAACTTTTTAAGATATTCTATAACTTTACCTTCTTTTTTAGAAGGACGTGGTATTTGGGTAAGGTCATAAAAGAATTTCCATACCGCTTTGGGTTCTAATGATAATATTTCTTTTCCCATGATTAAATATTTTTAAATGTTTTTCAATTCCAAAGATACAAAAAACATTATATGATTTAATTTTTGCTTAAAATTTCTATATATAAATTTTACCAATTCTCTCTAAAAAAATACCATTACTTTTGTATTGGAACAAAATATTTATTTACTATGAACAAAGACAAAAAATTATCAACAAATAATACTCATAAAATTCTTTATAAATTCTTAAAAAGTCAAAACTCCAATAGGGATATCTTTCATGATTTAATGCCTTTTAAAGTTAAAGAGATATTGCTTGTAGCAACTATGTATGATGCTTTTTCTATAGAGAGTGAAGGACAATTTGTTGATAGGGTTTTCGGAGAATATCATAATTTGAATTTAATACATCTTCCTCGTATAACTGGTGTTACTACTGCAGACGAAGTAAAAGAAGAACTTAACAAAAAAAAGTTTGATTTAGTTATAATAATTACAGGCTTAAACAAAGATTATCCTATCAAAATATCTAAACTTATAAGAAAAATAAATCCTTTAATGCCAATATTTTTATTGCTTAACAATAATAAGGACATAGATTATTACAAAACTCACATCCATAAAAACATAATAGACCGCACATTTGTTTGGAATGGAGATTCCAGAATATTTTTTGCAATGGTAAAACTTCTGGAAGATACTACAAATGTAGAAAATGACATCAAAGTAGGTAAAGGAATAGTAAAAATCATATTGCTGGTAGAAGATAGTGAAAAATATTATTCTCGTTACTTACCACAATTATATCATTTGGTGCTGGAGCAAACACGCCGAATATTGTCTGAAAATAGCAATGATGAGCTGTATAAACTATTGAAAATGCGTTCCCGTCCAAGAATTTTAATGGCTACTAATTATGAAGAAGCTATGAAAGTGTTTACTATGTATAAAAAAGATTTATTACTTCTTATTACTGATGTGGAATTTAATAAAGAAAATAAAATGAATAAAGAGGCAGGTTTCTTGTTGGCAAAAACTTTTAGAGAATATAATCCTGAATTACCGATAATTATACAGTCATCAAATGAAAATAATAGAAAAGAAGCAGAATCTATAAAAACATATTTCATTAATAAAAATAGTGAGACATTATTACATGATATAAGGATATTTATGCAAAATTATCTTGGGTTTGGTGATTTTATATTTAGAGACAAAAATGGTAATCCTATTACAACGGCTCATTCTTTTGAAGAATTTTTTGAGCTTCTTGAAGTTGTGCCTGAAGATAGTCTTTATTATCATGCATTGCACAATCATTTTTCACAGTGGCTTGTTGCTCAAGGAGAAATAGAACTTGGACAAATGTTATCAAAAATAAGTGTAACTCAATTTTCTTCAATGGAGGAACTAAGAGATTATTTAAAAGAAAAAATTTATGAATATCAAATAAGAGGTAAAAAAGGTAAACTTGTTCCTTTTACAAGAAGAGATTGGTTGGAAGAAAGTAATATTGCAAGTCTTGCTTCGGGAAATTTAGGGGGAAAGGGTAGAGGTCTTTTGTTTCTTAACACATTGGTATATAATTTTAACTTATCTCGTATTATAGAGGGAATAGATATACGCACTCCAAGAACAGCAATCATAGGAACAGATGAATTTGACAAATTTCTTAAGGAAAACGGGCTTATAGAGAAAGTCTATTCTAGAAAATACTCTTATTCTGAAATAAAACAAATGTTCATAAACTCCTCGTTATCAAATGAATTGATGCGGAAATTGGAAATAATTGTAGAAAATACATATAATCCAATTGCAGTACGTTCCTCAAGTCTGTTTGAAGATTCACTTATGCAGCCATTTGCAGGTGTATTTGAAACATATCTGGTGAGCAATAATTTACCTACTATAGAAACCAGAGTAAAACAATTATCCGATGCCATAAAACTTGTATATGCTTCTATCTTTTCTCCTGAATCCATTAATTATATAGAAGCTATAAACTATAAAATAGAAGAAGAAAAAATGGCTGTAGTGCTACAAGAAGTAGTAGGACAAAAATTTGACAATTATTATTATCCTCATATAAGCGGAGTAGCCCAATCTTATAATTTTTATCCTATTTCACACATGCAACCTGAAGATGGTTTTGCGGTGATAGCGTTAGGACTTGGACAATATGTAGTAGAAGGGAAAAAGGCATTCCGTTTTTGCCCTAAGCATTCTCAAATAGATATTTTTTCAAAAGAAGAGTTACTTAAAAACTCTCAAAGACAGTTTTATGCAGTAGATTTAAGCAATAAATCCGTTGATTTATTAAAAGGGGAAACTGCCAATTTAGCATTATTAGATATTTCTGAAGCAGAAAAACATGGCACGCTTAGACATTTGGTATCTGTATATGATTATGAGAATGATATGATGCGTCCAGGATTAGATTATCCGGGACCAAGAATATTAAATTTTGCTAACATACTAAAATATAACTACATACCATTGTCGGAAACATTATCTACTATACTTGACATAGTGAAAGAAGCTATGGGGTCGGCAGTAGAAATAGAATTTGCAGTAGATCTCACCCGCAATAAAGAAGGTAAATCATCATTTTATTTATTGCAAATAAAACCATTGTTATCAAACGAAGAGGATTATAAAATAGACTTAAATAAAATAAATTATGAAAAATTGATACTTTTATCTGACAAAAGTGTAGGAAACGGCATAATAAAAGGTATAAAAGATGTAATATTTGTTGATATAAATAATTTTGATAAAACCATAACTGAAGAAATTGCACAAGAAATAGCTACTTTTAATACTTTGATGAAAAAAGAGGACAAAGACTATGTTCTTATAGGTCCTGGACGTTGGGGAACAAGAGACAAATTTATAGGGATACCTGTTGCGTGGTCCGATATATCCAAGGCAAAAGTAATCGTGGAAACAAGTTTGAGAGATTTTCCACTTGACCCATCTTTGGGGTCACACTTTTTCCATAATGTAATATCTATGAATGTGGGGTATTTTTCTGTAAATCAGCAAAGTGGAGATAGTTTTATAAAATGGGACAAGCTATACAATGCAAATATTATTCGCAAAGGGAAATATATAATACATGTACGTTTTGATAAAGATTTGATAATAAAAATGGATGGGAAAAAACGAATATCTATAATAGAAGAGCAATAAATTCTTTATGTAATCTCATTTCGTTCATTTATATCTAATCCGAATAGGGAAAAATCATATTTTACGGGATCATTTGCATCAAAAAGTCTTAATTTGGCAGTGACTTCTTCTACTGCTTTCCAATCATTTTGTTTTCGGGTAAGTAACCCTAGTGCACGTGCTGCATTTCCACTATGCACATCAAGGGGAAGCATTAAATCATTTGTTGGAATTTCTTTCCATAAACCAAAATGAATACCTTCACTTCTTACCAGCCACATTAAAAACATATTTATGCGTTTAGCTGCTGAGCCACGTCCCACACAAGAAACATGCTTTGTTGCATGTGCAGGAATTTCTTCCAATGAAAAAAAAACTTTTCTAAAATATATTATTGCAGATTTTACGGTATTATTTTTTTTATAGCCTTCTAAAAATATACTTTCCAATCCTCCTTTATATTTGTATATGTACTGTAAGGCTTTTAAAAAATATTGTAAATCAGATGAATTAAAAGTACGATGAACAAAATTATTGATAGAACTTATTTCTTTTCTAGATGCATTCAATATGAAATCATGAGGAGCATTTGACATAATATTTATTATTCTCTTTGCATTATTTATTATCATTTTTCTATTTCCCCAAGCAATAGTAGCAGTGAGAAATCCTGCTATTTCAATATCTTCTTTTTTGTTAAACGAATAAGGTATTTGTATAGGGTCAGTTTCAATAAAAGAATAAGTATTATATTCATAATATTTTTGTTCTAATAAATCTTTTAATTTTTCATTATTCATAATTCGTAATCATTGTAAATAATTCTGATGACAAAATAAATGATAAATAAGCAATAAAAAATTATAATGAAACCATTTCATTTGTAAAATTTTTTTATATTTGCAAAAACTAAAAAAATAATACTATGAGTTTAGATACAGTAGTTCAATTGTCAAGGTGGCAGTTTGCAATTACAACTGTTTACCACTTTCTGTTTGTGCCTCTAACTCTCGGATTATCTATTTTTATTGCAATAATCGAGAGTAGATATGTGAAAACAGGAGATGAAAAGTACAAAAAAATGGCAAAATATTGGGGTACATTGTTCCTGATTAACTTTGCCATTGGAGTAGCCACAGGTATTGTGCAAGAATTTCAATTTGGTCTCAACTGGGCAGGTTATTCCCGTTTTATGGGAGATATTTTCGGAGCCCCGTTAGCTATTGAAGCTTTACTTGCGTTCTACCTAGAATCAACTCTATTGGGAGTTTGGATATTTGGTTGGGAAAAGTTATCCAAAAAAATGCATGCTGCGGTGATGTGGCTTGTTGCAATAGGATCAAATTTATCTGCAATATGGATATTGATAGCCAACTCCTTTATGCAAGAACCAGTAGGATATAAAATGTCAGAAGATGGGTCTCATGTAGTAATGACTAACTTTGGTGAACTTATTACTAACCATAATTTTTTATATCAATGGCCTCATGTATTATTTAGTGCACTTACCACAGCAGGATTTTTTGTACTCGGAATAAGTGCATATCATTTATTAAGAAATAAAAAATCAGACATATTTAGAACCTCTTTCAAAATGGCAGCAATATATGGATTTATAGGAATATTCTTTGCTGTATTGATAGGACACTTTCAAGGACAATATTTAGTAAAAGCACAACCAATGAAAATGGCTGCTGCCGAAGCTACTTGGGAAAATACATCTGACTTTTCTTTATTTGCTATACCAAATATGGCTGAAAAGAAAAACTATGCAGAAATAAAAATACCTGGTGGATTAGGATTTTTAGCTTATCACAAATGGGGAAAAGAAGTTGATGGAATAAATACTGAGCAAGAACGATATCAAAAAAAATATGGTGAAGGGGACTATATACCACATGTAGGACTTACTTATTGGAGTTTTAGAATTATGGTATATGCAGGTCTCATTATGCTATTAGTAGGTTTTTTAGCACTATTCAAAGGTTTTGTGGAAAAGAAATGGTTTCTCAAACTTGCTTTTTGGACATTATTTTTACCATTTATAGCCACTTCTTTTGGGTGGATAATGGCAGAAGTAGGAAGACAGCCATTTATAGTTTACGGCTTATTAAAAGTAAAAGATGCAGCATCTCCTAACATTCAACCAAGTGATGTGTGGTTCTCTTTATTATCAATGGGAATATTATATGCGATCTTAATAGTAGTAGAAGTAGGATTAATGATTAAATATGCAAATAAAATTCCTGAAGAATCAAATGTTCAACCAGAAGTTGCATAAAAATATTTTATATAAACATTAAAAAAATTGAAAATTATGGAAGCAACATTTTTACAAATTTTATGGTTCATATTAGTAACCGTATTATTTATAGGGTTCTTCTTTCTTGAAGGATTTGACTATGGAGTAGGTATGCTTACTCCTTTTATCGGGAAAAATGATAGAGAAAGAAGAGTATTGATAAACACAATTGGTCCACACTGGGACGGTAACGAAGTATGGCTACTTACAGCAGGTGGTGCCTCTTTTGCTGCATTCCCACATTTTTATGCAACATTGTTTAGTGGTTTCTATGTAGCTCTTGTACTTATGCTTTTAGCATTAATATCTCGGGCAGTAGTATTTGAGTATAGAAGTAAAAACGATGATTTAAAATGGCGTAAAACTTGGGATTGGGTATTTTTTATAGCAAGTTTCGTTATTGCTCTGCTGTGGGGAGTGGCAGTAGGAAATTTAATGAAAGGAGTAGAACTCACTCCTGATCCCAATTTTAATGGAGCGCCTTATGTGTATCATCACGGTGGCTTATTTTCATTATTATCACCATTTACGATATTAAGTGGACTCGTATTTGTTTTCTTGTTTGCAATGCATGGAGCAAACTTTATAGCATTAAAAACAGAAGGTGAGATATTAGAAAGAACAAAGAAAACAGCTTGGAATATATGGATTGTTGCACTTGTGCTTACAGTAATTTTTGTAGTATGGGCTTTTGCAGGGTTAGATACATTTCCGAATAGTGCATCAATAATCTCATATATAGCTGCTGCTATTGCTGCATTAGCATTGATATTTACCGGCTTATATATAAAGAAAGATGATTTCAAAAAAGCATTTTGGGCAGGTGGATTAACAATAATCTTTGCAACAATAATGGTTTTTGCAGGATTGTTCCCATATTTAATACCTGCTTCAAACGGATTGGAAAACAGTATTACAGTAACAAATGCTTCTTCAAGTGAATATACACTTACGGTAATGTCTATTGTTGCAGTATTATTAGTGCCGCTAGTATTATTCTATCAAATATGGTCTTATAAAGTATTTAAAGGTAGAATAAAAGTAGATGATGAGTTAGAATACTAATAAATAGTAACGAAAACAAAAAAGCGGGCACTTTATAAGCCCGCTTTTTTATTATTTATTTACAGAACTTTATTTTTTTACAATTTTTTTAATTACTATCCTGTTTTCTGATTTTATTTTTACTAAATATATCCCCTTTGGTAAATTCTTTATATTTACATAATCTATATTGTTGAGTTTTAATATATTTTTCCCAGATACATTATATATATTTATTTCATCTACTTTTTTATTAAACATTATAAAATTGGTAGCAGGATTAGGATATATTTTTATAGGATTTATTGCCATAGTACTAATTACACTAGTTTCTCCTGTGTATGTGAGATTATCCACACAAAAATATGCAGGGGTGTTCATGCCATATTGTCCTGTGTCAGAGCTGCTTAATGAAAATGCAATACTGTCTATACTTCCCAAAGAAGTTAAATCTACCCATGTCCAATCTTTTATTATGTAATCAAGGCTATTATCATCAAATCGGTAATCAGCCAAATAAAAATCTACACTACCCGTTAAATCACCTGCTTTATATCCAGTAATTGTAAGTTTAAACCAATCAGGATCATTACCGTCGTCTCCACCAAACTTCTTTGCATAAGCATCGCCGTCTCTCATACTTATATAAGCATAAGTATTATTGGTTACATAAAAACCATTTACTGTTACTCCTTGCTCTCCTACATTGTTAAATTTAATATAATTACCTGCATTCCATGGACTAACATAACATAATGCAAACACATCGGAACTGTCAACACCGCTTCCTGCAATAGCACTGTATTGATTTAAATATCCGGCAGTTACCGTGTCATTGTGATTAGAATAAGCAAAACCACTCCATGAACCATAAGTAGTATCATAATAGTTAACAAAAAATGCATTTTGAGCCGAGAAACCACCAGACAAGTCCGAACCATTCCAAAAACCGGTATCGGGCAATGGTAAATTTTCAAATGTTACTACTGTTTGGGAGTTTCCGATTAATCCGGCAAACAACCACATTGCTACAAAAAATACTTTTCTTTTCATAATTTTTTATTTTTTGGGTTAAACATAAATTTTAAATCAATGGAATAATACCGCAATGGCATAGGCATAGACGGGATATATTCATACGCTACATTAGTTATATTATTTATAACAAAAGAGGTAACAACTGCTATTTTTTTTAAAGCTAAAGTATAAGACAAGTTCAAATCATAGACATTAAATGATGGCAATGAAAAATAATTATCAAAAGAAGTATATCTCACCCCATAATAAGTATAATGTGTAGAAAAACTAAACTTTTTATCATACACAAAATTAATTTGTGCTACACTTTTATTTAAGGGAACATAGATAAGGTATTTACCATTATCATCTTTTGCATTTATATAATCGCAAGAGGCTAATAGTTTTATTTCCAATCTATTAAGTATGGTGAAAGAATGGTTAGCTATCACAGACAAAACGATTCTATGTGCATGTTCATAATTTATAGCTTGCCACAAAGTAGAATTATTAACAGGTTTCCATATTATCTCGTTATATGTGTTGCTATGTGTAGCTAAAAATTTTAATTGGTTATTAAAAACTCCCAGTTCAAAACTCCACAGAGTAATTTCCTCAGGATTTAATGCAACATTACCACCAGGATACCAATATAAATCGTTAAAAGTAGGCAATATAACATTATGTTCAAGACTAACTTTAGGGTGTACATACGGAATATTTTTCAAAAGTAATGTTGCCCTATAAGAAAAAGGATAAATATTTTTAATATCAGATAATAATCTTCCATTTATATTTAT
>CAYQWX010000001.1:56480-127687 GCA_964421355.1 uncultured Bacteroidales bacterium
TCCTAAATATTTACTTTGATAACTAGCTTCTTCTTTTACTGCATAAGTGTTTCTGTAAGGAGAGAAGTTATAATTATTTGTAATTGCCTTTTCATATTTGTAAGAAACTGAAGTATTAAAAGAAAAAACTTTGAATACTTTAGTAATTATACTTTGTTTAATCCTAAAATCATAGCTATTATTGTGTGAAAATATGTTTTTTGAACTATCCGAATACAGCAAACAATGCTTTGAAAAAGAAATTGTTGTTGTGAAAATGCTTTTGTTTTTTTCTAACTTATATTTTGCAGAACTTCCGTAGAACTCGGTAAATAAAGAAGCAGTATTTTTTTCTTGTGTCATAGTGGGGAAAATATTCTGAAAATTTGATGAATACATAAAATTTATATTCATTTTACTTTTGTTGGACATGGCAATTTTATCAGTAACTAATAATTTTTTGTAATAAGACGGATAGCCTGTAACTTTAATAATCTTGGGAGGATAAATATAGTTATTAAGCATATTGTATTCATTTCTATTGTTTGTGCCACTTACAAACAAAGAAATTTTATTATTTTTCACATTCAACGGAACACATATTGAACTTTTGATATTTTTTGCAGTGGAGAACAAAGATTCAACAATAATATTCTTACAATCGGAACTAAAAAAATTTATAGAGACAGGTAAAACTCCACCATGTTTAATTTTTATACTATTAAAAAAATTCAAAGGAATAATACTTGCATCTATACCTCCAGACATCACGGACACCAAAGGAATATCATTTACATACACCGAATTATATCTGGATGGTAAAGCATACATGCTTATGGAAGATAAGCCTCCAATACCATAATTTTTCATACTCATACCAGATAAAGTGTTTAAAATTGTATTGGTGGAATAAATATTCAAAGAAGATATATTTAGAGTATCAATATATTGCAAATCATTATCATTTGCAGCCTTTATCGTAACTTTATTAAGCAATATGGTATCGTTCTGTCCTATAAATATGGACGGAAAAACAAAAATAAAAATACAAAATACAGCATATTGCTTATTCATATTGCCTCATTATTAGTGTAGAGAGGCTTTTTAGGGAATACAACAATTATTTGTTACCGAAGAAAGAACAATGAAAACCCTTTTTCGGCTTGGCTTATATTCCCGTAAGCCTCGCTCGTTTATTTTGGATGGCAGGTCTTCTGGCTTGTTCCTCTATTGTGTAGCCTTCCCACCCAACAAAAATGGCAGTGGCATAGATCACACAATAGATTAAGGAACTTACAGCTGCGGGTACAGCTCCGGATTTTCACCGGATTCCCTATTAAGGACTTATTGTCCACCATCAAAAATCAGAGACAAAGATAAAATAAAAATAAATATATTTATCGCTTATAAAAACATTTTTACTTATGCTTAAATACAGTTTTAAAAACGATTATAGTGAGGGTGCCCACTGGCGAATATTAAAAGCTTTGAATGAGGCAAACTTGTTACAAACAGAAGGATATGGGAACGATATTTTTTCTAAAAAAGCAAAAGAACTAATATTAAAAAAACTTAAAACTGAAAAACCGGATATTCATTTTGTTTCTGGAGGTACACAAGCAAACTTAATAGTAATATCTTCAGCATTAAGACCTCACGAATCCGTAATTGCTCCTGCTATAGGACATATTGCTGTGCATGAAGCAGGTGCTATAGAATCTACAGGACACAAAATAAATACTGTTGAAACTCCAGACGGGAAACTACGAGTAAAAGATATTCAAACAATACTTGATTTGCATGAAGATGAGCATATGGTAAAACCTAAATTGGTGTTTATATCAAATACTACGGAGATAGGTACTGTATATTCTAAAAAAGAACTTACGGAATTATCTTTATTTTGCAAAAAGAATAATCTTTATTTATACTTGGATGGTGCTAGATTAGGCTCCGCACTTACTTCAGAAAAAAACGATATGCAATTATATGAACTTTCAAAACTTGTGGATGCGTTTTATATTGGTGGCACTAAAAATGGTGCATTACTCGGAGAAGCAATTGTGATAAATAATGATAAATTAAAGGAAGATTTTAGACATTTGTTAAAGCAAAAAGGAGCCTTACTTGCCAAAAGTAGAATATTAGGGATACAGTTCTTGGAGCTATTCAAAGACAATCTGTTCTTTGAACTTGGAAAGTATGCTAATGTTATGGCTTCTAAGTTGGCAGTCGGGATAAAAGCTTTAGAATATACATTCTTAACAGAACCGGTATCAAATCAGATTTTTCCTATTTTACCTAATAAAATAATTGCGGAATTGAGTGAAAAGTATGATTTTTATGTGTGGAAACAAATTGATAATAAGAAATCTATAATAAGACTTGTTACTTCATGGGCAACACAAGAAAAATACATAATTAAATTTTTGACGGACTTGGAAAAATTATCAAAATAATACATACTAATGCACCCTAAAATTTCACAAATATTTTTATAAAATATAGGTATAAAAACACTTCTGAAATATCATTAAAAACTTACATTTGCACAGGCAAAAACCTATCGACTAATGAGCGAATTAATTAAACACGAATGCGGCATTGCACTCATAAGGTTAAGGCAACCTATTGAATATTATCATTGGAAATATGGTTCTTGGTGTTATGCCCTTAACAAAATATATCTCTTGATGGAAAAACAACATAACAGAGGGCAGGACGGAGCAGGACTGGTAGGTCTTAAAATAAATCTGGAACCTGGAAGACCCTATATTCATAGAGTGCGTTCTAATGCAGATATGCCTATAAAAGATGTGTTTGAAAAAGTGTTTGCTTATTATAAAAGTATTCCTAAAGACAAACTTGAAGATCCTATGTGGGCAAAACACAACTTGCCTTTTGCTTCAGAACTGTATCTTGGTCATTTAAGATATGGCACATTTGGAGGTAACTTAATAGAAAATGTACATCCTCAAATGAGAGAAAACAATTGGAAAACCCGCAACCTTGTAGTAGCAGGAAACTTCAACCTCACGAATGTTGATGAGCTGATTCAAAAACTCATAGACCTAGGACAACATCCAAAAGATTATAGCGATACCGTTACTATAATGGAAAACCTTGGACACTTTTTAGACAGGGAAGTACAAGCATTATTTGAGCATTATCACGAACAAGGATATACCAACAAAGAAATTTCAAATTTAATAGCCGAAAATTTAGATATAGCCAAGGTATTATCAGGAGCAAGCAAAAATTGGGATGGTGGTTATGTTATAGGTGGTTTGGTAGGGCATGGCGATGCTTTTGTGGTTCGTGATCCCAACGGAATAAGACCCGCTTTTTATTATTATGATGACGAAATAGTAGTGGCTGCAAGTGAACGAGCTGTTATCCAAACCGTATTCAAACTTGAAACAGAAGAGGTAAAAGAACTTACGCCGGGTAATGCCATCATCATAAAAGCTAATGGAGATGTAAAAGAAGAAACAGTAAGACCTGCAGAAAAAATAACAAGATGTTCTTTTGAACGTATATATTTTTCTCGTGGCTCAGATGCCGATATTTATCAAGAAAGAAAAAATTTGGGATATTATTTGACAAACAGAGTGCTAGATGCAATAGACCACGATATAGACAACATAGTTTTTTCATATATACCTAATACAGCAGAAGTCGCATTCTATGGACTGATAAAAGGTGTGGAAGATGAAGTAAAAAGAAAAAAGAAAGAACAATTATTTGAAAATCGTGATATAATTACCGAAGAACTTATAAATGAAATAATGGACACCAAGCCACGAATAGAAAAACTTACCGTAAAAGATGTTAAACTTCGCACGTTTATATCGCAAGACAATGGTAGAGATGATTTGGTAGCACATGTATATGACATAACTTACGGTGCGATAAGGCAATATCGGGACAATATTGTAATAGTTGATGACTCAGTAGTAAGAGGTACTACTTTGAAGAAGAGTATATTAAACATACTTGACCGCTTGCATCCCAAAACAATAGTAGTAGTATCATCCGCTCCTCAAATACGCTATCCTGATTGTTACGGTATAGATATGGCAAGGTTGGATAACCTTATTGCATTTAGAGCTGCGATAGAACTATTGAAAGAAAAAGGAAAAGGGAACATAATTGCTCAAGTATATAACCTGTGTAAACAACAGGAAAATTTACCAAAAGAAGAAATAAAGAATTATGTAAAAATGATTTATGAACCATTTACGGATGAAGAAATTTCTGATAAAATAGCAGAATTACTCCGTCCTGCAGATATAGAAGCTGATGTAAAGATAGTATATCAAACAGTCGAAGACTTACATAAGGCTATACCTAATCATACTGGAGACTGGTATTTTACAGGTAATTATCCTACTCATGGAGGGAATAAAGTAGTAAACCGTGCTTACATAAACTTTATAGAAAGAAAGATAGAGCGAGCATACTGACATTTGTCATTGTATGTAAATAGAAAACATATTTTAATTTATCAAAAATAAAAATCAAATGGAAACAGAACCAATAATTGAAAGAGTAGAAAAGTATGCACTTGGATCTTCCGAAAGACCCAAAGCCGATTTTTCCGAAGTAGGTATAGTCGGTTGTGGTATTACAGGACAAAAACTTGCTATAATAATTGCATCCAGAGGAATAGATGTAATATTTATAGAAGTATCGGAAGAAAAAATCCAACAAGCACTGAAATCAATAGAAGCAGCACTGGAATACAAAGTAAAACGCTGGGGTATTACACCAAGTGAAAAACGGGCAATATTGTCTCGTATAAAAGGCTCTTTAGACTATGCAGACTTAAAAAATTGTGATTTGGTAATAGAATCAATATTATCAGGGAGAAAAGAAGAATCAAAAGAGATAAGAAAAAAACTATTCAAACAAATAGAAGAAAATGTATCTCCTAAAACAATAATTGCCACAAACTCCGCTACCTTGGCTATTACCGAATTGGCATCAGTATTAAAATATAAAAACCGATGTATCAGTATGCATATATCTACTGCATCTCCTGACTCATCATTGGTAGAAGTGGTAAAAAGTATGTACACCGATGAAAAAGTTTGTGAAAATGTACAAAAATTTGCAATTCTTCTTGGTAAGTCGTTTGTGAGAGTAGCAGAATCTCCGGGACTAATATCTGTAAGAATTTTTGCACCAATGATAAACGAGGCTTGCGATCTGCTTGGAGAACGTGTTGCCGATTTGGAAACAATAGATTTTGCATTTAGAAAAAGCATAGGAATATACGAAGGACCATTTGAATTGGCAGACAAAATAGGAATAGATAAAGTAGTAAGATGGATGGATAATATGTATGATGAATTCGGTGATTTGAGATACAAAGCTTCACCGATATTGCGACGACTACAAAGAGCAAATCACCTTGGAATAAAAACAAGAGTTGGATTTTATAAATATGACGAAAACGGCAAAAAAATAGGTTCTGCCGTAGAATACATTTTTAATTCATAAAAAAAAATTAAGAAATGAAAGTTTTAGTATTAAACTGTGGTAGCTCATCTATAAAATACCAATTTTATGATATGACTACCACAAAAGTATTAGCAAAAGGGTTGGTAGAAAAAATAGGAATTAAAGGTTCTCAAATTAAACATACAAAAGAAAATAATCAACAAGTAATTTTCAAAGGAGACATAATAGATCATCAAATAGGTATAGAATATGTACTCGGGATATTAAAAAGTGAAAAACACGGCTGCATAAAAAGTATTGATGAAATAGAAGCAGTAGGACACAGAGTAGTACACGGAGGAGAAAAATTTAAAGACAGCATACTTATTACCGACGAAGTAATAAAAGAAATAGAAAGTTGTGTAGAACTTGCTCCGTTACATAATCCACCTAACTTAAAAGGAATATATGCAATAAAATCTTTACTCCCGCAAGTGCCTCAGGTAGCAGTATTTGATACGGCATTTCACCAATCTATGCCTGATTATGCATATCATTATGCAATTCCGTATTCCATGTACGAAATGCATGGGGTAAGAAGATACGGATTCCATGGAACAAGCCATAAATATGTAGCACATCGTGCTTGCGAGATATTAGGTGTTGATTATGACTCACAAAAAATAATCACTTGCCACTTGGGTAATGGTGCTTCGGTTGCTGCTATCAAAAATGGTAAATCGGTAGATACCTCAATGGGAATGACTCCTGTAGAAGGACTTATAATGGGGACAAGGTCGGGAGATTTGGATATAGGTGTTTATAACTTTATTCTCACTAAAGAAAAACTAACACCTCACATAGCTTATACTTTGGTAAACAAACACAGCGGATTATTAGGCATATCAGGAATATCAAACGATATGAGGGAGATAGAAATAGCTGCTGAAAACAACAATTATAGAGCAGATCTTGCGTTAAAAATGTTTGATTATAGGGTGAAAAAATATATAGGTTCATACACTGCAGTTATGAATGGAGTAGATATATTAGTGTTTACAGGAGGAATAGGAGAAAATGGTGATGAAAGGCGTATGGGCATATTATCCGAACTCGATTATTTGGGGATAAAGCTTGATGCAAATAAAAACAAAGGATTACGTGGTAAAGAAGCTGTAATATCGGCAGAAGACTCAAAAGTGAAAATAATGGTTGTGCCGACTAATGAGGAGCTTATGATAGCAAATGACACAACAAAAATCATAAAAAAATAAATAATAGCATTTTTACTTTATAACTATTATAAACAAGGGAGTCTTAAAAATAATGAAAGAGACTCCCTGTTTTTTTCTTATAAAAGCACTATCTTTGTGTTAAATTTAAGGCAATGAAAATAAATAATATAGCTATTCTACTTATTATTTTGATTCTTGTTTCATCAACTATCTTTGGACAAGGACAGCAAAAACAAGTCGACAGGTATGGTAAATACAAAAATGGTTGGTCTCTTATAGAAAAAAGAAATAAATACGGATTTATTGATACAAACGGAATAGAAGTTATCACTCCCAAATATGATAATATATCAAAATTCGGAGAATACAAAAAAGGTTGGGCTTTGGTAGAAAAAAGGAATAAATATGGATTTATTGATACAAATGGTGTAGAAATTATTTCTCCTAAATATGATAATATATCGAAATTTGGAGAATACAAAAAAGGCTGGGCTTTGGTAGAAAAAAGGAATAAGTACGGATTTATTGATACAAATGGTGTAGAAGTTATCCCTCCTAAATATGATAATATATCGAAATTTGGAGAATACAAAAAAGGTTGGGCTTTAGTAGAAAAAAAGAATAAATATGGATTTATTGATACAAACGGAATAGAAGTTATTCCTCCTAAATATCATGACATATCAAAATTCGGGAAAAACAAAGAAGATGACACTATCAAAAAATAATAATTAGTTGTGAAAAGAAGAAACTGTCCTTTAAAAGTAGTATAAAAGAAATCGGAATATGCTCTCTTATTTTCTCATTTAAGCTTTTTTATACAATCTATTTATTTCGTATTTTCCCCATGCAAACCCGATAAAAGATGCTGTAATATTTCCAATAGCTATTCCCCAACATACTCCGGGAAGACCGAAATTAAAAACTATACCTAATATGTATCCGAAAATTATTTGGAAAATCAATGTCCTCATAATAGTCATCATCAAAGAGTTTTCACCTTTACCGATACCTTGAAACATTGAAGAAGTAAACATACCCAGAGGAACAGTTGGCAAGAACAAAACCAATACTCTTAATGTGTAAGTTAAGGACTGAGACAAAACGGAAGTATCTTTACTATACGAAAATAAAAAAGCTAATTGTTTGGCAAAAATGAAAATCAATATTACAATAATTACCTCAATCATTACACCATACTTAATGCTATATATGTATCCTGTGTTTAATTTTTTTATATCCTTTGCTCCAAAAGCAGCACCAACTACGGCAGTTACTCCCATAGATATTCCAATAAGAGGCACAAGACCTATCATAATTATTCGCCAAGCACTGGTAAATGTTGCTATTCCGTTTTGTCCTGCTACTTTTATAATGATATAATTGATTATAAATATTGCAAAAGCCATTGCCATTTGTGCCAACGAAGCAGGAACCCCTACTCTTAAAATTTCTTTTATTATTTGCCAATCTATTCTAAACTTATGGAAGTTAAATTCTACATAAGTATTCTTTTTCAAAAATAGCCATCTTGTAATTATAATACTTGTAACAAATACAGATGCCACTGTTGCCCACGCTGCACCTTTTATTCCCATTTTAAGTACATAAATAAAAATAGGGTCTAATCCTATATTAAGAATGGCACTCATTACCATTGCATACATTACTCTTTTAGTATCTCCTTCACCACGCAAAATACCCGAGGCTAAATTGTTGAAAATAAGCAATATGGTACTCCATATAATTATATTACCGTAAGCGATAGTATCTTTTACCACCGAAGGATTTGCCCCCATTTTATCAAAAATAGGTTTTAAAAATATTATGCCAAAAACAGTTAAAATTATTGCAACTCCCAATCCCAATAACAAGGTGTGAATTGCTGCAGAATCTGCTTTTTCTTTATATTTTGCTCCTATTTTGCGGGATATGGCAGAACTGCCTCCTACACTAATGCCACTCCCGAACGATATTATTATCATGTACAAGGGAAAAAATAAGCCTATGGCTGCCAACTCACTTGTTCCTAATCCTGCTACCCATATCCCGTCACTTATATTGTAAAGTGTTTGAGCCAACATTGCAATCATCATGGGTAATGACAGCCGTCTAATGGCTTTCTCAGGCTCTCCTAAAATAAGTTTTACACCTTTGGTTTCCTTTCCTATATCTGTAGCGTTATTTGTCATCTAATTTATTAGAATAATTGACAAAAGTAACATTATTTATCTTTTTCTTGGTTGCCTTAAAACTACAATAACTATGGAACTTGTTTTCTGACTGTAGTATTTATTTACAGGGTAGGGAGACCTAAGGTTTTATTTCCTTTATTCTCTTTGCTACATTACGCTACGCTTTATTCCGCAAAGAGGATTTCTGTAACCCCGAATAAAAGACTAAGTCAAAATTACTTGCTTGTTGCATTTACTAATTGAATTTAAGTAATGCCAAAAAATTTTAGCTTTAACATTATTGATAATCTTGACACTATCGGTTATTTAAATCCCAATTGTTCTGATAGAGTAAGCATTCTTTTAATTGGAATATATGCTTTTTCTATCAATTTTTTGTCCAATACAACTTCAGGTACTTCGTATTTTAATGTTAGGTATAATTTTTCTAAAGTAATAGTTTTCATAAATTCACAAAAGCCACAACCACAAGTTCCACCACGTAATACATGAAATTTTTTATCAGGACTCTTCTTTTTCATTTGATATATTATTCCTTCTTCTGTCCCAACTATAAATTCTTTTTTGCTACTTTCCGTTACATATTTAAGTAAAGCGGAAGTAGAACCAATAAAATCTGCAAGCAATAATACTTCTTTCGGAGATTCCGGATGAGCAATCAATTCTGTATCAGGATATTCCTTTTTCAGATTCTCATAAGTTTCTTTGTTAAATCCGTTGTGTACATGGCAGGCTCCATCCCATATGATAAATTCTTCATCCTCTTTGTCTAATAAAGATTTTATGTAATATCCCAGATTCCTATCAGGAGTGAAAATAACTTTTTGTTCAGGGGGTAAACTTTTTATAAGATAGAAAGCATTAGATGAAGTGCAAACAAGGTCAGACATTGCTTTTATTTTGGCTGAAGTGTTTACATAAGATACAACCATGTGGTCGGGATATTGTTTTTTTAATTCTGCCAATCCTTCTTCTGTAATAGAATCTGCAAGAGAACAACCTGCATTTATATCAGGTATTAAAACTTTTTTGTCAGGAGACAATATTTTTGCTGTTTCTGCCATAAAATGAACTCCTGCAAAAACAATTATATCTGCATTAGTTGATGCTGCTTCTTGAGATAATTTTAAACTATCTCCTAAGAAATCTGCAACATCCTGTATCTCTGGACGCTGGTAGTAATGAGCTAATATTACTGCATTTTTTTCTTTTTTTAATCTTTTTATTTCTTCCGCAATGTTTATGTTTTTAAGCTCATCTTCTACATCAAGGAGGTAACCAAGGTTATCTACTATTTGTAAAGCTCTTTCTTTAGTCATGATTTTTTATGTTTAAGTTATTTTATATCGCAAACATACTCAAAAAAATATTACTAACCGATACCTACAAACCATTATTTAGTAAAACTGTTGATTGATAAATACATACTTTTTCAAAAATAAATAAAAAAAGAGGTTGCCACTTAAAATAGGCAACCTCTTTATAATATTTATAAAAAATCTACTTTTTTACTTTACAATCAACTTGTGTGTTATTATTTCATTATCTGTCTGTAGCATAATGGAGTATATGCCTTGTGGTATCTTTACATTTATTTTTTGGTTAAACAATTTTGAACTTTTTACAAAATCTTTTTCATATACCACTTTGCCATCAACACTTACTATTTTTATTTTCATGTTACCATTCCAAGAAGAGGCATATTTAACTTCAAATTCTCCGTTTGTAGGATTTGGAAAAATAGATAGTATTTCATTATTCTTTATTATTTCCACATCATTATTTTCAGGACATACTATTGGGAAAATAGCAGCTGCAATACTTAATTTCCATGAATCTTGTTCATTTACTGCATGCCAACTACCATCACTAAATTGTTCCCAAGCTATATTTGGTGAAGAGGCATCACCATTTTTATTACTCATTAAAGCAAGAGTATCTCCAGAGCTTGTTGGGAGGATTACTCCCACATAAAAGTTTCCGGATAGGTTTACAACGGGATTAAATGTTACCGGTACCATTTGATTATTGTCAAAGTATGTTTTTATATCACTTAATGCCATAGTTGTAGTTGCTATTGCATTTCCTACTGTTCCGTTATTATCTGCCCATACTTTAAATGTTATTTGTGTCCCATTACCTCCGTCATTTACTCGTCCAAACCAAAAATATGCAGTTGAAAGTTTTGAAAGTCCTGCCGGCAATTGGAAATATTGAGCTTTAGCTTTATCTCCGTATCCATTATTCCCTAATACATATCCATAAGGATTATTATCTTGGTCAACTGCTGTATATAATGTTGAAGAGCCAGATAGTGGATAGTTTAATGTATCACATTCCTGCACTTGATTAACTACATGTATATAGTTTGTTTTAGTTTCACTATCACTACCATTGGAATTAGATGCAGTAAGAGACACGGTATAATCTCCTACACTAGTGTATGTATGAGATGGATTTTGCTGAGTAGATGTGCTACCATCTCCGAAGTCCCAACTCCAGGAAGTAGGGTTACCACTGGATAAATCATGGAAACTTACCGAACCACCAACTAATACGGTTGTGGGATTTGCAGAGAAATTAGCAGTAGGAGCTACATCTCCACAATAAGTTCCTTGTAAAGTTGTTACACCTGTATTGTTTGGATCCAACCAAGGTTTTAATTGTTCGCTCGATGCTGAACCATTTTGGTCCCAATGGAAATACACTCTTCCATAAATATCGTATCCTGTTTGATTATCACATCCAGAAGTCCCTCCTGTTAGCGTTCCTATTACTAATCCTGTATTTTTATTAAATAGTGGAGAGCCTGAGGAACCTCCTTCAGTTACACCATGTCCGTTGGTAGTTTGTTGCCAATATATTCTTATGTGAGTATTGTTGTAATTGCTTAAATTGTAACCGTAAGATATTTTCTTTATATCTCCAGCTGGGTGGTGTATTCCCACAGCATTTGACGGGATGGTGCTAGTTCTATCCCATCCATTGTAATATGGATTATAACTTTCGGGTACAGAGCTTGTTAGTTTTAATAGCAACATGTCTGATGTGGTGCCTGCATTATTGGCTGCATAAGCAATTTTTTCACAGCCTACTACAGTTTGATTTTCCGGACCTGTTGTTCCAGAGCATGTTGCAGCTTCATAATTAAAATAGAATCTCCAGTAAGGGAAGTCTCCATCTTGAGAATCTTCTGCACAGTGTGCTGCTGATAAAAAATATGGGGTACAATCGTTGTTTGTGTTATTGATTAATGTACCAGAACAATAACCGTATTGACTGCCTGCTTTTAGTAATATACGGGCCACGCCTCTTTTTTCATCTTGCCAATCATCTCCTTCGGGAGAACAATTTACATTTACTTCACAAGTTCCTGCGGGTTTTGGAGCTTTCCACAGATAAGAATCTACATTTCTATATATGTAGCCTACATTAAAAATAGATAGTTCGGGTTTAAATAATAGTTTGCCAGGTAAGTCCAGTTCAACTATTATGTCATCAGAAACAACCATTCTGGTAGCAAAAGTTTTATCCTCTTTGTTGTTTTTAGAAGTAAATGCTCCTATTATTTGAGATTTGTCGGCAGAATAAACAAAAAGCTTTGCTCCCATTGGTAAATGGTATTTATCAAAGTCTAAGATAAGAGCTTCTGCACCTTTGGATTTTATTCTTACTCTCCATATTTTTTCTCCATCGGGAAGCTTAGTCCATTTTCCACTGTTATCTATATTAATTGATACGGGTATTGCTACTCCCGTTCTATAAAATACTCCTTCTTCTGCTCTTTTTACATCATCGGCAAGTAAAGAATCAACATTAGGAGCTTTTAAAGTAATAGCGGTTAGACTTTTTGTGTCTAAATTAAGCCCTTGAGGTATTCCTTTTTCTTCTATTTGCGAATACCCAATAAGGGTAGTTAATAATATAACTACAATTCCAGATAGTAATTTTTGTATCATATTTTTTATTTTTTGGATTTATCACAAAGGTAAAAAAATATTCTTTTGGAATGTTAAAAATTCTCATTTGTGTTTTTTAAATTAGACTTAACTATTTGTTAATCTAATATTTACAATATTATTTATTATGATTTTTGCATAAGTGAAAAAGATATTTTTGAGGATCTTTGCAACTTAAAAAGTGATACGCCACACAAGTTTTGCCACTGCTGTAGTTGTTTGTGGTTTTAATAATTCTATTTTATGTATAGGTTCATTATAACCTATGTTATATACAAAATAAAAGTCGCTTCCTATTTTGGGTATCCAATGTATTCGGATATTGTATAACATGAAGTTTTCCAGGCTATTATATTGACCGAATACTAAAAAGTTTAATTTTGTGTTTAAAGCAAAATTAATATATGAAGCTATTTCATGTGTAGTAATATTTCCTTGTGGTAAGTTTACATAATTATATGTATATTCTTCCGATAGTGCTAAATGCTTATTTACATTCCACCCCCACGAAGATGAAACTGTATTTATTTTTCCTCCATAAAATCCTCCCCACTCATAACTAAATTCTGTCCATAATGCACGCCCTTTATATGATTCTGCTTGCACTTGGTAAGTAAACATTTTATAGTTGCCAATAGGAACTGTAATATTATCCGTGAGATTAAAGGAATAATTTAAATTGTCAAAATTTTGTATTAAATTAAATTCTACTCTGTCGCCTGATTTTAGTACTATTCCTAATGGACGTGTTTCATTGTAAAATGTTTCTATTTTACCTGTAGAATGAGTATAGTTTATCAAAAATCCCCAAGGTTTCAATGTTAATCTTTTTACTCCATATTTGGTAAATACTCGTGGCATGATTCTAAAAAACCAAGCATAAAAATCATAATCTGTTCTCCTGATAAAACCTAAATCTGGATTGAAATTTTTCTGCATACTCCCCATTGCCATATAGTTATCTATAAAATCGTTTGGATAATCTACATACAAAAAGTAAGATAGTGCATTTTTTTGTGTTTCAAATTTCTTTAAAGAAGTAGAAACTCTTGCAGTAACTACCAGATTTTTATTTTTCAAAAATTCGGAAGTAATATAAGATGCATCTACCCCTACCATTTGTCCGGAATATGCTTTTGTATATTTATTTGTAAATATTCCTCCTATATAAGATTGTTTTCCAATCTCATGTTTATATCTAAAAACAGTATTGTTAGATGAGGGTAAAGAGTCTATTTGCCCTTCTTGCATATTCAAAAAACCTATATTTTCTTTTCCAACTTTTCCAAACAATCTTGCTCCTGCAATAATTGGAACTTGTCGTCCATCTTCTATTCCTATTTGCCGGGTATAAAATCCCATATTACGATTACCAAGATAATAAGAAAAATAATTTTCTCCTTCCAAAAAGAATTGACGTTTTTCGGGATAATATACATTAAAGCGAGATAAATTTACTGGTATCCTATCTGCTTCTACTTGTGCAAAATCAGTGAAAGTAGTTAAGTTTAATTTTAATGTAGGAGTAATGTTTATGTTCAAATCGCCTCCGAGTTTTTTTACGGGTACAGGTTTTTGTCCTTCTGTAGTTTGTATTCCTGCTAATCCATAAGGCTTAAGTTCAAATTTTTGAGAATAAGTAATATTTTTTAATCCAAGTAGCTTTCCTGCATTTACAACGGAAAAAATAGAATTGTTCCGTGACCATCCTTGCCACAAAGATTGTTCGTTTTTTGAAATTATATCTCTTTCAAAATTAATAGCCCATACGGGATTGTCTGTACTCTTGAATTGCAAAGTGTTGAATGGTATAAAAACTTCTGCAAACCACCCTTTGTCTGTAATTTTTGTTTTTGCGTCCCACACCCCATTCCAATCTTTGTTTGCATCTTCTCCTCCGTAAACTTGCAAGTCAGCCCTTGCTCCATTAGGATTTATAACAAATAAATATCCTGTTTTGTTGTCATTGAAAGGACTTAATAATATTTGAAAGTTATCGTCTGTGTAATAGTTGAAATCTATATTTAGATTTTTAGCTACAATTTTTGAAACATCTTTTTGGTAGCACCAAATTCCAAAATATAATCCATATTTATTATACACTATGGCTACTTCCGTTTGCTCCGATACAGGTTTGCCAAAATTTAATTCCCGTTGTGTGAAATTAGATATGTGTTGTGCTTTACTCCATATTATTTCATTGGGCATACCATCAAAGTTTATTTTTTCATTTATTCTTAACGCAGTAATAGTAGATGGATTAGAGTGTTGAGCATTAGCAAAAAGAGTAATTCCTAATAAAACTCCCAAAAGGATTTTCTTCATATTTATTATGTGTTAGGTTGTGTTTTGCAAAAATACAACAAAAGGGACAATGTGTATTTTTATAAATAAAAAAGTGAATATTCAAATTATGCGTGAATCAATCCGAATATTTTTATGGAAACTATTATCAACGCTATCCCTATTATAATTTGGAATGTCTTTTCCCATTTCTTTTGAAAAACCAAATTTCCCAGTTCCGCTACATAGTGAATACCTGTCCAAATAGCCATTCCATATACCATTTCTTCATAAAACACATGAGGATTGTTAGGTGTTAATAAAGTGTGATGCCAAATAATGGAAAAACTAGAAGCAAAAAAGGTAGTTATTACATTTCCCAAATATACTTTTGCAGCATTCATTTTCCCAATTTTTATTGCAAATGGCATTTTCAACGGCTTTAATGATGTGCCGATAAAACCTATGGAAAAACCACTAAGCCATGGTCCAAATAAACTGCAAAACTTGGCAATGCCGGGATGTTCATCTTTGTGATTCAATTCATGAGGTTTAAAATGTATAAAAACCAAACGCAACCCAAAGAGAATAGCTAAAATTCCGAGGGATATAATTAAAATGTTTTTTGATACATGATGAAATACCCAACTTCCTATATAAGAGGCTATAAAAGTAAATACAGGAATAACTGTAAACAGTTTTATTTTTATTTCTTTAGGCAATTGTGCTATTTTATCTTTATTGTCTAAAATTACCATCAAAGCACCCAGCATAATTACCCATAAAAAAATATTTATTGCTTCTCCAATTCCTTCCCCTGCAACAAAAATTAACATAAGAATGGTAAAAAATCTATCGAACTTGATTTTTATTCCGGATGTTACCAGCCCCACTACCAGTATAATTGCTACAAAATTTTCAATCATGATTATTTAGTTTTCAAGTTTAATTTTAACGGTACTTATTTTTTTAAGAAGTTTATATGTCCTTCCAATTTTGTCCCTTTTGAAATAGTATTACTGATAGTTCCAAATTTTAAAATATTTTTATGCCAGTTTTTTAGGTGTTTTTCTTCAATATCTGTCTCTATTTCAAGCAGGTATTCTATTTTTTCTATTGTAGGTGATGTTGTTGGTCGGAATGCTTTTATTTGTATTTGTGCCGAGCGGTAAGGATATTTTAATATAACGGAATAACGTTCTACATTTTTCAAAATACAAGCGGCAAGAGATGATAATAACAACTCTACAGGATTGGGTAAATCAATATCGTTATTAGCGGAAGCATCAAATTGAATCACACTATTATTAACAATAGATTTGGCTTCTCCTCCTACTTTACTGTATGCATTTATTTTATATTCTAGCATATTATTTTTTATCCATAAATCAATTCATAAAGTTCAACAAGTCTTTTTCCCGTAAAATGTGCATCTCTGATAGCTAACGGGTCATATCGAAGGTCTCCCATTTCGGTAAAAGTATATCCAAGTGCTCCACTGCCTCCTAGAATCATTCTATGTCTTAACATAAAAGCATGGATTGTATTGATGGTGCTTTCTATGTAACGACGTCCGGTAATTACATATCCTCCTATCTTGTTTCGTAAAAGACCTTTCATCCACCAAGTTCGCTCCATCAGCATTTTCAATTCACTACTTACATCGGCAAATTGTGACGGACTACCTATAATAATAATTTCTGCCCACAACATTTTCTTAAAAACATCTTGCATTTCATCATTTACAACGCAATATCCAGTCGTTTTACACTCTCTACAAGGTCCGCAACCCTTAAAATTTAAGTCAGAAAGATATACTCTTTCTATTTCTGCTGTTTTAGGAAATTCTTCTAAAGCAGCATCTAACATTTTTGCCGTATTCCCATCTTTGCGTGGACTTCCATAAATAGCCAATACTTTCATAATTTATTTTTTATCAATCAGATTATTTTTATGATTAATTTTATGGCCATTAGTAAAAGAATAATAGCCAATATTTTTTTAACAGTTCCCGCATGCAATCTTTTTTGCATAAATATTGTTCCTGCTGTAGCACCAATTATTCCTCCCGTGGAAGCTATTAAAATAATTTTCCAATCTATGTTTCCCATTGCCCAGTAAGTCAGGAATCCTGAAAAAGAAGAAAAAGGTACAACAAACGCGGTAATTGCAGTGATTTTTTTAGGATTAAATCCCAAAAGAAGCATTAATGGTGAAATAATACCTCCTCCTCCTATCCCTAACAATCCTGATAATAATCCTGCGATACCTCCAACTAAACTTAATGCTGCATAAGGACGATCTTCTCGGTAATTTTCTTTATCCTTCTTTTTGTGGAACAGAAACATAATACCTGAAAATAATAGAAATCCGATAAATAACAGCAATATTATTTTGTTTGATATAAATTTGGAAAGATAGGCTCCGACGATAGCAAAAATAAATGAAGATATAATAATAGGGATACCGATTTTAAAATCCAATCGTTTATTTTTAATATTGTTGATGCTAGCTCCTGTTAAACTTACTGTATTGTAAAATAGTCCTACAGGCTTGGCTATATTGATAGGTATGCCAAGAGATACAAGAATTGGAATAAAGATAATGGCAGCACCAACTCCTCCAAGTGAAAAGATAAATGAAGCGATGAGTGATATAAATAAGATAAGCCAGTCCATGGTTTATCGCAGATACACTATTGTTTTGATAAAAAATTATTCAAAAAATTTTTTGAATAATTTTTCTGCTTTTTCCCAATTTCCCTGATTTATACAATATTTTACTTTAGGTGGGGTTACTTCTCCTTGGATTAACCCTGCTTCTTTTAATTCTTTCAAGTGTTGGGATACTGTTGATTGGGCTATAGGTAAAATATCTACTAACTCTCCAGTAAAACAAAAAGGACTTTTGGATAAATATTGTAATATTTGCACTCTGATAGGATGTCCCAGAGCTTTTGCAAATCTAGCTAATTGCTTTAATTCAGTGTCGTTTAAGGTCATGATTCTAATATATTTTGCTTGTGGCAAATATATAAATTTATCGTTAAAATACGATAGAAGAGATTTTTTTAATTGATTTTATTCCCTAAGGTGTATTATTAAGGATTTAACAACTTTTTTCAGTTTTTCTTAACAATCTTTAACATAATTCCATCATCAAACTTGATTATATATATTCCACTTTTCATATCAGGAATATTTATTTGAGTTTTTTTCAAGATAGCATTGTGGTATATAACCTGTCCTTTAGAGTTTATGATATCAAATTTCACTTTTTTATTATTTTGTGGTCTTTCTATTATGAAATTATCCGAAGTAACAGGATTTGGATAAACTTTAATTTTTTCATTGTTGTTATTTATAATTTCTAATTCTGTTGTTAAATCTACATTTATGATATTTGAAGTGTCTGAGCTACATACGCCATTACTAACAATGTCGTAATAATTTCCATTTTCTGTTACAGTATAATCTTGTCCGGTAGCACCATTTATTGGACCGTTCTGATTATACCATTGATTTCCGGAAGTTACATTTGAGTGTAAGATGTTTCCATTTTGCAAAGAGATTAGGGGAGTTTGAGGGATGTCCATTACCACTACTGTTTTAATGATACTATCTTGGTGTTCTGTAGCCACTCCATTTATTGTTTTTAACTTAACCTCGTATGTTCCGGGAGAAGGAAACGTGTAGGTAAATCCTCCTTGTATCGTAGTGTCAATTGTTCCGTTATTATATATGTCCCATTGGTAAATTGTTTCGGTGTGTGCACCTGTTGTTAGATCAGTAAAAGTAGTTGGTGTACCTACGCAGACTGTGTCAGTAGTGAAATTTGCATGGATTATAAAATAATTAAATAACTGAATCATAGACACTTCCACGTTTTCTAATGAGCCAACTATAACATAGCTTCTATATTTGTAGATACCTGCCGGAACAGGAGATTCTCTAAATACGCAATTCCATTTGGTGCAACTTGGAAATCTGAATCTTCCATATCCTACGTTTGTCCAATTGTGTTGGGGTAAATAAGGAGAATATATGCCCATAGCATAATTACTATCAGTAGTAGAGAAGATAATGGGTAAGTTTTGTTCTCCGGGACCATCACTAAGAGGTGTTAGTGTATGTGTTTGAGGTTCAAAAGTATAAAAATCGGAAAATTCGGTAGGCATATATCCTGTTACGACTTCAAAAACTCCACTATTATAATTTTTTGAAATATCAAATTCTGTTTTATATTCAATTACATGTGCCATTCCTGGCATTCCGATTGTTACACTTTTTCGAAAGTATTGAGAGGCTCTTTGTGTTGTGTTTATTGCTGTGCCGCAGGAAGAGGAGTCTCCTGGTTGTATCCAGAAAGCTGGTAGGGTTTGTGTTTCCAAATGGTTGCCTGAAGCATTTATATATTGTAAAATACTAAGGCTGGTATCTCCTGTGCCATTTTCAGAACAACCTGCTTCTGTAGGATTATAACATTCGCCATAATTATTGAAAGAAGTTGCGGATTGTAATTCTCTACCATGATCATAGGCATCTATAAATTCTTTACCTAGCCAAGTTAGAGAACTGATAGCTCCTGCAATCGTTGGGTAGTTGTAATTACTATGTCTGAAGGTCCTGCAGTATTACTTATAGATGTGTCTCCGTTTGGAGGTTGAATAGTAAAAGCAGGACAATGTGTTAAGGAAGGATTGGGGGCTGGATCTCCTTCGTTTATGGCATTATGGCATATACTATTACTTCGTGTGCATAACTGGTATCAAATCCTGAAATAGTAAAAGAAAAACCATGTTCGGGATTGGGAGTTACTCCTGCACTTACCAAATCAGGACGAGATTCATTTGCAATAACATCAGCATAAAGACGTCCATCTATATAAACATGCACATGAATAGGTGCAGTCCCTGCATCCTCGTCATAAGCCCAACCGTTGCCTCCATGAGGGTCTACATGATCTAAAAAACCAATAGGGTTGTGTTGAGAGTTTGCTTTAAAAGATAATACGAATAATATGGAGATTAAAACTATAATTTTTTCTGATAATAAAAAGTTGAATAAATTTCTCATGTTTAAAATTTTTTACAAAAAAAGATAAAATTATTTAGATTACAAAATTTACTATATTGAGTTTTCTTTTCATACATACCGAACAATTCTGTCTAAAATTATTTTTGAACCAACATGCTATTTGATTATCAGTAAATTAATCGTGTTTCCACTTTCGGGTTGAGCCCAAAGTGCTAAAAATGTAGTATTCTACCGATTTAAAAGTCATTACTTTTTAGGATTACAATTTCCTTATTATTTTTTCCAAATGAGTGGCTATACGGTACATTGCAGGTACTACAATGAGTGTTAAGAATGTGGAAAATGTAAGTCCAAACACTACTGTCCATGCAAGAGGTGACCAAATAGATGCCATATCTCCACCTGTAAAGAAATGAGGATTAAAATTAGAATACAAGCCGGCAAAATCTATGTTTACTCCTATTGCCATAGGTAGTAGTCCAAAAATGGTGGTAATAGCTGTAAGTAGTACGGGACGCAATCTTGTTTTTCCACCTTCTATTATACATTTTGTAGCTTCTTCAAGTGGTAAGAAAGCATCTTCTTCCATTCCAAGTTCAGCTCTTCTACGTTTTTTCAAAAGGTCTATGTAATCTATCAATACTATTGCGTTGTTTACTACTATTCCAGCTAATGATACTATACCAATACCTCCCATAACTACTACAAAATCCATTTTTGATAAAGCTATTCCCATAAATACTCCTATTGTGCTGAAAACTACGCTTATAAGAATGATAAAGGGTTTTACCACCGAATTGAATTGTGTAATAAGTATTAGCATAATAAGAGAAAGGGCAATGAATAATGCTCGTGTCATAAATGCCATTGTTTTTGCTTGATCTTCTTCTTTTCCTGCAAATTTGAAACTATATCCTGATGGGGTCTTAAAATCTTTTAGTAATTCTTTTATTTGGTTGTTTATTTCATTTTCGTTGTATCCTTTTTTTACATTTGCAGATAGAGTAATGGTTCTATCGGTGTTTTTATGGCGTATGCCGTCATAAGAAGTGTTGTATTTGAGTGAAGCAACTGATGAGATAGGAATACTCATTAGTTTACCTCGTTTATTTCTGAAAATTATTTTTTGATTCATTAAATTATCAAGGTTGTTTCTATATTTTTTGTCAAAACGGAGTTCTATGCTGTATTCATCGTCTCCTATTTTATATTTTGATACTTCTTTGCCAAAGAGTGCGGTACGCAATGAAGCTGCTATTTGTAATGTGGATAATCCGAATCTTCTGGCTTTTTCTCTGTCCACTATCACTAACATTTCAGGTTTGCCTGTAACGAGGTCAACTTTTAATCCTTCCAACCCAGTAATATTAGCTCCTTTTATTATTGTTTTCATAGAATCTGCAATATTCATTAGTTTGTTGTAGTCTTCTCCTGATATTTCGATTGCTACTGCAGCTTTCATTGGAGGTCCTTTTTCGTCTTGTGTTACTTCAAAATATGTACCTGGATATTTATCCGTAAGGCTATCCGATATTTGTTTCATTATTTTAGAAGTACTTACTCCATGTCTAAATTCGTAATCGATAAAAGTTATCGTGATAAGCCCATGGTTAGGTCCTGTAACAGAAGGTGCACTTCCAAGTTTGCCTCGTGTTTTAGCACCTTGTCCCACATTTACCAATATTGATTTTACAATGTCTTTGTGTGGAGATAATATTTTATTTATCTTTTTTTCTAATGCTTTAGAAAAGTTGTTGGTGTAATAAATGTTATGTCCTATGGGAACTTCATATTTTATATTTATATAGTTAGGGTCTGATTGTGACCAGAATACTTTGCGCGGTTCTCTTACTTTCATTAAGACTTGTGCTACTACAAGTAATAAAATTGTGATTAATAGAACTATGTATGGATTTTTGCCTTTTAATGACCAATTTATTGTTGCTTCATACCAGTACTCCAGTTTGGCAAGAAAAATATCTTTGAACCAGAGTCCCAGTTTTTCAAAAAATAAAATGTTTAATAAAAAGAATATGGATATTGTGGCAAGTATGTTGGCAATTGTATAGCTTGAAGCAATATAGAATGGGATTGAGAGTGCTAAAAATGATGCCATTAAAATAAGTTGTTTTTTACGAGGTATTGATTTTTCTTCCTTTTTAAGAAATGTTTCGGAAAAAACTGGAACTATAACTAATGCTACAAATAGAGACGATGATAAAACGATGATTAATACTATTGGTAAATATTTCATAAATTGTCCCATTACGGAATTCCAGAATAAAAGAGGGAAAAATGCGGCAAGGGTAGTAGCTGTGGAGGATATAATGGCAACGGCAACTTCGCCTGCTCCTGTTTTTGCAGCTTCTTTGAGTGGCATGTTTCTTTCTTTGAACAAGCGGTAAATATTTTCTACTACTACTATTGAGTTGTCAACAAGCATCCCAAGTGCAAGTATTAGTCCGAAAAGAACCACCATGTTTATTTTATAGTGCATTAGAGATAATATTATTATAGAAAGGAACATGGATAGCGGAATGGCTGTGCCTACAAATAGGGCATTACGCATTCCTAAAAATAGGAATAACACTAACACAACGAAGAAAATACTCATTATCATTGAGTTTTCCAAGTTGCTCAGTTGTTTTTTTATTAGGTCAGACTGATCATTTGTGATTACTATATGTAAATTTTGGGGGATTATATTATTTGCTTTGGCTACATTCAATATGTCGTATGCTTTTTGGGTTGCGTTGAGAAGGTTTTCTCCCGATTTTTTTACAAGTTGTAGTGAGATTACAGGTTTGCCATTCAGACGTGTTAGGCTGTTGGGATCGGCATAGGTTTCTTTTACTTTGGCAATATCCCGTAAATAAACTATGTTTCCTCTTTCATGTTTTATAATTATATTTTTTATTTGGTCTATGTTTTTGAATTCTGCATCTACACGGATAGATATTTGTAAGTCTTTGGTTTTTATATCTCCTGCAGACATGTTTACATTTTCATTTTTTACTGCATTTTCAATATCCCGAAAAGTAATATTCATTTGTTCCATTAGGGTTGGATCTACATTTATTTGTATTTCTTTTTCGTTTATTCCTGTGATTGTTACTTTTGAGACTTCGGGTATTTCTTCAAACTTGTCTTTGAGTTTGTCTGCATAATATTTTAATTTACTTATACTGAAATCTCCATATATGTTTACATTCATAAATGGAAATTCGGATATGTCTATGTCTTTTACCGTAGGGTCATGTGGTAAGTCATCGGGGAGGTCGGCTTTGGCTTTGTCCACAGCATCTTTTACATCTTGGAGGGCTTTATCGGTATTTACATCGAAGTCAAACTCTATTGTGATAAAAGACATATCTTGCATTGATGTGGAATAAATGTTTTTTATGCCTTTTATTCCATCAAGTTCTTGTTCTATTGGTTTGGTTACAAGGTTTTCTATATCTATTGGAGAGTTACCTGGATATACTGTTTGTACCATTATGTATGGCATATTTACTTCGGGAAACAACTCTTTAGGCATATTTTCATATGCTACTAAGCCAAAACCTATTATTATGATAGCGAGTATGTATATGGAAGTTTTGTTTCGTAGTGCTAAATTTGTTAGCCCAAAACTTCTTTTAACTTTGTTTTCTTCCATAGTTTTGTGTTATTTTATTATTTTTATTTCCACATTATTTGCTACTTCATTGTATCCTTCGCTTATTAGCAAATCACCAAAATTTAATCCTGATAATACTTCTGTTTTTCCTTTGTAATTTAGTCCTGTTGTTATATATGTTTTTTTAGCGAACCATTTGTTTCCTTTTCTATATGCTGTGAAAACAAATTCTTTGTCAAAATCTTTTTGTACTACAATGGTTGGAATAACAATTACGGAGTTATTAGAATAATCTTTTATTTTGAGACTTGCTACCATATTAGGTTTTATTTGGTTGTCTTTTGTGTTTTTTAGGCGAAGTTCTATTTGGAAGGTTCTATTGTTTGGATTTATTATGTTTCCTATCCTGAATATTGGAATATTCATTTTGTCAAGTGATAGGCTTTCAAAGTTTACTTGTACGCTGTCTCCTTTGTGAATTTTGGATATATATTTTTCGGATAAATCTGCTATTATTTTTAAGTTTTTGAGATTTACAAGTTGCATAAGTTGACGTCCAGGGGCTGCAATTTCTCCTACTTTGATTTGTATATTTTCTGCTATTCCGCTGAATGGTGCTGTTACGGCAGTGAAAGATAATTGTTTGTTTAGTACTGCTAAACGCTTTTGTAAAGCCTCTACTTGTGTTTTAGCTTGTAAATATGCTATTTCACTTATTATTTTTTGGTCATATAGTTGTTTTTGTTTTTCGTATGTTATTTTAGCCAAATCTAATTGTGCTTGCAATTCGGCTATATTATTTTTAATAATGTCGTCATTTAGTTTTACTAATGTTTGACCTTTGGTTACATGATCTCCGTCATTTACTAATACCTCGGCTACTTGTCCGCTTGCTTGTGGCGAAATAATGGCAAAATCTATTGCATCTACAGTGCCTGATGTTTCTATAAAATGATTAAATACTTGTGGTTTTAGCTTTGTTGTTTTTACTGCTATTTGGTTTTGTTGCGTGTCGTTTTGTGTTGTATTATTCCTCTTTTTTGATGTGCAACCAAATAAAATTACACTTATTGCTACCAGTGTTAAAAATATGTTTTTCATAATTATTTACTGTTTATTATTTATAAAATAATTTTTCTAATTCGTTTTTTGCGTTCCAATATTCCAATATTGACTGATAATATTGTTGTAATGTGCTGAAATATTGTATTTGTGCTTGAGTTAAATCCATGCTGCTTGCCATACCTTTAAGGTATTTTTCTTTTGTGTTTTTGTAGATGTATTCAGCAAGTTCTTTATTCTCTTTTTGTGTCTGATATTTTGAAATGGCATTTTGCAAGTTTACTTTTGCTTGTAATATTTTTAGTTGCAGACTTTGTTCTAATTGCCACTTTTGATTTTTTGTTTCTTCCAAGTCTATTTTTGCTTGGGCAATTCTTGCCATTTTTTGTCCACTTCCAAATATTGGTACATTTATATTAAATCCGACTATATTTGCTTTATACCATTTACCATCGCTGTCAAACCATTTTATTTCATCGCCCATCATGCTTTCTTGGTGATTGTAAAAAGCTGATATAACAGGAAGTAATGTTGCTTTTTCATTTTTAAGCGAAAGTTCTTTTAACCGTTCTTGTGTATTTATCATTTGATATTCTATTGTTTGGTCGGGGGTTATTGCAGTGGTTATAAGGTTTTGAGCATTAGATATTTCTTCGTTAAATTTGTCAAGATGGTCGGTAAGAATTATTTTTGAACTTAGGTTTATTCCGATTTGAAATTTTAACAGGTTTTTTGCCACTTCTGTTTGTCTTTGTAATGTTTGGCGTGCTACTTCTACATTTTTGAAGTTTAACTTCATTTGTTTAAGGGTTGCTTCTTCTATAAATCCTGCATCGAACATTTTTTTTGTGTCGTCATACAGTTTTTTTACAAACACATAATTGCTATCTATTATTTTTAAGTTTTCTTGTGTGATAAGCACGAGGAAATAAGTTTGTGCTACGGAATATTTTATGTCTCTTTGGGTTTGTTTTAATTTTGTTTCAGTAAGTTTTTTCAATACTCTGGTTGATTGTAAGCCTACGAGATATTGTCCGTTGAAGATGAGTTGGGATACTGATAATCCGACTTTTGTATTATGTTCTGTTCCAAACCTCATTTCCATGTAAGTACCTGGGGGAGCTTGTGGATTAAATATTCGTGCAGGCAGTAATGTTACAGGTAAATCTATGTTGTAATTATGTGATATAGAGCCGTTAACATGAGGCAGCCCGATTGCTGTGGTTTCCCATATTTTTTTCTTCATTTTAAGCACTTCCAATTGTGAGTTAAGTACTTGTTTGTTTCTTTGGAGTGCTAATGTTTGAGCTTGTTCCAATGATAGGTTATAAATGCTGTCTTGTTGTGTGGTTTGGGAAAATCCCCATACCCCAATATATAAAAACAGTAATATGAAAAATGTTTTTTTCATTGTTCAAAAAATTTAATTTGTTTTACAATTTCTCTTCCTTTATCATTTACTATTGCGTAAATGTGATATTTAAACAATTGAGTAAAAATTTCTTTTACGGAATGTTTTCCACTGTTTAAATAGTTGTTTGTAATTAGTGCTTCAGATTTATAATAATGTATTTCTGCTATTATATCAGGATTGATGTCTTGGCGGTATAATCCTTCTTCTTGTCCTTGTATGATGTTTGTTTTGATATTTGTTATAATGGCATTTTGTCTTCTTTCCCTTAATTTTTCATATATGGAAGGATAATATCTTTTTAAGTCATAAAATATATGTGGATTAAAATCTTTTAGATTTTCCAAGATAGCTTGATATATTATATAAAAGTATTCTATTGCGTTTGAAGCTTTTTCTAAAGTTTTTGTGTCTGGTTGATGAGGTGGAGTGAAATTTAGAAATATTTTGGATACCAAATCTGTTTTGTCGGATACATATTTGTATAATGTCTTTTTGGATATTCCCAAATGTCTTGCAATATCGTCCATTGTGAGACTTTTTATTCCATATCTGAAAAAAAGTTTATAGACTGCCTGAAAGATTTCATTATCCGTTTTCATAGTTGCAAAGATAACACATATTTCACATAGGAAACATTTTTTATAAAAAATGTTTCCTATTTTTAATAAAAAAACCTGTTCCTTATTATTTATTCATAAAGAACAGGTATAATTTATAATTGAAAAGATATTAATCTACATAATAATCAGTAGCCTTATGTTGGAATTTAGAACGTGCTAATGATTTTCTTCCTATATATACTGCAACACAATCACCGTCAGGGTCAACTGTGTCAGGAATATATACATATATATATACTCTCATTGTTTTCTTTATTCTTTTTTCCCAGTATGGATTGTCAGCATTTTCGCTATCATAAATTAACTTTTCTTTTTGTACCCGTTTAACGTCCCATATTGTATCTGCTTCTACAGACATCTTATCTACTACTTGATTCCCATCATCATCCAGCAAAACATCTCCATATTCATCTGTTTTATATGTATATGTTGTATCATATTCTATTTTTTTAATTTTCTTTACGGTTACTTTATATGGTTTTACTATTTTATAGTGAATGGTTCCGTAGTCTTTGTCCATGCAGGCAAATATGCGATATGCTTTATTTGCATATAACACGGTTTTTACTACGGATGTGTCTCCTGGTAATAGATGGGCAAATACTGATTGTAATCTATAATCGTAATCATCGTAATAATCGACACAATATTTCTTTTTGTCGCAGCGTTGTGCTTTTGCCTGTTTTACAATACCATTAAATGATGTAAATACAATTATTCCAAGTATGAATTTTGTTATATTTTTCATTGTTCTTTAGTTTTTTGTCCAATAATTACGAATTGTTTGGATTTTTGATTTTATATTATCAAATTGTTCTTTGGTAATGTCTACTTCCACATTGTCTTGCATAGATACATAAATTGAGTGTAAATCTTCAAGTTGCGTTAAGATTTTTTTTATGTCCTCATTTTTATTAGATAATGATTTATAATAATCTATAAGGTTTTCTAATAAATAACCTTGGTCAATTATTTGAAAAACTATAGGATCATTTGCGTTAAATGAGGTTTCATTGTATGAATTTACGGCAATATACACACTTTCAATCCACCCACCAAATACAAGTAGTGGTAATAAATCTTCTTGTCCTTGTGCTCTCAGGTAATTTTGAGCCATTGTGTAAGAATCTATTGATATGTTATACAGAGAATCACTATTTTCTAAATTTTTATTTATTCTTTCCATAGTCTTTTCATCAAATCCTTCAGTTAATCCCAATTCGTCTGCCAGTTTTTTTGCAGCTACAAAGTAATCCATAGTTTTATTGCCCTTGTTGTACACTGTGCAGTATGCTACATCTGAGCTATAAGTACCAAGATTTATAGCTTTTTCGGTAGTTGTTATGTATTTGTCTATGTTTTTAATTGAATTGAGTAAATCTGTTTGAAACTTGATGTTATTTTCGTATAAAAATGTGTACAATTCTATTGGAGATGGTAAATTGAAAATTTGTTTGGTTTTTGTTTCTTGCACTGTGTCTGTATTCACTGTTGTAGTAGTATTTGTTTGATTCCCTTCATTGTTAGAAGAATTATTACACGATGAATATAAAAGCATTCCTCCAAATCCTATTAAAAACAACAAAGCAAATCTGATTTTAAATATTATCTTCATAATCTTTATTTTTTGTGAGTAAAAAAAATTAACTTTGCAAAGTTAGTTTAAAATTGTTTTACAGTGAAAAAAATTTATGTAATTATAAGTATATTTTTTTTAATTTCTGAAGTATGGGGACAAAGTATTCCGTTTAAAAGGTCTTATTTTAAGGGCAAGAAAGGTTTTTCTAAGGCATATCAGGAATTTTTGGATGGGATAGACGCTTATGAACAAAATGTATATTATGAGGCTATAGGAGACTTAGAAAAAGCTAATGAATTTAATCCTGATAATGCAGAAGTTAATTATATGCTCGGGGATTGTTATTTACATACTATCTATAAGGCAAAAGCATTAAAATATTTAAAGAAGGCGGAAGAATTGGATCCGGAAGTTGATAAAAAAATTTATTATAAATTAGGGTTAGCTTATCAATATAATTATAAGTTTAAGGAAGCGAAAAAAGAATATTATCATTTTAAAATATCTCTTCAACCTGAAGAATTGTATGTGTGGGACTCGGTAATTACAAAAAAGATGAACGAGTGTGATGTGGGATTGCTTCTTATGTCAAATCCTACTAACGGACTTGTGGTAAATGTGAAAAATGTAAACTCCGAATATTCTGATTATGCTGCCTTGGTAACAGGTGATGGAAAAGTTATGTATTTTACTTCAAGACGTAAAGGAACAACCGGTGGAGGAATGGATTATAATGATATGCAGTATTATGAAGATGTGTATTATTCTGTAAAAAAGAAATATAGATGGCAACAACCAATAAATGTGGGACCTCCAATAAATACAAAACGTCATGATGCCACAGTTGGTATATCTATTGACGGTCTAATATTATTTGTATATAGGGGAAATGTAAATAACGGAGATATTTTTTATTCTGTAATGAGAGATTCTACTTGGATGACTCCCAGACCTTTGCCTGATCCTATAAACACAAAATATCATGAAAATTCTGCTTCGTTAGCTTATGATAATAGGACACTTTATTTTGTAAGTGATAGACCTGGAGGATATGGGGGAAAAGATATTTATGTTACAGTAATGCAAGATGATAGTTCATGGAGTACTCCTGTGAATTTAGGTCCGACAATAAATACTCCATACAACGAGGACGGTGTATTTATTCACCCTGATAACAGAACCCTTTATTTTAGTTCACAGGGACATAAAACAATGGGGGGGTATGATATATTTTTCTCTGTAAAAGATAAAGATGGCAAATGGACAGAGCCACAAAATTTAGGATATCCTATAAATACACCTGATGATGATGTGTTTTTCGTTACCGATGCTAGTGGAGAACAAGGTTATTATACTTCTGTGAGGATAGATGGTTCGGGGATGAAAGATATTTTCCGTATAAATTTCCCTTCTACTGAAAATAGTCAGCAAACAAGTAAAATAACATTTTTACATGGTAAAGCATTAACTAAAGATTCGTTGCCTGTAAAAGCATATATATATTTGTATGACCTTAAAACAAATAAACATATTGGTACATATTTCACAAATGATAGGACAGGAGCTTTTGCTGTAAGTTTGCCGGATGGTCATTTGTATGGACTTTATTTTAAGCCGGAATTATATTTGCCGACTATTATAGAATTAGATAATAGTACTTCTCACACTTTTAAAGATTCTACTATGAATATGATTCTTTCTGAAAAGGAATCCGATATTCCTATACACATTGTAAATAATGATAGCTTGGCGATAGAAAGTTTACCTTTAATGAATAATTTAGCTGATTATGTAAAGTTATATAGTTATAAGAAGTTCGAAGTATCTGGAACATCAAATAAGGTAAATGCGATAAAAGGGTTTTTTAGTAAGAAAGGAGTAACGAATGTGATTTATAAAGAGGATAATAATATTGGAAAAATAAAATTTAAGGTGGTAGAATAATGAACAAAGAAGAGAAGCAAGCTTTTCTTGAATATTTAATGCAGTTTATTACGGAAAGACGTAAGCAACTGTTTTATGAAGTAATGAATTACAGGACAAGGCATATCACTATTGTGCTGGAAGATATTTATCAGAGTCAAAATGCCAGTGCTGTATTGCGAACAGCAGAGATATATGGGATACAAGATATTCATATAATAGAAAACAGAAATCAGTATAAAATAAATCGGGATGTAGTATTGGGGTCGTCTAAGTGGATAAATTTATATAAATACAACACTTTTGAAAATAATACTTTAGCTTGTTTTGAAAATTTGAGAGAAAAAGGATATAAAATTTATGCAACTACTCCCCACAGAGATGATGTTAATTTATATGATCTTAATCTAAATGATAAGATAGCATTAGTTTTTGGTAGTGAATTGCCAGGATTGTCAAAAACTGCAATGGAAAATGCAGATGGTTTTGTAAAAATTCCTATGTATGGATTTACGGAGAGTTTTAATATATCGGTATCTGCAGCAATTTTTTTGTCACACTTGGTAGAAAGATTACATAAAATGGATATAAATTGGCAGTTGTCTGAAGATGAGAGGCTTAATATTTTAGTGCAGTGGGCAAAAAACAGTGTGAGGAAGCCTGAATTGTTGGAACGTGAATTTTATAAATTAGTGCTTAAAAAATATTAGTAATATGAAATTACAAGATATAAATATAAAGGTAGAAGTATATAACCAAATAAGCGAGTTGTCGGAAGACGAACAAAATTTGTGTGCAAAAGCAAAAGAAGCAGCAAAAAGTGCTTATGCCAAATATTCACATTTTAATGTGGGAGCGGCAGTATTGCTTAAAAACGGAGAAATAATTACAGGTAATAATCAGGAGAATAATGCATTCCCATCAGGATTATGTGCTGAGAGAGTTGCATTGTTTTATGCAAATGCAAAATATCCAGATGTCCCGGTATTAAAATTGGCTATTGTTGCAATATATAATGATGATATTGTAAAAGACCCTACCGCTCCATGTGGGGCTTGTAGGCAAGTAATGCTGGAAACGGAAACGCGCTTTAATTCTCCAATACGGACTATCTTGGTAGGAAAAAATAAAATCATTGCTATTAATGATGTAAAATCATTATTGCCTCTTTCTTTTAGTTTTGATTTTTAGATTTTTTTGTAATTTTATATTATATATTCCGTTATAATAACTATGAAAAATTATTTCTTCATCCTTTTTCTTTTCTTAAATTTATTTTCCCAAAGCATTTATGCTCAAAAGAATTATGAAACAATAATTAAAGATACAGAAGACAGTTTAACAATATTATTTGACTCCCTTTATAGGAAACAAGGTCCGCGTTATTGTGCAGTAGATAAAGAAAAACAACAGTTAAATAAACATATTGTTAAACTTTTTTCTACAATAATGAGTTATAAAGAAACTATGGAGTATCCATTTTCACAATTACCTTATGTATCTATACAAACCTCCAAAGATAAAAAAGTAAGATTATATGTGTGGGATACCAGGAATGATGATTATACTCATACATACAGGGGCTTTGTTCAATATTATTTGTCTCGTAAAAAAAAAGTGGTGTGGAAATACTTAAATGACTATAGCGATTCTATTTCAAATCCACAATCAATGCGGTTAGATAATAAACATTGGTATGGTAATTTGATTTATGAAATAGTGGAAGAAAAATACCATAGAAAAAAATACTATACTCTAATTGGTTGGGACGAAAACAATTTACTTACTTCTAAAAAAATAATAGATGTGCTTTATTTTTCGTCAAGTGGTCGCCCTCATTTTGGTAGAAGAATGTTTGTGGTAGGAAGAAAAAAATATTTTCGTCTTATTTATGAGTATTCGGCAAAAGTTGCAATGGTTGTTCATTATGATAAGAGATATGATATGATTGTGATGGATCATTTGTCACCTCCTCAAAAACTATATACCGGACTTTATCAATTTTATGGCCCTGACGGAAGTTATGACGGACTTGTATTTAAAAAAGGTAAATGGCATTTAGTGCCAAATATAAAAGTAGTAAATAAAAAACGAAAAGGGATAAAGGAAAATGCTACAGGGAAACCTCCTTTGCCTAAAATTAAATAGCTATATCTGTTATCAATTGATTTTGAATACGGAACATGTTGTAGTATAATCCTTTTTTGTTAATGAGCTGGAAGTGAGTTCCTTGTTCTACTATTTTACCTTTGTTTAATACATAAATCATTTCATTGTTTTCCATATTTACAAGACGGTGAGTGATTGTTATTCGGGTTTTATTTTTTGATATATCTTCTATTGTTTTTAATATTTGTTTTTCTGTGATCACATCAAGGTTTGCAGTAACTTCGTCAAGTATTAAGATTGGAGCATCTTTTAGCAAAGCTCTTGCAATGGCTATTCTTTGGCGTTCTCCTCCACTCACTGCCAATCCAAATTCTCCCACATAAGTTTCTAATCCATTGGGTAGATTGTTTATGAAATCAGTCAATTGTGCTTGTTCTATGGCTTTATAAACTTCTTGCTTGGTTGCTTTGGGATTTGCCATTTTTAGATTTTCTTCAATAGTTGTATTAAACAAATATGTATCTTGTGATACCATTGCAAAATATTTTATCACATCATCTGGTCTGTAATTTTTTAGTGGATAGCTGCCAAATGTGATTTCTCCACTATTATAGTCCCAAAACCTCAATAATAGATTTGCTATTGTGCTTTTTCCAGCTCCGCTTGGTCCTACTATTGCAATGTGTTTACCTTCTTGTATATTTAGAGATATACTATCCAACACTTTTTTTTCTTTTAGATATCCGAATGAAACTTCTTGTAAATGAATGGAATAATTTTGAGGGACAGGTGATTTTTTAGGAATATCATTGATAGCAGGAGTTTCATTTGCTATTTCAAAAATTCGGGAAGCTGCTTGTTTAATTTTTTCTAAATATAAAAAAGCTTGTGGTAGGGTAGCAGTTGCTTCAAATGAAGATAATGAAGACATTGCTATTACTGCAAGCATTACTGCATCAAAACCGTTTGACTGTGCAATAGGGATAGCTATTACCAATACTATAACCATACCTATATTGGCTAATAGAGTTTCAATGCCATTGTGCAAAGCATTTATCCAAACGAGTTTTGATTGTAAAGAAGAAAATTGTTTATTCAATTTATTTATCTTTTCTAAATATTGGTATTCTTGATTGTTTGCAGTAAGGTCGGCTAATCCGTGAATAGTATCTATTATGTTTGTGTATAATTTACTTCTTACCTCAATTACTTGTTTTCCTATTGTTTTCCCGGATATATTTGCGATAAACGGAGATAATGTGCCTGCAAGTAAAAAGAATATCAAGAAGGTAATTGCTATTCTTACATCAAAATATCCTAAAAAAATAAACATTGCAAAAGATACCAAAATAGCAACGATTGGAGGAGCTACTACACTCACAAAGAAATGTTCCAGAGTTTCGATATCAGCAATTATTCGTCCAGTGAGGTCTCCGCTTTGATAATTTTGTATTTTGGCAGGAGCAAGTGGCTCTATTTTTTTATAGAACCATGTTCGCAAGTTAGATAAAATTTTAAATGTAGTGTTGTGAGAAGTTATTCGTTCTGCATACCTAAAAAGTCCTCTTGAAATTCCGAAAAATCTCACACCTGTGATAGGAACCATAAGAGAACCGAGAGCAGGATGAAGTGCGGCAGATGCAATTATAAAAGCAGATGTTCCCATCAAACCTATACTACTTCCAATGGTTAAAAAACCAAGACTTATTGCCAATAATATAGACCATTTGAAAGGCATAATCAATTTGACAAGTTGCAGTATAGTGTTTTGATTTTGTTTCATAGTATTGTCATCATTTAGTGTTTTGTGCCGACGATATGAGTTTTGAATAAAATCCTTTGTTGTTTAATAAATTATTATGAGTGCCTTGTTCTACTATCTTGCCATTGGTTATTACTACTATTTTGTCGGAATTTATTATGGTAGATAGTCTATGAGCAATAACTAATACTGTTTTATTTTTAGTTAGTTTTTCTATTGCTTCCTGTATTTGATTTTCTACTTGAGGATCAAGATTTGAACTTGCTTCATCCAGAATTATTATGGGTGCATCTTTTACAAAAGCTCTTGCTATTGCTATTCTTTGTGCTTGTCCTCCACTCATTTTTATAGCACGTTCTCCTACCAGAGTATCCAATTTTTGTGGCATTTCCATAACGAAGTTGTAAGCATTTGCTTCTTTTAGTGCCATTATTATTTCTTTATCAGAAGCTTGAGGATTTGCAATCTTTATGTTTTCTCTTATTGTAGTATTAAATAAATATGGAGTTTGAGGTACCCAGCTTACCAAATTACGCCATTGCTTGACTTCAATTTGTTGTAAATCAATATTATTTACTAATATTTTACCATTTGTAGGGGTTATGAATTTGAGTAATAAATTAACTATTGTACTTTTCCCTGCTCCACTTGGACCGACAAGAGCAGTCTTTTTATTTTGTTCGATTAAAAAAGATAAATTTGATATGGTAGTTTTTTCTTTTTCCCGATATGCAAATGATACATCTTTGAATTCTATTGTATAATTAGTTAGCTCTTTTATTTCTATTTTTTTGTTTTGTGTTGATAATATTGGCATTCCTAATATCTTGAAAATACGATCAGCAGCTGCTACTCCTGACATTCCTGCATGAAACCGCAAACCTAATTGTCTGAATGGCATATAAAACTCAGGAGCCAATACTAATACAAAAAAAGCCATAAGAAAATCTATTCTTCCATAAAGTAACCTTAGTCCTATCTCTACCGCTATAATAGCTGTGCTCAGTGTTGCAATAAGTTCTAACACAAGTGCTGATATAAATGCAATTTTTAATACCGACATCGTGGATAACCGAAATTTATTGCTTATTTCTGCAATAGTTTTTATTTGATCTTTGGAACGTCCTAATATTTTCAAAATTTTAATTCCTTGTAGAGTGTCTAAAAAATAAGCACTCATTCTGCTTAAAGCTTTCCATTGTTGTTTGGTCTTTTTTTCAGCGGCATTTCCTATTAGTGTCATTAGCACAGGAATAGTTGGGGCTGTAAGTATCATTATTATTCCGGAAAGTGTGTCTGTGGGGAAAATAAAAAAAAGAATTGTAAAGGGAATCATTGCAGTGATAAACAATTGTGGTATGTATTGACTAAAATAGGCATCTAAATCTTCTATGCCGTTTATAGCAGTGTTTGCCAGTTCTCCCGTTTGCTCGTAGTTTGCTTCTATTGGACCGAGTTGGGCTATATGATTAAGTAATTTCTTTCGTAAAATAAATTTTATTTTATCTGCTGTTTTCCCTGCAAAGCCTTCACTTAACCATACTGATACTGCTCTTAATATAATTATTGTTACAAGTAAAATTATAATCGGTAAAAGATTGTGTAATGTTTCTTTTTTTAAGAATGCGTTATTTAATAGCTTGCTTAGGTACCAAGCCTGAAAGACAATGAAAAATCCTCCTATCAAAGAGAAAAAGATAGATAGATAAAAATCTTTTTTTACCTGTTTTAATTGTTTGAATAGTCTTTTGTCTATTTTCATTTTATAAAAACAAGCGGTACTTATTTTTTTCTTTCAAAGAAAGTAAAAATATATTAATTGATATGCTATCTTTGGAAAAAGTAGGTTTGTGTGGCTCTTTAAATCTTTTTTCATTTATAAAAAATCTCATTATTTATAATAATTACAATTAGTTAGCATTTGGCATTTGTTACTATAATATATTTGCAATACCAAAATTTGTGAGAACATGAAGAAAAAGGTGTATATAGAAACTTACGGGTGTCAAATGAATGTGGCTGATAGTGAGGTGATAGCTACAATACTTAATGACAATGAATATGAAATAATACAAGATATAAACCAAGCAGATATAATATTTGTAAATACTTGTGCGGTAAGGGAACATGCGGAACAAAGGGTGTTTAGCAGACTTGACTATTTTAACACTTTTAAGAAAAAGAGGAAAGATATAAAAATAGGTATTTTAGGCTGTATGGCAGAGCGGTTAAAAAAAAGTATTTTGGAACAAAAACCTTTTGTTGATATAGTTGCAGGTCCCGATTCTTATAGGAATTTACCAGAAATGATAGAAACAACCGAAAGTGGACAAAAAACTGTAAATGTATTACTATCAAAGGAAGAAACTTATAATGATATATTGCCTACAAGATATAATAGTAATGGTTTGTCGGCTTTTGTATCCATAATGCGGGGATGTGATAATATGTGTTCTTTCTGTATAGTGCCATTTACACGGGGTAGAGAACGAAGTAGATCGGTAGAGTCTATTATGCAAGAGATAGAAGATATTATTAATGATGGTTATAAGGAAATTACCCTGATAGGTCAAAATGTGGATAAATACAATTATAAAGATGTGAATTTTGCTAAATTGCTTGCAATGGTTGCAGATGTTGCAAAAAAATTGCGTATTCGTTTTGCAACATCTTATCCACAGCATTTCACAGAAGAAGTGATGCGGGTAATGGCTTCAAAATCAAATGTTTGCCATTATATTCACCTTCCTGTGCAATCAGGTAGCAATAATATGCTGAAAGCGATGAAACGGGGCTATACTGCGGAGTGGTATTTGGACAAAATAAATATGATTCGTAGTTATGTGCCGGATGCTGCCATATCTACTGATATTATTACGGGGTTTTGTGGAGAAACGGAAGAAGACCACGCGGCAACACTTAATTTGATGGAACAAGTAAAATACGATTATGCTTATATGTTTAAGTATTCTGAACGTCCGGGAACCTATGCGGCAAAATACCTAAAAGATGATGTTCCGGAAGAAATAAAGTTGAGGAGACTAAATGAGATTATAGACTTGCAAAGAAGTTTGTCGGAAGAAAGTAATAAAAAAGATGTGGGAAAAACATTTAAAGTTATGGTAGAAGGTGTTTCTAAAAAATCAAAAGAAGAACTTTTTGGACGTAATTCTCAAAATAAGGTTATAGTATTTCCTACAAAATCTAATATAAAAAAGGGTGATATTATAAGGGTGGAAGTAACTTCTTATACATCTGCAACTTTACGGGGGAAAGCAATATAAATATTAATTGTTTTTACAACAAGATTTTATTTTACATCTAATGCTTTTTATAGCTAAGTCTATATTTAATAATAATGAAAGATTTTCTTGTGAGTAGTCATTAATTATTTCTTTTGCTCTTCTGCAAGAATTATTTTTTATATAGTGATTTAGTGCTTTCCTATATATTTTATATCGTAGTTTAGTGGGAATTGAGGATTGTTTATACACTTCTGTTTTATTGTTTTTTATAAGAGAGAATATTTGCTTTATGTTTTTTTCTTTCAATCCTATGATTGTTAAGAAAGTCCAATGTTGTAAAGAATATGGTAAAGTGCCGTATTTTTTATTTACAATATCTATTATTTTATAAATAAATGGTTCTAAACTGTGTGAATATAGTGATATTGAGAGATTTGCTAACAGATAATAATCTTTTGCCGTTATGTTTTTTTCGTTTTTAAAAGTTGTAATTATCCAGAGAGAGTCTATTTGAGGTTTGTTAAAATAATGATAAGCCGCTTCATAGAAAATATTTTTGTAAGAAGATTCCAAATGTTTGTCTGGTAATAATATCCTTTGTGCAAGTAAATAAAATAATGTTATATCATATTTTTCGGTTATAAAAAAACTTTTGGCTGTTTCTACCAATAAGTTTTTATCTACAAAGTTATTGGTAGGACTATATAATATTTTATCGGTAACTGAAATGGCATCATGTAAGTCGTTGTTTATTAAATCTCTGTTGCTTTGTGCGTTTATAATTTGTAGATATGCAAGTTCTGTGGTGTCGCTGTATTGTGCAAATAATCTGGTTATTGCAAATAGAAATAATGAAAAGACGAAAAATATTTTTTTCATATCTATTGTCTCAAAATTTTATGTACATACCTACAGCAGGTATTGTGTTTTTATGTAATCTTTCTTTTTCCAAAGTTGCTTTTAGTCCGAATTTGTATCTTATCGTTTCTTGTTGTTTCTGCAAAGATACTTTTCCCTTTATCCAATCATATAAATATGTTGTGATAATAATTCCGAGTGAAATAGTTGTAACCACATCTTCTTTTTTTAATTTCCAATTACCGACAATATTCATATATTCGTTTTCGTCCGATGATGTATGAAATGGATTGATGTTTATAAAAGATTCTCCCCGTGCTTTGTTGCTTATATATACTGCTGTTAGTCCTGTATAACCAATAATTCTCCAGGCAAGTAAACGGTTCCCTGTTTTTTTATCTCCTATATAATAATGTATGTATCCGGGTACTAAAATGGCATAAAAAGCATCCAGCATACGAATATTACGGGAAAGAGTGCGGTATTCGTATATAGTGGTAGTATGTGGGATAGGTGTTACTTTTATTAAATCGTCTTGCAAATGCGGGTAAACTTCAAAGTCTTGTGAGAACAAGGAAATGCTCATTAAAAAAAATATTATAAAAAATCCTTTCTTTTTCATAACATTACAATTGAAATAAGGAGAAAGAAACAATAACCTTCCTCCTTATTTTTATGTGTTATTGGTTATTCTATTACTTTGTAAGATTTTAGCACGATATATTTATTTACAATGTATCCTTTCCCATTATTTTTTATTTCCTTTTGCAAATTTGCAATTTGAGCTAATTGGTCATCTATAGACATTTCTTCTTCAGGTTCTCCTTTTTCTCCCTGTTCTTCTCCTTCGGCATGTTCAACTTCTTTAAGGTGCTTGCCTTCTGCTTTTGTTTCTCCTTCTGCTTTTTTTGCTTCCAAATCTTTTGTTAGATTGGCAAGATAAGTGCTATCTATTTTTTCTGTGTTTAATGTTCCAGTTACTTCAATTGTTTTGCCTGCAAGTTCTTGGTCAAAAGGTTGTTGGTCTTCTGATGTTTCTACTCTTATTCTTTCACCAGGATTATCTCCTACCAACATCAATCTTTTGCCACCATGTTTGCATACATGGTCAACTGTTCCTTTTATTTTTATTGTTTTATTTGACAACACCAATGCTGTAGAGTCGTTTAATGTTGCAAATGTTACTTCTGTAACTTCTACAGTAGAATCAGTGTCTGATACTACGGAACTGTCTTGTGGTGGAACATTACTATTTTCTTCTTTGTTTCCATTTTGATTTCCACAAGAAATTACTCCTAAACTAATAATAATTCCTAATAATAAAAATTTAATTTTTTTCATGTTTTTTTCATTTTTTATTTGTTTCAAAAATAAGTAAAATAATTAAAAGGTAAACATATTATCTCACAAAACATTTTGATTATTTTTGAACCGTAAAAACATTATTTTATTTATGAAATCACGTTATGAAAGTAGGGGCGTATCTTCCAAAAAAGAAGATGTGCATAATGCTATAAAAAATATAGATAAAGGATTGTATCCAAAAGCTTTTGCTAAAATATTGCCTGATATTGTTGGTAATGATAATAACTATTGTAATGTGATGCATGCCGACGGAGCAGGCACTAAGTCTTCACTTGCTTATGCTTATTGGAAAGAGACTGGAGATTTGTCTGTGTGGTATGGAATAGCACAAGATGCAATTGTGATGAATACTGATGATTTACTTTGTGTGGGAATAGATGATAATTTAATTTTATCTTCTACAATTGGCAGGAATAAGCATTTGATCTCGGGAGAGATAATCTCTGCAATTATAGAGGGCAACATGAGATTTGCTAACAAGATGAAAGAGTATGGTATAAATATAATGCTTGCGGGAGGAGAAACTGCAGATGTTGGTGACTTGGTAAGGTCTATTATTGTCGATTCTACTTTGTTTGCTCGTACGGAAAGGAAAAATATTATTACCAATGATAAAATAGTTCCAGGAAATGTTATTGTCGGATTAACTTCTTTTGGACAAGCAGTATATGAAGATAGTTATAATTCAGGTATGGGTAGTAACGGACTTACTTCTGCACGTCATGACTTGTTTGGCTTGGAAGTGAAGAATAAATATCCAGACACATTTGATCATCTTACCGATGAGAAATACATATATAGCGGAAGATTTAATTTATCTGATACAATAACTATTGATGGGAAGGAGATGTCTGTAGCCAAATTGGTATTGTCTCCCACACGAACTTATTTGCCTGTGATGAGAGAGGTTTTTGCCCGTTACAAAGCAAAAATAAACGGTATGGTACATTGTACCGGAGGAGGACAGACTAAAATTATGAATTTCACATCTTATACTGTGGTGAAAGACAATTTGTTCGATGTGCCACCATTATTTAGCCTAATCAAAAAAGAAACCGATACTCCTTGGAAAGAAATGTACGAGGTATTTAATATGGGACACAGACTGGAAATAATTACAGATGATACTACTGCTCAAAAAATTATAGAAGTTTCAAAATCTTTTGGGATAGATTCAAAAGTGATAGGCTACATAAAAGAAGGAAATAAAAAACTTATCATTAAAAATAGCGAAGAAAAAATAGAATGGGAATATTAAAAATGGTAGAGGTAGCGAGCGGATTCGAACCGCTGTACAAGGTTTTGCAGACCTCTGCCTAGCCACTCGGCCACGCTACCTTATATGTTATACAAAAAAACGGTAAAATATTATTTTACCGTTTCCCCTTTTTGAAAGTGTGATTGGGCCGGGATTCGAACCCGGGACCCTCTGCTTAAAAGGCAGATGCTCTACCTGCTGAGCTACCCAACCAGCCCTTTGTTTTATGCTGTTGTTTTTAGAAAGTCAGAACCCCGCGGTAAAAATGTGAGCACAAAAATAACCTCTTTTTTTTATATGGCAATGCTTATAAAGTACTTTTTTAACTGTTTTTGTTTGTGGTTGTTGTAAATGCTTGTTTTTTAATATAATAATTTTGATATTTCTTCTGCTTTTTCCGATTGGTCTGTCATCTGATATGCCTTCATAAGCATATTGAGCAATCTTTTATTTTTAGGTTGTAATTTTCGTGCTTGTTCCAGATATTCTATAGATTGTGAAAATGCCTTTTGAAAGGCTTCTCTGTCTTCATAGTTGTTTTTATATAATTTTACTCCTTGATTAAAATAAGTGACGCCAATATTATATAAGATTTTGTATTTATTATTGTCAGATGATACTTTTTCCAAAGCTTTTTTGTAAAAATCAGCAGATTTATTGGTGTATTCGTTTGCCGAACTTACATATCCGTCATCATAAAGACTTTTTGCCAAATTACGATAAGCCTGTGCTATAATTATCAAAAGTTTTACATCTTGTGTGTTATTGTCAAGCTTGTTCATAAATTTTATTAGTTCATCATTTTTTTTGTATTTGTTAAGAAGTGCTATTGTATTTATTATAAGAGCTTTATTGTTTGGCCATATTTCGTTTGCTCTTGTAATAATATCTATTGCATCTTTTATTTTCCCCTGTTTTTCTAATATTTCAGAGTAGTAATTATAGGCTAGAGGGTCAGATTCTTTTTGTTCTACATCATTTGGATTGGAAGGATTTACAATTTTTTTGAAATATTCTTCAGCTTTGTCATAATTACCTAATTTATATTGACTATATGCATAGTAATAGTATGTTTTCGGGAGTTTTATTTTATATCTAGAGTCTATAAATGACCGATCGTTTCCCATACTTTGATAAGCATCAAAGAATAACTCAAAATAATAGGCTGCTTGTTGGAAGTATTTTTTTGCGGTATTATCGTCTTTTTGATTTTGCACTCCTTTATTATATGCTACTATTGCCTTGTTGTACAATAAGGGTGTTAAATCAAAAAAAACATTTAATATATCACTATAGAATGTTTTATCTTTGTCTAATTCCAAAGCTTTTTTTATTGCTTCCAAAGCAGTTTTGGCAGGTTCTTTTACTTGTGAAGAAAATACTTCTGATTTTGAAATTTCGGTATATACATATCCTTTAAGGTACCAACTGGATGCATGTGTAGAAGTTACAGGGTCAGAGCAAAGTTTGTCCACTCTTACCCGTGCTTTCATCAAATCACCTTCTATCAAGGATAATTCTTTTTTAAGTTCATTGTGTGTAATATCATTTTGAGAAAAACCATATTGCCAACTTAATGTAAGTAATAAAACTAAAGCTATATTTTTCATTTTTCTTTCTTTATTTTTCACAAAAATATAAAACTTACTTTAAACAAAGAAGTGTTTTTAGTTAATCCTGCGCTAAATGTTTTTTTAAGTTAAAATGTCATATTGATTATCATTAATTTATATTACATGGCAAAAAACTCAAGACCCAAAGAAATTTTTATCAGGATTTTAAGCGGGTAGTGTATACGAAACGGTTGGGCTGTATAAACTACCTAACGAAAAGCCGTTAAGAGAATATACTTTGCTGTCTATAACCCAGTAGGTAAAAGCATCGTTTTGGAGCTTTTTCATTGGTTCGTTTTCTTTGTTGCCAAAAAGAAATGAACATGAAAGGATTATAAAGAAAATTTTTTCTTTGCTATATCTTTTTTCTCTTGATGAAAAAAGTAGCTAAATTAAAAAACAATTAGTGAAAATTACTTTTACTTTTTCTTAAAAGTATCCATCTGGTTGTCATAATTAAGGAAATATTCTCCTTTTTTAAGACCTGATACATCTACCTTATCGCCAAACCCTTTCTTTACTATATTCCCATAATAGTCGTATATCTCATAAAGTGTTGGGCTGGAAAATTTGATTTCCGTCTCCACTTTCTTTGGTGAAAATGTTACAGGTGGTTGTTTTGAACGATATGTAAACTCTTTTGAATAATGAGGTTGTTTCGTGTAGTCTATTTGTTTTACTCTAAATTTATTCATTCCCGAATTTGGATGGACTTCCATAGAATAAGTGTGTGTTCCTGGAGTACCTTTACCATCTACAGTGCCAACTTTTATCCATTTATTCCAACGGTACTGTTCTACCACATAAGGTAAAGAACCTGCCTCATTTGTAGTAACCCATTTTAGAGTGTTTCCGTTTTCTATAGTCATTGTTTCAATTTTGAATGTACTTTTGGGTTTCAATACCTCCGGATTAAGAACCTTAGGAGTACAGTTATCTTTATGCTTAATTTCAACTTTCACCTTATCGCCAATCTTAAACTGATATACCGACAAATCAATTTCAAAGGCACTGGAATTAATTTCATCTGTAGTAACTTGTCCATTTACTCTTACTTCATATACACAAAACCCTATTCCCGAAGAAGCAAAGGGATTCATAACATATAGATTCTTTCCTTGATATACTCCTTCTACAACTATTTCTCCTGCAAAAACATTGATAATCAAGGATATAAACAATGAAAAAATAAAAATTTTCCTTACCATTTTTATTATATTTTGATTTACGAAAGTAACACCAAATTTTTAATTATCAAAAATTTTTTTTCTCAGTTGTTAAAAAAAAGTTAAATTGCCAATGTTTTTTAAAAGTAAAAACGATGAAAAGAACATATTATATATTATTGATAATCACGTTATTTGCAATGTTTAGTTGTGAGAAAAAAAATATTCAGGAACATACTCCAAATATTGTAGATACGATTAAAATAAACATTAGAAAAAATTATACAACATTATTTCCACCTTCTGTATTTGATGTTACATCTTCTCAGATTGTTACACAATTATACACTGGATTAGTAAGATATAATCCCAAAAATTTAAAAATAGAACCATCCATTGCTAAAAGTTGGGACAAAAAAAATGATACTACTTATATATTTCATATTCGTAATGATGTGTATTTTGGAAGTTACCCGTCCATATTAGGAAACTCTCCCAAACAATTAAAAATGAAAGATATTTTATTTACTTTCCAAATATTATGTACACAGGTGCCTGAAAATAAAAATTTTTACAGCTCAATGTGGAAAATACTCGGAGCCAAACAATATTATAACTCTCATAAAAAAATCTCACGAGATTTTAATATTCCGGGGATAAAAGCATTAAACGATTCAACATTACAAATAACAATAGAAGATAAAGATTTTCCGTTATTAAAAATACTTGCGACACCTGCTACTTACATTTTTTCAAAAGATGCTTATAAAAAATTAGGAAACAAAACATATATTGGAGCAGGACCTTATATTTTAACAAATCCACAAGATTTGGATTTCAATGCAAAATATAATGATGAACCGAAACCCTTATTCTTAAAATACAATCCATATTATTTTGTTTTTGACACAAAAGATTCGGTTTATTTACCTTATGTAAGTAATGTGAAAATATCTTTTATGAAAAGTGAAAAAAAAGAAATAGATATGCTTGGTAACAAGCAATTTGACATAGTGTGTAATGTACAAAAAAATAATTTAATACGCTTTTTAGAGTCTCATATAAAAGAAGTTAATAGCAATCCACCCGAATTTATAGTAACGAAAATAAGTAAAAATGTAGATAACTATGTAAATATTTATAGGTATTGTATTAAGAATTTTTATAGCAATGAATTATTTTTTGTAGATTTGTCGCAAGTTGAAAAAATAAAATGTAAGTAAAAATGAAGAAAATTTTATTATTAACATTAGTTATTAGTTTATCTTTTTTAGGCATTGCTCAAGTTCAAGTAGATACTATCGGAGCATATATTATTAAGGTGGATAAAAAACTTCCTGCCACATCGGTAAAAAATCAATATCGTTCAGGCACATGCTGGAGCTTTTCGGGAATATCATTTTTAGAATCCGAATTGCTAAGAATGAAAAAAGGAACTTATGATCTATCGGAAATGTATGTAGTAAGACATGTTTATTCCGACAAGGCAGAAAAATATGTAAGACTTCACGGACATTTAAACTTTGGCTCGGGAGGAGCATTTCATGATGTAACTTATGTGTTAAAAAATTATGGCATAGTTCCCGAAAAAGTTTATACAGGACTTAATTACGGAGAACCCAAACACGTTCACATGGAAATGGATAAAGTATTGAAAAATTTTGTAGATGCGATTGTTGAAGATCCTAATAAAAAGCTTACTACTGTATGGCATCAAGCTTTTGATAAAATACTCGATACATATTTAGGAGAAGATCCTAAAGAATTTACTTATAAAGGGAAAAAATATACTCCAAAATCATTCCTCCAAAGTCTTGGACTTAATCCCGATGATTATATAGAAATAACATCTTTCTCTCATCATCCGTTTTATCAAAAATTTGCAATAGAACTACCAGACAACTGGTTGTGGTATCAAGACTACAATGTTCCATTGGATGATTTAATCAAAATAATAGATAATGCAATAAACAGTGGCTACACAGTAGCATGGGCAAGCGATGTAAGTGAACCTGGGTTCCTTTGGAGAAAAGGTATAGCAATATTACCTGACAAAGAACATCAAGAAACAAAGGGAATGGAAGTTGATAAATGGGTTAAAATGGATAGGAAAGAAAAACAAGATTATCTATATAGCCTAAAACAAATAGTAAAAGAAGTTAATGTAACCCAAGAAAGCAGACAACGTGATTTTGATGACTACAAAACTACAGATGACCACGGTATGCACATAATAGGTATTGCTCACGATCAAAAAGGCAATAAATATTATTTGGTAAAAAACTCTTGGGGAACAGACAATAATCCGTTACATGGATATTTTTATGCATCAGAAGCTTTTGTAAAAGATAAAACAACTGCTATAATGGTATACAAAGATGCCATTCCAAAAGAAATAAAACAAAAATTAAAAATTAAATAATCATTACACAAAAATGTAGTATATTTGCACCACTAAAAGATGGGCGAGTCTTATACGACCAGCTCCTGCCTAATCCCCCAGGTCTGGAAGGAAGCAAGGGTACGGTGGTTGAGCGGTGCGATATAAGTAGCTCGCCCTCCTTTTTTATACCTACATTAAGGTATTTTAAGTGACAATAAGTCATTCATAAACAAAATTGCATTATTTTTGCAATACCATTTCACAAATAATAAAAAATATAAAACTATGGCATTAGAACATTTAACAAAAGAAACTTTTTTAGAAAAAGTATTTGATTACGAAAAAGAATCTGAATGGAAATACAAAGGAGATAAACCTGCAATGATTGATTTTTATGCAGACTGGTGTCAACCTTGTAAAATCGTAGCACCTATCCTTGAAGAATTACAAGAAGAATATGGCGACGAATTGGTAATCTACAAAATTGATACAGAAGACCAACAAGAACTTGCGGCTATCTTTGGTATAAGAAATATTCCTTCTTTACTATTTATACCTAAAGAAGGACAACCTCAAATGGCAGTAGGAGCATTACCAAAAGAAACATTGATCAAAGCTATTGAAGACGTATTAGGAGTAAAACATCCTAAAACAGCTTAATAAGCGTTATTTCAAAACTATTATAAAAAAGTTCCTGTGATTATTAATAGGAACTTTTTTATTTTTTTATAATAAAAACTATTGCTAATTAAAAAAAAAGTGTCATATTTGCACTCCCTAAAAAATAAAGAAAAATGTCACGAGTTTGTCAAATAACAGGGAAAAGAACTATAAGCGGCAACAATGTAGCACACTCAAACAAGCGAACAAAAAGAAAATTTTATCCTAACTTGTTTGAAAAAAGATTTTACATCCCTGAAGAAAAAAGATGGATAACATTAAAAGTATCAGCTGCTGGTATCAGAACTATTAACAAAATAGGTATTAGTGCCGCTCTAAAAAAAGCAAAAGAAGCAGGATACATTAAATAATGGAGGATACAAAAAATGGCTAAAAAAGGAAAAAAAGGTAATAGAGTGCAAGTAATCTTGGAATGCACAGAACAAAAAAAGACAGGAGTGCCAGGTATATCAAGATATATAACGACCAAAAACAAAAAAAATACTCCCGAACGTTTGGAATTGCGTAAGTATAATCCATATTTGAAAAAATATACTATTCATAAAGAAATAAAATAAAATATTTGAGTCATGGCTAAAAAGGTAGTAGCAACATTGCAAACAGGTGCAGGTAAAAACTTTGCAAAAGTTATAAAAATGGTTAAAAACAAAAAAGGCGCCTATCAATTTAAAGAAACAATAGTACATGTAGATCATGTAAAAGATTTCTTTGCTAATAAAAAATAAACATATTATACTTATTAAAAAAGTAAGTAATGAAAAACTAAGCTTTCTCCAACAGAGGGGAAGGCTTTTTTTGTATTTTATAAAAACAAACAAAAATGGGACTATTTGATTTTTTATCCAAAAAGAAAGATGAAAAACGCTTACAAGAAGGACTTGGAAAAACCAAAGAAAGCGTTTTCAAAAAAATTACAAGAGTCGTAGTAGGTAAATCAAAAATAGATGACAGCTTTCTTGATGAATTAGAAGAAATTTTAATATCATCAGATGTAGGAGTAGATACTACCATAAAAATAATAGATAGACTACAAGATAGAATAGCAAAAGAAAAATATTTAAATGCAGATGAACTATCAACAATATTAGAAGAAGAAATAACAAATCTTCTTGAAGAAAATGAAGATAGTAGCCCAAAACAAATACTGGAAAACCAAAAGATAAAACCGTATGTAATAATGGTGGTGGGAGTAAACGGAGTAGGAAAAACAACCACTATTGGCAAATTAGCCTATATGTTTTCGCAAGCAGGGAAAAAAGTTTATATAGGTGCTGCCGATACATTTAGAGCTGCAGCAATAAACCAATTATCTGTATGGGCAGATAGATCTGGATCTACTATGGTAAAACAAAAAATGGGTGCAGACCCTGCTGCAGTAGCTTTTGATACACTAAATGCAGCAAAAAGCAATAATGCGGATATAGTACTTATAGATACAGCAGGACGCCTACACAATAAAATAAACTTAATGAATGAACTCTCAAAAATAAGAAGAGTAATGTCAAAAGTTATACCTGATGCCCCTCACGAAGTATTACTCGTATTGGATGCATCTACTGGTCAAAACGCTTTTGAGCAAGCTAAACAATTCACAAAAGCAACAGAAGTTACATCACTTGCAATAACAAAACTTGACGGCACAGCCAAAGGTGGAGTTGTAATTGGTATATCAGACCAATTCAAAATACCTGTAAAATACATCGGAGTTGGAGAAAAAATAGATGACTTGCAGATATTTGACAAAAAAATGTTTGTAAAAGCATTATTTGAAAAATAAAAATTATTCAGCTATTACATGTAAGTAAAATTTTAATAAATTTGAACTTGAAAAAACATTAAAATATTTAATTATGAGTATTCTTGTAAACAAACACAGCAAAGTAATCGTTCAAGGATTTACAGGTAGTGAAGGTTCTTTCCATGCACAACAAATGATAGAATATGGCACAAACATAGTAGGAGGCGTTACTCCAGGTAAAGGAGGACAAACTCATTTAGGTAAGCCGGTATTTAATACGGTAGAAGATGCTGTAAAAGAAACGGGAGCAGATACATCGGTAATATTTGTGCCACCTGCTTTTGCTGCAGATGCTATAATGGAAGCTGCTAATGCCGGTATAAAGCTTATAGTAACTATTACAGAAGGTATTCCTGTAGAAGATATGGTAAAAGTAAAAGAATATCTGTCAGATAAAGAGTCTCGTATGATAGGACCTAACTGTCCGGGAATTATTACCCCTGAAGAAGCCAAAATAGGAATAATGCCGGGATTTATATTCTCAAAAGGTAATATCGGAGTAATATCTCGTTCAGGTACATTAACTTATGAAGCAGTAGATCAATTAACAAAATTAGGGTTAGGACAAAGCACTGCAATAGGAATAGGTGGAGATCCTATTATTGGAACTACAACATTGGATGCAGTGAAAATGTTTATGGATGACCCCGATACCGAAGGTATAGTTCTTATTGGTGAAATAGGGGGAACTATGGAAACAGAAGCTGCAGAATGGATAAAAGAACACGGTACTAAACCCGTAGTAGGTTTTATAGCAGGCCAAACAGCACCTAAAGGTAGGAGAATGGGACATGCAGGAGCTATAATCGGTGGAAAAGACGATACCGCACAAGCAAAAATGAAAAAGATGGAAGAATGTGGCATCTATGTTGTAAAATCTCCGGCAGAAATTGGAGTGACAATGAAAAAAGCATTAGAAGAAGCTAAAAAAACAGTATAAATACAATATTGTATAAATAAAGAAATGAGGCTGTCTAAAAAACCGATATATCTAAATAGGCAGCCTCTTTTTTTTGTATTAAAAAAAGAATATGAAAAAAACAATTTGTCAATAATCTCTTTTAATAAATTATAATAAAACCGATTTTCAAGAAATATAATTAAGATTACCCATCCTTTTTATACTTGTATTACGAAGAAATATGTTGTAAAGTTAAGCACATGATAGTATCTCAAAAAACTTAATATGCACACCTTTTAGGATACTACCACTTTTGTTTAACCAAGTATTAAATAAGCAATACTCAAAAATATTCCGGTACCAATAATATCTGCCAGTGTTGTAATAAGAGGAGTACTTGCTGTTGCAGGATCTTTCTTGAATTTAGCAAAAATAAATGGAAGTAAGATGCCTATTAAACTACCAATGATAACATTTACAATCATAGAAATAACAACAACCTCTGCAATTATTATATTTTTACCTCTTATTATACCCATAACTGATATTCCTAAGCCCATTGTAATTCCAATTAGACCGGCAACTAAAAATTCTTTACCAAATAAATATAACCAATCCTTTTTTTCTACTGTTCCAAGAGCTAAAGCACGAATTACTAAGGTTGCAGACTGACTACCTGCATTTCCTGCAGTATCAACTAATACCGGTAAAAATGTAACCAATACAACATATTTTGCAATTGTTGCCTCAAATCCTTGAATAATTCCTCCTGTCAACAAGTCCATTAAAAGTAAGGCAAATAACCATGTAATTCTACTTTTATATATTTTACTGATTGATATATCCTTTAAATTAGTAATGAAATTTAAGTCTTTATTCTCAACATCAACAGCTCCTATCTTTGCAAAATCTTCTGTGTTTTCTTCTTGTATTGCATCTAAAATATCATCAATTGTAACAATTCCTAAAAACACATTATCCGAATCTATAATAGGGAGAGCAACAAGGTCATACTTTTTAAATAGTTTAATAGCTCTTTCTTTGTCTTCAGTTGCCTTCAATGCAATGAAATGATTATCCATTATATCTCTTACGGTTTCATTCTTATCTGCTAAAATAATTCTTCTAATTGGTATATCATCAAGTAATTTCCAATGCTCATCAACAACATAAACCATATTAATAGTTTCGGCATCTTTTCCCCATTTTTTTATGTGTTTTATTGCTTTGTCAATACTCCAATCTGGCTTTAATGCAACATACTCAGTTGTTATCATTCTACCCACACTATCTTCAGGGAAATCCAAAAATCTTAATATCAATTTTCTTTGATCAGATGTTAAAAAGTTTAATAGTTTTTGTGTTAGTTTAGGAGATAATTCTTCCAATAATTCCGTCTTTTCATCAGAGTTCAGTTCGTCTAGAAGAGACTTAATTTGTTCGTCAGTAAAATTATTAAGAATCTCTAATTGCTTTTCTTTGTCAAGTTCAGAAAAAATATCAGCTTGTTTTTCTTTGGGTAATAATCTTAAAATAATTAAAATATCTGCCGAAGATAAAGACCTTATCAAATTTACAATATCACTTACAGGAAGTTTTATAATATATTTTTTTAGTTCTTCCCATTCTCTATTTTCAACCAGTTTTTTGAATTTTATATCCTTCATATTGATATATATAAATACCTTAAATTGATAATTTTAAGTTGTGCAGTATATCTATTATTTCATATACTATTTGACAAATGTATAATATTTTTTGTTATAATCTCTTCCCCAATAATACAGTGAGAATAATTAACTTCAAAGTTATAAAAATGTTTTATTGTTTTGAGAAACTATTTATCTGATTATCAGGGTGTAGGATAGTGTTTGTGCTACACCTTTTCTACTATTTTCTTGTATAATAAATATGAATAAATAACGGGAGTTACAATTATTATTACAGTAATTATAATAAATAAAATAAAGGCAAGTTGTTTATCTAAAAGTAAACTTAAAAATACTATGAGTATTCCACCAATAAACCATATTTTCCCTCCTAATTTCTGAGTTTTTTCCCAAACTATTTCACTTTCTAATGTCCATGGGGTTCTAATTCCAATAAAATAATTTACTTTAATAAACTTCAAATAATTACCTAATATAATATATACAAGTCCTATTAGCAATACTATATAATTGTTATTTGCAAATGATTGGTTTTTTGCAGAATAAATAATGAATAATGCCAAAATTGACATAAAAGTGGTAAGTAGTATTTTCATTTGCTGATATTTATTACACATTTTTCTAATTCTATTTTTAGGATCTATTTTGGGGATAATAAGAAGTATTATGTATATCAATAGTGGTAATAAAATAGGTATTAGCAATAATTCGGACTTATTACCGAATCTATCAATTTCTCCTTTTATGTTCCAGTGTATTGGCACCTTTTCTGGAAGTTTATTCCATATATATGCTAAATATATAAAAGGAAGTGCTACAACTGTTATTATCGGAATTTCTTTTTTTATATTCATAATTTATATCTTAAAATTAGTTTCCCAACGCTACATTTATTTTATCTAAAAAAAGGGCAATCCTTTTTGGAAGCCCCTTTTTATTTATAATATATAGTGTGTTTGAACTCTTATGATTTATAAAATATTTTTCCAGTTACAAGTAATCCTATTGCTACAAATATAGCAAATACCAAACTACTGATTGCAAATTGCATTCCTCCTGATAGAATATGTCCACTTGTACAACCTCCTGCCATTCTTGCACCGAACACTAATATAAAACCTCCTACAAAAGCCCAAATCACTCTTTTCATTGGAGATTCTCCTTTATATTTAATCCAATTCTTGTGAAGTAAAATAACATTAAAATCTTTTCTAAATAATGAAATGATAAATCCTCCTAAAAATGCCCCGAATAAAAATATAACTTCCCAGTTACCAGGGGTTGCAATTTTTTGAAAATACGCATTATTTGTTAATCCTGTAAGTAAATCTCCCACATAAGGATATGAAGTAGATGCCCCAATAGGTCTATTGGTCACAAATGAAGAAAATACTACAATATTCAATATTGCTAATGCTATCCCTGAATACAACCATTTATTATTTTTATCTTTATCCTGTTTGTGTAATAAATAAGCGGAATATACAAATAAAATTCCGATTATAATAACAATGATAAAGAATAAGATATTATGATTTCCCAATAAAGAGGCTAAAGATATTTTACCTAAATCAGGACCTATTATTGGTGATATATATGGCAGTAATATAGTATATGTTATTCCTCCTAATATACCGCCTATTATTCCAATTATAGCATCTATCGACCCTTCTCCTGCGGATATTGCAAGTGTACCTGGACAATAACCTAATATAGCCATACCTATGCCAAAAATCGATCCACCTAAAATGATTCCTCCTAAAACAAAAGGTTTAACATGATATGATGCAAATCCCATTGCAATTTCTACATTAAGTAAAATCATACCTACACCAATAGATACCAATATAGCTTTAGCAACGGCGAAATTTTCCCTGGTAGCTAATCCACTTATTACGTCATATTTATTTAGATATGCAAATTGTAAAACTGCAGAAAATATAAATCCGAGAATTAAAATAGTTATCATTATTAGTATTATATAATTTATAAATTAAACATGTTTAAAAAGTTGTCATCAATTTTGTCTTCTACGATGTTTTCCTTTATAAGAACTCCAAAAAAGTTTTTAACTTTATTTAACATTGGTTCTCCTGATACATAATTAAAGTTTACTCTTTGTAAAAAGAGTTCAACCCTGTCTATTGGTTGTTTCATTATGGTTGATGATATTTTGGAGGCTTCCAACCTGTTGTTATTTATCCACTCGATAGCCTTTTGTAATTCTTCTAAAAATATTTTACTCTCTTCGGGATGTTTTTTAACAAATTCACCTTTTAATACCAAACAAGCATTGGGGAAACTGCCAAAATTGGAATCTATCTTATTCCATATTTCATTGTATGATAGTACAGATACTTGTTCTCCTCTGTCTTGCATGATTTTCAGAGCATAACTTGCCTCAGGTTCACGCAATATTACAGTATCGGCTTTGCCTTCTACAAAGTCTTTATATATTTGTTCTGGACGACCGAATGGATTACCATAAACAAATTTGAAATCTTCTATGTCATATCCACTTGCTTTTATCAGATATTTTGTGATTTTGGCAGGAGGAGCTTCTGCAAATAATGGAGTGTATATTTCTTTTCCTTTTAAATCACCAAAATCTTTTGCTTGATAACGGGTAAGTATTACAAAATTGTCCCATACAAGTATTGCTGGAACTTTAATGTCTATTTTTTGTAATTTAAGAGTTGTAATTAAGGAAGAAAATGTAATATCTGCTTTGCCATTTGTTACCCAAGCCAAATGTTTTTCAGTTTCTTCCCATACTTTAAGTTCTTTTATGTTAAAATGTTGTCTTATTTTTTTTGATTCAAGCAGTCGTGCTATAATGGGATAAGCAACAGGTGTGGCAGATTGAAGCACAATTTCCACTTTTTTGTTATTTTGTTTAGTCTCTTTTTTAACAGGAGTTTTATAGAAATATACTTTTACTTCTCCCGGTGCAACATGTTCTGTTTCATATTCAAAACCTAATTCTGTAAGCATGTTTATCATTGGAACGGGCTCGAAACGTTGTATAAGAACAAAACCTTCTCCTTCATCAGTGTTTTGTGCCTTTCCCATTATTATTTCAAAAGGATCATAAGGAACATCTCTCACATCCAATTCATCAAAATAGTTTTTATGTTCATGCCAGTTATCTATTTTTTCTTTTTTATTTTGAGGGTTGAATATAGATATGCGATAATCGTTTTTAGCTTTTTCTACATTTATTTTATATTCTAGTCCTATTGATACCTTTACTAACTCAATAGGTTCTTTTGTTGAATAGATAACAATGCTTTCTTGTGGTTTCAAATTTGAGATTTTAGTAATAATCTCAGTAATATTATTTTCAGTTGCTATGTATCTTTCTTCGGATTCTGTCCATGTAATTTCTTTATTATATTGTAAAATATCTATTGATATTTCTTCTTTTATACATTCAGGTGCCATTTTTTCCAAATATTTTTCTGTTCCGTTAGCTTTATTTAATAAATGAAGTATTTCACATAAAGATACACCGGATACTCTTGATGCGTCTGCAAAGGTAGCAAACTTTGCTAATGTATTATACATTATTGGATTTAATAACCTTTTGAATTTTGAGGAAAAGTTTATCAAAATATCTTTAAGGTGAGGATATTTTTCCAAAGTATCATAGACTTTGTCTTTGGCAAGTATAGGATGTGCTTCAGGATTTGTGTTATCCACTTTAGTTTTTATTATTGCATTTACAGGACATGCTTCCAACGCTTCTTCGCATTGCTGCTCTTCTTCTTTGTTTTCAGGTTGTTTTTTTACAAAAGCATATTCTTTGCCCATTGCAAAGTTGTTTCCTGCTACTTCTACACAAGCATGGCAAGCAATACATTCGTCAGTTACTTTATATTTTTTCATTTTTATATTTTTTATAATTTATTTTATGCAAAGTAACTCACTTATTACCTTTGTTGTAATACCAAATATTAAGTAATATGAAAAAATATAAATGTTTTTGTAATTTATAATAGTCTTTTTGGACTTTTACTACCTTTGGTATCAAGATAAAATAGAAGTAATATTTGTCGTTATTTTAGCTTATAAACTTAAGGGAAAAAACTAAATAAAAAATAAAACTATAAAAGGTTGTTCAGTTCTTAAACACTCTCATTTTCATTAGAGTATTTTTTTTTGCCATTATTCAGATAAAAATAACGAATATTTGCTATTTACTGGAAACTGCATTTGTAGTTGAGTTTATACTTGTTGTTCCAAACAAAAAACATATTTTTGTCCGTAAATAAATTTTATCAAAATTATGAAAGCTTTAAAACAAACAAATTACACACTTCCTAATCAAACAAATTTTTATAAAGGTAAAGTAAGGGATGTTTATACCATAAATAATAATTATTTGGTAATGGTTGTATCGGATAGGGTATCTGCATTTGATGTAATTATGCCACAAGCCATTCCTTATAAAGGGCAGGTATTAAATCAGATTGCAGTAGAGTTTTTGGATGCGACAAAAGATATAGTTAAAAATTGGAAAATATCTTCCCCTCATCCAATGGTAACAATTGGGTACAAATGTACTCCCTATCCTGTTGAAATGATTATTAGAGGTTATCTTACAGGAAGTGCTTGGAGAGCATACAAGGCAGGCAAAAGAACAATATCAGGAGTAAAAATACCTGACAATATGAAAGAACACCAGAAATTTGAAAAGCCAATAATTACCCCTACTACAAAGGCGGAAATTGGACATGACGAAGAAATATCAAAAGAAGAAATAATAAAACAAGGATTAATACCTGAAAAAGAATATGAGATATTGGAAGAAATTACCTATATGCTTTTTAATAGAGGTTCTGAAATAGCGGCAAAATATGGTCTTATATTGGTAGATACCAAATATGAATTTGGCAAAAAAGATGGAGAAATATATCTTATTGATGAAATACATACACCTGATTCGTCCCGTTATTTTTATGCAGATAATTATAAAGAAAATTTTGACAGAGGATTACCTCCCAAGCAACTATCAAAAGAATTTTTGAGAGAGTGGCTTATGAAACATGGTTTTCAAGGACGGGACGGAGACTCCTTACCTAGTTTTACAGAAGATATAGTGATACATATAAGCAACCGATACATTGAATTATATGAAACTATTACGGGAAAAAAACTGAATAAAATATCTTACGACAATATAGAAAGTGAGATTTATGATAGTATAATTGAAGCCTTGCAGAATCTTTGATAATAGATTTTTCCCGTATTTACCATTGCTTGTATAATAATAAACTAATTTTGTAAAAAATTAGAACAAGTGTATTTTATTTTTATTCAAACATATACATTCCTCATAAGATTATCTGCATTGTTTGGCAATGTCAAAGCTCGTAAATGGATAGAAGGGCGTAAAAATATATTAAGGAGAATACAAAGCACTATCCCCTCTACAGAACCTTTATTTTGGATACATTGTGCTTCGTTAGGGGAATTTGAACAAGGCAGACCTGTAATAGAAAACTTAAAACAAAAATATCCAGACATAAAAATATTGCTTACTTTTTTTTCACCCTCGGGCTATGAAAGTAAAAAGAATTACAAAGTCGCAAATTACATTTTTTATTTGCCAATAGACACACGCCACAATGTCAGATTTTTTGTGAAACACTTGAATATAAAGTTGGCAATTTTTGTAAAGTATGAATTTTGGAAAAATTATTTCAAGCAATTATATAAAAATAAAATACCGCTTTTCTTAATATCATCCATATTTCGCAAAAATCAATTGTTTTTTAAATGGTATGGAAAATCTTATAGAAAAATGCTTTATTGGATAACACATATATTTGTGCAAGATAAACATTCATTAGATTTGCTACATTCCATAAACATAAATAATGTTACCATATCGGGTGATACAAGGTTTGACAGAGTTGTGGAATTGAAAAATGTGGATTGGCATGATGATGTGATTTCTCATTTTATCAGCTTACACAAAAATAAACCTGTATTAGTTGCAGGAAGCACTTGGCAAGAAGATGAAAAATTGCTTTTTAACTATATAAAAAAACATCCAAATTTTGCTTACATTGTTGCACCACACGAAATTACCAACCAGCACATAAATTTTATAAAAAAACAAAGCTCTTTGCCATTGCAGGTTTATACGGAATATGAAAACAGTAATGATGCTAACATTTTGATAATGAATACAATAGGGCTACTGAATAAGGTTTATCGTTATGCTCAGGTTGCATATATTGGCGGAGGATTTGGAGCAGGTATTCATAATATTTTAGAAGCTGCTACTTATGGAGTACCAATTGTGTTCGGACCTAATTATAAAAAATTTAAAGAAGCAAGAGACCTTATTGTTTTGGGAGGAGCTTTTTCTATAAGTAATTATGAAATGCTGGAACGAATATTGAATAAATTTATGGAAAGCAAGACGGAGAGTGAAAAATTTGGCAAAATTGCAGAAAATTATGTTGTATCAAATGCAGGTGCCACACAAAATATTATACAAACCATTTCAAAATATATATAAAAATGGCAGAAAAAAATAAACAAAGCATAAATATAAAATACAAAAAAGCATATTTCAATTACGAATTTATTGAAAAATACATTGCAGGAATAGAACTTAAAGGAACGGAAATAAAATCAATACGTGAAGGTAAGGTGAATTTTAATGATGCATATTGTATATTTAAAAATGGTGAATTATTTGTAAAAGGAATGCATATAGCAGAATACAAAATGGGAAATATTTTTAACCATGAGCCAGCACGTCCCAAAAAACTATTGTTGCACAAACGAGAACTTTTACGCCTTAAACAAAAAGCGGATGAAAAAGGACTTACGATAGTACCTGTCCGTGTATTCATAAATGATAAAGGATTAGCAAAATTGGAAATTGCTTTGGCAAAAGGTAAAAAGCTTCATGACAAACGTCAGTCAATAAAAGATAGGGAATATAACCGTAATCTTAACAAAAGGAATTGGACGAATTTATGAAAGTGGGCAATGTCAATATAGAAAAACCTGTGTATTTAGCCCCCATGGAAGATGTTACGGATATACCGTTCCGTAAAATATGTAAAAATTTTGGGGCTGATGTGCTTGTTACAGAGTTTATCTCGTCAGATGCCCTCATCAGAAATATCCAAAAGACTTTGGATAAAATGAAAATATTTGATTACGAACATCCTATCGGGATACAAATATACGGTCACGACCACGATACAATGGTAGAGGCAGCAAAAATAGTAGAAACATTAAAGCCTGATTTTATTGATTTAAATTTTGGTTGTCCTGTAAAAAAAATAGTAAAACGCGGAGCAGGGGCAGCTATGCTTAAAACTCCCGACAAACTAGTCAGTATAGCGAATGATGTAGTAAAAGCAGTAAATATTCCCGTTACAGTAAAAACCCGTATAGGTTGGGATACCAAATCTATAAACATTGTAGATATTGCTATGCGATTGAATGATGCTGGGATACAGTCGCTTACCATTCATGCCCGTACGCGTGAACAAATGTATGGAGGTGAGGCGGATTGGAGTTTTATAAAACAAGTAACATCTATTCCTAATCTGAAAATTTATATAGTTGGTAATGGTGATATTACTACACCTGTTCAAGCTAAAGAAAAGTTTGAAAAATATGGTGTAGATGGTATAATGATAGGTAGAGGAGCAATAGGTGCACCTTGGATTTTTAGAAATATAAAAGAGTATTTGCAAACAGGACAATTATTGCCCGAACCAACTACTCAAGAAAAAGTAAAAATAGCAATAGAACACCTCAAAGAAAATGTAAAACATTATGGAGAACGAATAGGGGGGCTTCTTATGCGAAGGCATTATGCTCAATATTTCAAAGGACTGTCTAATTTTAGACCTACCAAGATTAAACTTTTGCAATCTGCAGATTATCAGGAGAATGTGGAAATTCTACAATATATAGCAAACACCTGGTAAAAACTGTATTCCCTTTAATATCAATTAGACATATTATCCAGCAATTGATCCAAATCTTGTTCCGAAGTTTGTGTCATCGTAATGTTGATATCTTGTGTTTGCGATACAAAATATTGATGAAACGAATAAATATCATTGTTAATTAATCCCACTCCCAAAAAATGAGTTTTTAATCCCGAAGGCATATTTATACTATTGCCATCTACTATTGCCAGACCATTATATGAAGGAATGTAAATAAACTTGGAAATAGTTTCCACACTGTCTGTTTGTGAAGAAAAGGTTATAGTAGCAGTATTGTCCACATTATCATAAGCGGCACAACTCATCCACCCAAGGAATTTTCCATTTATTCTGTAATAATCTCCTGGAATTTCTATTCCTGTTGTGTATGTGGCTATATCTGAAGTTGGTGTCCAGTTTATTGGTTCTACACCACTGCTCTTAAACGCTCTCATATTTGTAATTACTGTATCTGTAGGAAAATACACGGTAAAAGATGCTCCCGGACGCAATACCAGATCCGTATCTCCCTTAAAAGCCCTTATACGTATCTCACCTGCACATTGTAATATTTCTCCATTAGCTACCGAAGGCATACGGTAATAAATCATTTCTTTGGCATTGTATAATTCTATTAATCCTATGGAATAAGGATATGTTACACTATCACCATTTGGATACATAAAGATACTTATTCCTTGATATAGCACAGTACCGAATTGTCCCACAATGGGAGTATCCGAGGGTCCTGTTATTTCAAATACTTGTTCTCCTTGCTTTTTAGTGTCAAAAAAACTGTTTACAGAATCATATACTGCACGGCTTTTTACTGTTCTGTCTTTGCTGCAACTTGCAAGAAAAATAAGACCTAAACTCATTATTATTGAAAAAAGTAATATTCGTAAATTCATTGTTTTTAATTTTTTACAATTTTATAACTGTTGTTTGCTGTCTTTAGTATGTATGTTCCTATCGGATATTTACTAATATCAATAGTTTTCTGTTTATTCAATACTCCTTTTTCTATAATTTGTCCTGTTGTAGAATATATTGAAAATGGCATATTATAAGGAGTTCCTGTTTGAATTGTGATAAATTTTGTAGCAGGATTTGGAGATATTTTTATTGTATAATCTTTTGCTGGTTGTTTTTGATTGTTGCATATAAGGTTTCTTTCTATCATTACATTTAATTTGTATGAACCGATATTTCCTATAAAAAACGGATTGACACACACATAAAAATAAGTAGTATCACTTATGTTGTCAAAGTCAATAACACCCATGTCGTCATCATCGTAATAAACGGACCATGAAGTGTCTTGTGAAAGTTTTACTTTAAAAATCACATCATTAGTATAGTTGGTATCTACATAACTATCTTGTATATAAGCATATATACTATAATTGTAACCGGGAGACAATTTAAACTTGTAGTAGTCGGCACTATCATCATAAGCAGAATGAATATTAGCTCCGTTTGTCTCGAATGTTGCCAAGTTATTATCCCAATTTTCAGGAATAAGATAAGCTTCTGAAAGGTGGTTATTTGTTTCATAATTATCAGGTGGTAAAGCAAACGCATCTGTGAGAATTACATCTACTTGTTTGAAATTGGGATAAGAGCTGGCACCAACCATTTTCCATTCCCCTCCATAAGGTTGATACCATAAAATAAGTTTGTATGTACCCATTACATCTGCAATAACCGTATCAAAAACAAAATTTTTGTTTTCATGAGCAGAAAAATATACTAATGTATCTTTTACATGACAAACAAGGTTGCCGTTAAGTTCATGTAACCATATCCCAACATTACCATAAAAAGCTGTATCCGAATTATTTTCAATATTAAACTCAATGTTTACAGGATTACTTTCCTGAATAGGGTCTGGAGATACCATTATGTTGCTTGAAGAAATAAGTCCTTCGGTATTTTGATTACTTACTTGCAATGTAATCGGATTTGAATAAGTATCTTTATCTAATAACTGCCAGTTATCTTCTCCATCATTACGGAAATAAATACCTAATTTATATTCACCCGGAACAACTCCCAAACTGGAAGTATAAAATGTAAGAGATGTGTAGTCATTTGCATTTATACTCACATTTTCCAGTATTTCTATATCTGAAATAAAAACATCATTTGTATCAAACAATGAAGCCTTAAAATCTCCGTAGAATTGTATGTTTCCATAATTAGCAACATCCACTCCTACCAACAAACTATCATTATAATTTGGTGACTGTGAAGAAAGGTCAATGTCACCAAAAAGTTTAATATCGGTATAAGTATCCACAGGAATAATTTTTATTACGGCTCCTTGAGTCTCGTTAAAAGCATAACTTGAAATAGGAGAAAGATTATTTATTTCAAAATATCCGTTATAATAGCCGTCCCACCCCCAATTTATATGAAAAAGATCATTATTGTCATATCCATCCATTACAAAGGCATGTCCAACTTCATGTTCGGAGTCAAATCCTGTATATAATATTACTCTGTTGTTATCTAATTCTGATTTTAAAGTATTTTTCCATGAAGATAAAGTATAATTACTCCTTTTTATAAATTGAGCCTGAGAGGAATAAGAAAAATATTCAGGCAAGATTTCCGCTACAAGGTTAGGATAAGTATTGCTTTCATCGGGAGTAAAATCAACTTCTAGTGCTACCGCTACTTGATACATTAATTGTGCTACCGCTATTTTTTGGGCACCTGGAGTGGAACTTGTAAGCTGGTTGGGCATATCGTTCCATCTATATGTGGTAGCTCCGAAATTTGCCGCAAGTGTGCCGTAATGGTCGGAGTGGTATGAATGATAGCCGTTGCCTCGTGTAGGATGATTATAATATTTAAGTATTTGTGCCGTAGCAGTAGTTACGCATCCTGTTGGACAATCATCAGGACATAATTGGTTGTAATAGGGACTTTGTCCCCATCTTGTTTGAATTAGTGGAGCAACTTCTTTTGTTCCTTTTGTTGTATATCTGGATACTTGCCAATAGCTTGTAAGTGTTGGCAATGTAGAGTTAATTATTTCTGTAATTGCTTTATTATATGCTTTTAATACATTATTTATAGGTTTTGGAATATTTATCGTGTCAAAATTGCTCGTAAGGGAATATGCAAGTATTGGTTTTACTTTTTTATTTGCCGAAACAATTATAAATCCGTGAGGTTGTACATTAAATATGTAGAAAGCAGGTTGATGTATAGAGGATAATGTATTTACCTGCTTGCAGACACTTAAAGAAATATTAGACTTTGCTTTGTGTTCCAAAAAACTTTTCGCAAAAGATAAAGCTTCTTTTTTAGATACAGGTTGAGCTATTGAATTGATAAATAGTGATAGAAATATTAAGGTAAAAAGGATAATTTTTCTCATGTTATAATTTTTTGCAAAGATAAGTTTTTATAGATTGTTATACAATGATGTCCTAAATAATTTTGTCAGGGGTAGATTTTTTTGCTACTTTTTTATGTATGGGAATAGATCTAGCAAAGAAAATAGTTTTTTTACAATTGTTTTCTGTTCATTTTTTTGTAGTAACAAAGAAACGAACCAAAGAAAACACTCCCAAACGAAGCTTCCACATACAAGGCATCATGCTTTGTATAGTTGATTGTAAAACAACTCTATGTATTTTATAATGCTTATTATAAGCCTTTTTGATCTCCAATAAATTCCGCAAGTTTTTATATGACAGTCTTAATTAGTATCTCCCATTTTTTCTAAATATTTAAAAACACCTAATAATTTGTGCTTGATTATTCCTTAATTTTGTGCCATTAAATAAAATTTATACTATTATGATGACTTCAAAGGAAATAAGAAAAAGATTCCTTCAATATTTTGAGACCAAGGGACATAAAATATATCCGTCTGCTCCTATAGTATTAAAAGATGACCCTACTTTGATGTTTGTAAATGCAGGGATGAATAGTTTCAAAGATGTTTTTTTAGGACTAAAATCTCCCAAAGATAAAAGAGTGGCAAACAGCCAAAAATGTTTAAGAGTATCGGGCAAACATAATGATTTGGAAGAAGTGGGAAAAGATGGTTATCATCATACAATGTTTGAAATGCTTGGCAATTGGTCTTTTGGTGATTATTTCAAGAAAGAAGCAATAACTTTTGCTTGGGAATTTCTTACTGATATATTGGGAATAGATAAAGATAGGTTATACGTTACAGTATTTGAAGGTAATGAAAAAGAGGGACTGGAACGTGATGAAGATGCGTTGAAATATTGGAAAGAACATATAGATGAAACTCGCATATTATTTGGAAACAAAAAGGATAATTTTTGGGAAATGGGAGAGCAAGGTCCTTGTGGTCCATCTTCGGAGATACATATAGACATACGTTCTGACGAGGAGCGAAAAAAGCTGGATGGTAGAGAATTGGTAAATAAAGATCATCCTGAAGTAGTAGAGTTATGGAACTTGGTTTTTATACAATACAACCGTATGGCAGATGGTAGCCTTGAACCTTTACCTAATAAACATATAGATACAGGAATGGGACTTGAACGTTTGGCTATGGTTATGCAGATGAAAAAGTCAAATTATGATACTGATTTGTTTATGCCCATTATTCGCAAGATAGAAGCAATATCGGGATATACTTATGGTAGTGATTCTCAAAAAGATATAGCTGTGCGTGTGATAAGTGACCATATAAGGGCAATATCTTTTACTATTGCAGATGGACAGCTACCTTCCAATACGGGAGCAGGATATGTAATACGCCGTATTCTAAGACGTGCAGTAAGATATGGTTTTACATTCTTGGATATTAAAAATCCGTTTTTGTATAAACTTTTATCTGCTTTGATAGAAGTATTGGGTGATCATTATCCAGAATTGATCCAACAAAAAGATTTTGTGGAAAAAGTAATTTTTGAAGAGGAAAAATCATTTTTAAGAACTTTGGAAACAGGATTGAAACTCTTGAGTGTGATTATAGAAGATGCAAAACAGAAGGGTCTAAAAAAAATACCAGGAAAAATAGCATTTGAACTTTATGATACCTATGGATTTCCAAAAGATTTAACTGCTCTTATTCTTCAAGAGCATGATTTAATATTTGATGAAAAAGAATTTGAAGCCGAAATGAACAAACAAAAACAGCGTTCCAAAGATGCTGCTCAAAAAACGGAAACCGATTGGGTAATAATTAGGAAAGATGATAAGGAAGAATTTGTTGGTTATGATAATCTTACAACAAATATCTTAATAACTAAATATAAAGAAATAAATCAAAAAGGGAAAAAATTATATCACCTTGTATTCAATATTACTCCATTTTATCCCGAAAGCGGAGGACAAGTAGGAGACAAAGGCTACATTATTTCAAATAGTGGAGAGAAAATAGATATAATAGATACACAAAAAGAACATGATGTAATAATACATATTACGCATAAATTACCAACCGATATAACAGAAGAGTTCACTGCCATAGTAGATTTTGACAGAAGGAAGAAAACTATGGCAAATCATAGTGCAACCCATTTACTACATTTTGCTTTGCGTAAAACACTTGGTACTCATGTTGCCCAAAGAGGCTCATTGGTAACACCAGATTATTTAAGGTTTGATTTCTCTCATTTCCAAAAGGTTACAGATGAAGAGTTACAGAAAGTAGAAGATTTGGTAAATAAGTTGATAAGGGAAAATTATCCTCTTGATGAAAAACGTAATGTCCCTAAAACAGAGGCTACAAAAATGGGAGCAATGGCTTTGTTTGGAGAGAAATATGGAGATACGGTAAGAGTAATACAGTTTGGAGAATCTGTTGAATTATGCGGTGGTACTCATGTGAGGGCAACAGGAGAAATAGGTTGTTTCAAAATTATACAAGAAACCTCTGTTGCTGCAGGTGTCCGTAGAATAGAGGCTGTTACAGCAGAGGGTGCTTTGAAATATGTAAACGATAAATTATCACAACTTAAAACTATTGCTTCATTATTTAATAATAGAAAAGATTTAGTGCAAGCAGTAGAAAAAACTTTGGAAGAAAATAATAATCTAAAGTATCAAATAGAAAATATGTTGCAAGAAAAGGTAAATTCTATTTTTGAAAACTTGATAAGTAAAGCAACAGAAGAAAATGGCATAAGATTTATTACAGATGTTATAAAGTTGGATAATGCTAATCAGTTGAAACAAATAGGTTTTGATATACGCAAAACTCAAGAAAAAACTATTGTAATTGTCGGAGCCAATATTTCAGGGAAACCACAATTGCTTATTGCCGCCACGGATGATGTGGTAAAAAATTACGGAATAAATGCAGGCAATATAGTGAGAGAGGCAGCAAAAGAAATAAAAGGTGGAGGTGGTGGTCAACCATTTCTTGCTGTAGCAGGAGGTAAAGATGTGAGTGGATTACAAAGGGCAGTAAATAAAGCAAAAGAAACTTGTATGCAAGAAGTAAAATGATAAGTTAGAGGTTTTTAGAAAGTCTAATAAAAAAGGGCATCTTTTCATAGATGCCCTTTTTTTATTTATAGATACTAAATTTTATTGTTTTACCATAATTACCAAGTATTTGGATATACTCCAAAACTTTTCAGGGTCTTTTATGATGAGTTTTTCTACTTTACCATCTTTTGTTACCAGTTCATAAGAACTTTTGGGATGAGAAGTAACTATTTGAGCTTTCTTTGCGAGTATAGGAATTTCTTTCATTTCTCTGATGTCTATTGTAGTAAAGTAGCTGGTGTTTAATTCTTCTTGCAGTTTTACTATTCTGCCTATACCAACAAATCCACCTGTTTTAGTTATAATCTTTTTTTCCAGCAATTCTTTTTTACTACCGATTACATAATATGCAGTATGTAATTGTTGATCTTGTGTGTTTATTGTTTGTTCTTTTTTTGCATTTTCAATAGAAAGCGAATCTACATTGGTTTCCAATACATTGATTTGAATATTCAGTGCTTCCAATTTTTTCTTCAAATCTGCAATTTCTACATCTTTGGCTTGTAGTTGTTTTTCTAATGAAGCAATTGTTTTTTGAAGTGATTTTATTTTAATTCCTGCAGAGTGCATCCTTCGTTGCAAGCGTTTTAATTTGTCTTTATTTGCTTGTAAAAGATCATAAATTGTTTGGATATCTTTATTTATTTGGTCTTTTACTTCGGGAGTATTTTCAAAGTTTGTAGCATCTACATTTATTATGTTTTCTTTTTGCTTTATGGTATTCAAGTTTTCTTGTATTTCATTAAAAGCGGAAAAAAATTCATCTACTACACTGTCTTTTTCAGTTAATACTTTTTTTAAACTGTCTTGTTGTTGTTGCAATTGTTTCAATTCTTCTTCGTGAGTATTACACGATGTAAACCATAGCATACTTGCGATAATGGTAAACAAACCTATTGTCTTAATTTTCATGATTTTTGTTTTTTATTTGGTTGCAAATGTATTATTATTTTCTTAAAATATTACAACGTTATTTCTCCTGCAATATTTTTTTGAAGCAGTATTTTTACATTGTGTATGTTCATTTGTTTGCCAAGTAGGAACATCAATTTTGTTACTGCGGCTTCCAATGTTATATCAGCACCTCCAATAACTCCAATATCCATTAACTTCCTTCCGTTTTCATACAAATCCATATTTACGCTACCTGCAACACATTGTGATACATTATAAATAATTATTCCTTTGGCTATGGCTTCTTTTAGCAGAGAGATAAACCAATCTGCTGACATAGCATTACCTGCTCCAAATGTTTCTAATATAATTCCTTTTAATCCTTGTATGTTTAATATGCTTTTAACCGTAGATTGATTTATGCCCGGAAAAATTTTTAGAATGGCAATATTTTCGTCCATTTTTCTGTAAAATACAGGAAATTGATCTAATTGTGGATAAAAAATTTGTTTGCGATTGTATTTTATTTTTATTCCTGCTTCTGCCAACGGGGGATAATTAGGAGAAGAAAATGCATCAAAATATTCGGCGTTGTATTTAGTTGTTCTATTACCTCTGTAAAGTTTGTTTTCAAAATAAATGCAAACTTCGGGGACTTTTGGCTTCCCATTGTCAAATTTATCTGCAGCAATTTCTATTGCAGTAATTAAGTTTTCTTTCCCGTCTGTTCTCAACATTCCTATAGGTAATTGTGAACCTGTAAAAATGATAGGTTTGTTTAAATTTTGTATTAAAAAACTCAAAGCGGAAGCAGAGTAAGCCATTGTGTCTGTGCCATGTAAAATCACAAAACCATCGTAATTGATATAATTGTTTTCTATTATATTTACTAATTCTATCCATTCTTTTATACCTATGTCGGAAGAATCTATAGGTTGGTCAAAAGAAATTGAATCTATTTGTATTTTAAATTGTTTTAGGTCCGGTATATACTCAAAGATATGAGAAAAATCAAAAGGTTGTAATGCTCCTGTTTCCGGATTAGTTATCATTCCTATTGTGCCACCTGTGTAAATCAGTAAAATTTTACTTTCTTCCATATAAAATAGGGTTATTAAAAATCCATACATAAACTTAAATAAAATACCCGTGGTAGTATTACATCTCCATCTATTCCCCAAGCCCAATCTGCTCTTACAAAATATCCTAAAATACGACTACGCAAACCGAAACCATATCCCATAATGTAAGGTGAACGGTCTTGATTTAATATTACCGTAACAGGTCCATTATTTATAATTTGTGTGTTGTATTTGTTTTCGTCGGAGGATGGAGATTTACCACTCCAAGCACTTCCGATATCGTAAAATAATATAAGTTGCAAGTCTCTGAAAAATCCCGAATTGATTGGGTGTCGTGAAAAATAACTTACAAATGGCCAACGAATTTCATTATTACTAACAAGGAATGTTGTTCCATTACGTGCATTTTGTATAAAGCCTCGCATGTTAGTTGCTAAAGCCTGAAACACATAAGGTTTGGAATAATCAATTGGAGTGCTTACATCAAAAGTAGGCGTTTTGCTTGATAAATTTATCCAGTTATCTACTCCTCCCAAGTAATAAATCAAAAGTTTGTGTCCGAAAGACTTACTGCCAGCTATTCTATTTGCCAAGATAAGGTTTTTATGTATTTTGGTATAGTGTCTGTAATCAAATCCTACAATATATATATCAGTCTTTTTTTCTAACAGCATGTTGTATGCTTCACCAAATATTTTTGCTCTGGTGCCTGAATAAAGATTGGTACCAAGGTTAAATGTATTGTCAAAAACAAATTCTGCTTTTAAGCCTTCAAAAAAGCGTGTTTCGGTTTTTTTGTTCAAAGCTGTGAAGTCTGTAGATAGCACAACATTTTTATCATACCTACCACTTGCTGTAAGTCTGATTGCACTCACTTGCGAAAAAGGATATTGCCAGATATACATCAAATTGTTAGAGTGTGTTTTGGTTAAAGTTTCTTCTGTTGCGTTTAAAAATGATTGGCGGTGGAATACCCATTGCTTATCAATCCTATCTTTTAAATTTTTGAAACTTAAAAGATATTCATTACTGTCGAAATTGCCTGCAAAACGAAATCCTCCCGTGATCTGATAATTTTCAAATAGGTCTAATGCTCCGATTTTTGTGAGCACATTCATGCCTGGATTGAAATATATTGCACTTCCTGTAAAAGATTGATATGAAGTATTTAGAAAACTAAAATCAATTTGGTTTACTACATAATTATTGTAAAAAGCAGTGAGATATAATCGTGGTTTTTTTATTTTATCATTTTTAGTGCTTGTTGCTGTATGTAAGCTATCGCTATTGTTCCCACCAAGTGATATTATTTTTAATCTTTTGGAAGATATTGTAAAAATATAATTGTTTATGTTTAAGTTTGAAGTATCTACTTGTGGGAAATTTTGTTCTTTAAAAGACATTTCTACAGTAGTATCTTTGGTTTGGTTATTATTTATTTTCTTTTTGTTCTCTTCTTGTTTTATATAATCTTTCTTAAAATCGGTAAAAGTAATGTTTTTTAGTGGTTTTGGAGGATAATCTTTTGTTCTTAATAAACTCACTATGTCTTTACCATTATAATAAAATATAGAAGGTATAAATGATGATTGTAAAGCAAATTCTTCTACATTACGCTTGAAATTAGATACAGGAAAAGTTTCCGTATAATAGCGGTAATGTATAGTTGTATCTATAAAACTTATAGTACTATCATAATGGGAATATGCAAAGTTTATTATTCCGTTAGTGTCGGAAGTGTGAAAATAACTGTTTGTGTTTAATTCCCAAGGATTGTATTCGTTAGAATATGGAGTAGAAGTTATTTGTGTGAGTTCTGCAAGTTCGGATACTTGCTTGTGTGCGTAATCAGCCTTAAATAAGTCATAATTTGTTTGTAATAAAGAGTCGGTATTTGCTGGATTTATAGGTTTTTTTCTATTTGATTGAAAAATTATTGTTTTATCATTGTCTGCAAAATGAGGATTAAGGTCGTCAGCCATATCATCCGTAATACTTGAGAAGGTGTTGCCTATTACATTATATACAACAATGTCTGTGTGTCCATGCCTTGCAACGGACATCACAATGTTAAATCCCTTGCTGTCGTAGTCCATAGACAGCACTTTTTCTATATCTACCAATTCTCGGGTATCGGTAGTTTTTTCTTCTGTATCAAATAAATGTAATAATACTTGTCCTTGATATTCTTCACAATAAGCGAGTACTTTGCCTGACGGATGCCAAGCTATTACTGGTTGAGAGTAGTCTGTTATTTGTTGAAGTTTTTGTCCTCGTCGTACTACTTTATAGCGTTTATGAGTTTTTATGTTTTCAATCCATATTTTTACTTTTCCAAGTTCATTTGTTTGATAAGCAACTATGTTGCTATCTGCGGGGTTTATAATTAAATGTTGATATACCCTTTGTTTTTTTACTTTTTTTATAGCATTATTAAAAGCTACATTTTGTCTTTTTTGGTCTTTGGAATAATAACGCTCATCAAAATAGTTAAGCCATTCTCTACTTAAATATTTTATTGGTAACCCTAAAACAAAGATAAACCCTGATTCTGTATTTTTGCTTAATTTTGTTATATATACAATGTTGGGAATAGTGTTTTTACCATATTTTTTTGCAATAAAATACCAAATGGAATGCCCTGCATATTTAGCATCGTCTCCTGTAAGAGAATTAAAATATTCATATCTGCCTGACAGTATTCCGTCTCTTACTCTGTTGTCAGTGTTTATATCCCATTCATTTGCCAGATAGGCTGCTAAGCCATCTAAGAACCAAGAAGGGAATGACATTAAAGTACTGTTTGCTACCCGTGTTGTAAAAGATGAACCAAAAATCATTTCATTTAGAAATGTTTTTGATATTTGTTCCCTTATCTGTGTCTCAAAACTTTTGTGGTCGCCTGTGTAATAAACGAATATTTTATTATCTACTACTTGAGTAGTTCCTCCCACATTATAGTTTTGTTTTTCTTTGCTTATTCCAAGATTTGATTGTCTAAAATCGGTGAGTTTGTTGTATGTTAATATCAGAATCCTTTTTTGCAATTCGTATTGGAAAAAATATTCTAATTTGGATATTTGGTCTTGTGCTATTTGTGCTACAAAATCTGCTAATTCTTTGCCGTCTTGATAAAAATATACATCATATTTATCATAGCGGTAATATTGCCATACAAAATCATTAAACTGTAAGCGATTCTTTCCAAATTTCATTTGATGTCCATTATAAAATTGGGCAAAGGTGTATTTGGATGTAAAAAATAGTAATAGTAAGATGATGTGTATGTATATTTTGTGTCGTTTCACTTATAAAGACAAAATAATGTTTTTGTGTTGTATTGTGCAAAGGTAAAAAATAATTCTAACTTATATGAAACCTAATATCGTATGTTAAAAATAATATAATCTTTTTGACAATAATATCCTAAAATTATTTTTATAAAAAGAGTATTCCTCTGATTGTTAGTATTTTAGCTCTTGTTTACATTTTTTAGTTGACTCTAAAAGTAACAAAAAGTCAAGACTGCCTGTTGGATGCTTTGTGCCTCACGGTTTTTTTGCAACCTTAAAAAATTCCGTTAGGATTTTAAGTGGGTAGGCTATCCA
>CAYQWX010000002.1:0-75084 GCA_964421355.1 uncultured Bacteroidales bacterium
CTTTCAGATAAAACGGGAGTTAAAATGAAAACGGTTTCGTACTGATTTACCATAATACTTTAATTTTTAAATTGTTTTAAATTAAAAAAGTGGTGCAAAAATACTGCTATTTATTTTTATAGAGAAAATTTTAGCTTTCTTTTTACAATATTTTTTTCAAAAAGACCAATAGAGTTCTAAATATTTTTTATCCCACTTTCTTTTTAGGCAAAGAAAAGCGTGCTGTACGGATTTTTTTGACCTCAAAAACCGTGAGGATCAAGTGCTATTGCTGCACAGTTCATACAACAAAAGCGTTTCTGACATCAAATAAATTCCGTAAGTTTTTATGTTGAGCGGAGCTATAAGGATAAATGTTGTTTGCTCACCTTGTAAAAGGTATGAGTTCTTTTATCCTGCGTAGCAAAACATTATCAAAAACAAGGAATTTATTTGCAGTCTTGACTTTTTGTTACTTTTGGGTCAAGCCAAAAGTAAAGATAATTATATTTTACAGAACAGCAAACTATAAAACTCCCCTCCTTGGTTAAGGAGGGGTTAGGGGTGGTTCGTCATAAGTTTATTAGCACTTTTTTAATCTATGAGAAAATGTATATAAAAGAAAAAAGTTTCTTTATAATTTTTTTCATGTTCATTTCTTTGTGGCGACAAAGAAACGAACCAAAGAAAACGCTCCAAAACGATGCTTCCACCCACTTGGTAGCAACTTATTTTTTGTTGTCTTTTGTTTGGTATCCCACGCAATCCCGCCGTGTTGGATAGCCTACCCGCTTAAAATCCTGATGGATTTTTTGCTACTTTTTTCATCAATGGAAAAAAGTAGATAACCCGATTGTGTTATGCTAAAAGTAGGAATTAAGAGGGAAATTACTCTAATTTTACTGTTTTTTGAAAACTAAATTAATTGTTTAGGAATCTATTTTAAATATAAAATCCTTATTTCAAAGGTTTTTTTATTACTTTTGGCTTGTTTTTTGCCTCTATTTTACATAAAAAAACATACTATGACAAAAAAGATTTTAGCACTTTTTTCTATCCTTTTGTTGTTAGAAAGTTGTACTTCTACGGATAAGTTGATACGAAAAGGAGAGTATGACAAAGCATTTAAGCGTTCGTTGAAAAAGGTTATCAGAAAACCTAATGATGAAGAAGCGGTGAAAAATTTGGTTATTGCTTATAATAAAGCACAAGAACGAGACGAAGGTAAGATTAAAAATTTGATATCCACAGGACAACCTGATATATGGGATAAGGTTTATTATATTTATTTGGATATGAATGACAGGTATGAAAAAATCAACCCTCTTTTACCTTTGAAAATAAATGGTCAAAATGTATCAATCCGTAAAAATAATTATTTTGCGTTGGCAGAAGAGGCAAAGAAAAAAGCGGCTGAATATCATTATGTCTTGGGGAAAAAATACATGAAAGAAGGAACTAGAGACTCATATAGGGAGGCATACTATGAATTTAACCATGCACTTATGTTTTACAATGATTATAAAGATGCTAAACGGTTAAGGGATATTGCTGAACAAAAAGGTATTAGTTTAGTTGCAATATTTGTTACAAATAATAGTCGTATAAAGCTATTTGCAGAGGATGTAAACAATTTATTTTCATTTAATCCGTGTAAGTTTAATTCCCAGTGGGTTAGATTTCAGACTTATGTAAATGATATACCGAAAGATGCAGATTATTACATAGAAGTGCAGATAGACGATATATCCATTTCACCGGAAAGAGTGGAATCGGTAGTCCACAAAATAGAAAAAGATATTCAAGATGGTACAGAGTATGTATATGATGCTAATGGAAATATTCTTACAGATAGTACTGGACATTATATTACACGTCCTAGAATAATTCATGCGACCTGTATTGTAAAAGAAACTCATCTTAAAAAAGATGCTCATGCTACAGCTACCGTTAAATATGAAGACAAAAGCACCATGCTTAAAAAATCACCAATAGGTGCCGAACAGCATTTTGAATATGTGTATGCTACTGCAAATGGAGATTTAAGGGTGCTTGACGAAGATACTCGTAAACTATTAAGGGACCCTGTGCAATTTCCCCCAAATGAAGTATTAATACATGACTTGTTTAAAAATTTATCTGAAGCACTTAAAGAAAATATTAGAAAAAACAGGAGGATATTTCAATGAGTATGAAAAATCCTATTTCTGCTATTCATGCACAAAAAGGAATATTGGTAGGAACATTTTCTGTAAATACTCCGAAAGATAAAGCTGAAGAATATTTAGATGAGTTGAAATTTTTGGCTCATACTGCAGGAATAGAAACCGAAAAAGTTTTTTTGCAAAGAGTAGAGCGTCCACATGCAGCCTATTTTATAGGGAAAGGTAAATTAGACGAGATAAAACAGTATATTGCTACACATGATATTGATATTATAATATTTGATGATGAACTTACGCCTACACAACAAAGGAATATAGATACATATCTGAAAAAACGTACTATAGACAGGACAAACCTAATTTTGGATATATTTGCACGCAGGGCAAAAACTTCCCATGCAAAAGCTCAAGTGGAACTTGCCCAATATCAATATTTACTACCAAGACTTACTGGATTATGGACACATCTGGAAAGACAAAAAGGAGGAATTGGACTTCGTGGACCGGGGGAAAAAGAATTGGAAACAGACCGCCGTATTGTTCAAAAAATAATCTCACGACTAAAGGACAAATTAAAAAAAATAGATAAAGAAAAAGCTGTTCAACGTAGTAATAGGCAGGGATTTGTGAGAGTGTCCCTTGTTGGATATACCAATGTGGGGAAGTCAACTATAATGCAATTGCTTAGCAAAGCGAATGTGTTTGCGGAAAATAAACTATTTGCAACTCTTGACACAACAGTAAGGAGGGTGCATTATGATGATATTTCATATTTATTATCGGATACTGTGGGATTTATTAGAAAATTACCACACTCTCTTGTAGAGTCTTTTAAATCTACTTTAGATGAAGTGCGTGAAGCGGATTTGCTTTTGCATGTGGTGGATATTTCGCACAATAGTTATCAAGAGCAAATAGATACTGTAAATAAAACATTAACCGAGATAGGGGCTTTTGATAAACCTGTGATTTATGTTTTTAATAAAATAGATTTATTAGAAAATTTTGACGAAAAAATTTTGCAACAGCTTGAACAATCATGGTTGACTTCAAATAATAAAGCTATTTTTATTTCTGCTACAAAAAAAATAAATACAGACCAATTACGCCAAAAGATATACGATGAGGTAAAAGAAATACAACAAAAAAGATATCCTCACAACGTTAAAAACATTGAAGAAGAAATAAACGGAGAATAATAATAGGAATATAAAATAGTTGTTAAAATAATTACCTTTGTAGAAAAAAATACATGAAAAAGATATTATTTCTGGTAGGTGTTATACTGTTAATGATTAGTGCTTGCAATAACAATAAATCACATACGAAAACAATAACGGAAAAAGACACTAATATTCAAAAAGAAAGTAATATTTGTAATATATTTTATTCCAAGCAAACAGCACATGTAGGAGATACTATCTCTATTGCTATCAAATATTCTGCAAAACCCGATTCTGCAATGTCATTTTTAGATGGAATACCACTTAAAACATATCACGATTCCATAAATATTATCAGGTTGTTTACAGATACATTGTCAACGGGACATCACCAATTAATGCTTATTTCATATTCTAATCATAAAGAAGAAACGGATTCATATAATTTTACTCTTCTATCGGATATTGTTCCCAAGACTGTAAAAGTAAAAGTTTTAGCTACATACCCACATGATAAACATGCCTATACTCAAGGATTGTTTATAGATAACGGTTTTTTATATGAAGGAACGGGACAATGGGGGCAATCTTCACTTAGAAAAATAAAATTACCAACCTATGAAATATTACAGTCATATAATTTGCCCGATGATATTTTTGGTGAAGGAATTGTTCTTTACAAAGATGAAATAATTCAACTTACTTGGCAATCAAGAGTGGCTTTTGTGTTTGATAAAGAGGAGTTTACATTAAAAAAGAAGTTTACTTATACCACAGAAGGTTGGGGAATTACAAATTATGGGAAGAGATTGATAATGAGTGATGGCTCTAATATGTTGTATGTGCTTGATCCAAATACTTTTACCGTAGTTAAGAAAATAGAAGTATTTGATGATAACGGACCAATAAAAAACTTAAATGAATTGGAAAATATAAATGGGATTATTTATGCTAATGTATATCAAACAGACTTTATTGTAGCAATTGACCCTCAATCAGGTAAAGTGATAAAAAAAATAGATTGCTCGGGACTTTTGACCGAAGACGATAAGTTTCCAGGAATAGATGTACTTAATGGCATTGCTTATGATAGGCAAACGAAAAAGATTTATATTACAGGGAAAAATTGGCCAAAACTTTTTGAAGTAAAATTCTAAATATTTGTAATGGCAAACTTATTTTTGGCAAAAAAATGTATTTATTACTGGCTTACTTCAAGGCACAAACGGGGATTTGGAATACATTCCCCTTTTTTATTTAATTTAATTACAAAAGGTTTTAGACAAGATGATAAAATCTTTATTAATAATGATATAGAGAATATTTACAAAAGTTTTTTTAAAAATAATACACCTATTTCTTTAACCCCTTTTGGAGCCGGGTCAAAAGTCTCTTCATCTCTTGTGCGTAGTCCTGCTCAAATTGTAAAGAATGAAGTAATGCCGTTAAAATACAGAATATTGCTTTCAAAACTAATAAATTATTTTAATTCTAAAAATATCATAGAACTTGGAACATCTCTTGGCATTACTACCGCTTATATTGCGGCTGCTACAAAAGGTAATATAATTACTGTGGAAGGAGAACCGAATATTCATGAGTTAGCAAAACAAACATTCTCTAAGCTTGGATTGAAAAATATTACAGCGATAAATTCTTCCTTTGATGATTTTTTGGCTAACAATAAGCTAAAATATGATTTCGTTGTGATTGACGGTAATCACACATACGAGGCTACAGTAAAATATTTTAACATATTACTCACTTATACATCATCTGATACAGTATGGATTTTTGATGATATATATTGGTCGGAAGGTATGGCTAAAGCTTGGCAATACATAATAAAACATCTACAAACTACTCTAACTTTGGATTTATGTCGTATGGGTATAGCATTTACTAACCAACGCTTATCCAAACAATATTTTATGATAAGATATTAAAAAAACTTACCTTATCTAGTCTGATACCAGCAAGCAACAAGATTTCATTTTGTTTGTTCACTCCTGAAACATAATACTATTATTATAAGTAATGAAGCAAGGAGATAATCTAATCGTGTACTTGCCATTGTTTTTTACCTAGCCTTTGCGTTTTGTTTAGAGTGATTATAATTATACTATCCTCTGTTTTTTGCCACTTTTAAAAAGTAAAAATTATGTCTTGCAAATAGTAATCTAAATCTATATTAGTTTTCCTGTTTTATAAATATTGAATCCAAGCTAGATGTAAACTTGTTTCTATATCTTTTGCCAAAGATTGAGGACTAATTACTTTTACAGCATCTCCATAAGAAAGTAATTCCATTACAAAATCGAAAGTAATGTAAATATGCAATTTTATTGTAATACTCCCATCTGTATCATTTATTATTTGCTGTGAATGATGCAGAGGATGTGATCTAACATATTTACTTTGGTTAGGAGAAAATGAGAGTATGATATCTTGAGGTTTCTCATAAGGAGGACGTATGATACCAAAACAATGTTCAAAAAAAGTATGTAAATCAAAATCTTGTGGAGATTCGAAACTTGATGAAGTTAGTTCTACATTGTATATTCTATCCAATCCGAATGTTTTAATATATCCGTCTCTTGTATCTTTAGCAACAAGGTACCACTGAGACTTAAATTCTTTAAGTCCCAACGGATAAACACCTCGTGGTTCTGCATTCATAACATCAAATCCTTTGAGATACCAAAAGTTTGTTATTTTGTGTTCTTTTATTGCTTCCAAAAGTGCTGACAAATTCTCTATCCCGCTTTTTTCTTTGCGTTCAAATTGGATATATCCATAAAAATTCTTATGTATTTTCATAAGGGATAACCATTCCAGAGTCTCTAATATTTTTGCATTGGGATTATTGTCGTCAAGCTCTTCTATTTTATATTTTTTATTCCTATTGTCATAAACAATAAAAATAGAAAAAATATTACGGATATCGTTAATATCCCGTTGTAATGTTCTTTCTGATATATGAAAATCATATCCCAGTAATTCTCCTTGCTTATCCAAATAATTAATAATTTCTTGAGAATTGGCACCACTTTTTTTCAAACGTCTAATAATGAAAAAATAACGATAAATACTTTCTATTTTTGACATAATAATAATATATTTTTTATTGCTATTACAAAAATAAGTAATGATAACGACAAATTGTGTCGTCCAAATCTAATTTTATTGAAAAAACATGAAAATAATAGATGCTATTTTTCAATATGACATTTATCAAAAGTTTGTATGAATAATATGAAATATCAGATAATTATTTATTATTTTTGGAAACATTAAACATCTAAAAATTTTAATATTATGGATTCTTTAGATTTAAGGAATATGTTTATAATGGCTCCTGTTAAATTAGGATACAGCAATGGGAAGGGGCAGGTTACCGATAAGCATTTGCAATTTTATGATGCAAGAAGTAAACATATTGGGGGAGTAACCCTTGAGCCTTTATATATAGATTCGGGACTTAGAGAACTTCCAACACAACTTGGAATAGATTCCGACGATAAGATAAAAGAACTTAAAAAAATAACATCTCTCATTCATGAAAACGGAGCTAAAGCTATTGCTCATCTTAATCATCCTGGCAGAATGGCAAATCCTAAAATACCTGGTAATTATTGGTGGTCATCAACAGACAAACCTTGTCCAAATAATGGTGCTATTCCTATTGCTATGGACAGGGAAAAGATGGATAAAGTAAAAGAGCTTTTGGTAAATGCAGCCATAAGAGCAGAAAAGGCAGGTTTTGACATAATAGAACTTCAATATGGTCACGGCTATTTAATGGCTCAATTTTTATCGGAAGAAGTAAATGACAGAACTGATGAGTATGGTGGCTCTTTTGAAAATAGAATCAAATATCCTGTTGAAGTATTTGATGCAGTAAAAACTGCCGTTTCCATTCCTGTGATTATTAGACTGTCAGCCACTGAATTTTCGGAAAAAGGAATAAAAATGGAAGAAAGTATCAAGCTTGCTCATATATTAGAAAAACATGGTGCAGCGGCATTTCAAATAATTGCAGGTTCTGCATGTAGTACTCCCCCCTGGTTTTTTCAACACATGTTTGTTCCCAAGGGCAAAACATGGGAGTTTGCAGGTAGAATAAAAAAAGAAATATCATCACCGATAATTTTTGTGGGACAAGTAAACTCTATCGAAGATATAAATTACATAAAAGAACATTACAATGCAGAATATATATCAATGGGAAGAGCAATGGTAGCAGATCCTGATTTTGTTGGCAAATATTTAGGAATAATAAAAGATAATATAAGACCGTGTTTAGCTTGCAGTGAAGGGTGTCTTGGTGGTGTTAAATCAGGCAAAGGACTTGGTTGTGTAGTTAATCCTCAATTAAACACAGGGCTTGTTTCTCCGCAACCTGCTACAAAACAAAAACATATAGCAGTGGTAGGAGGAGGATTGGCGGGAATGGAAGCCGCAGTTACATTGGCACAAAGAGGACACAAAGTAGATTTGTACGAAAAAGACCAACTGGGAGGACAGTTTAATCTGGCATATTTACCTCCCCACAAACAAAGTTTAAAAAAACTGGTAGATTATTACATAGATGAATTAAAAGCCAAACAAGTAAATGTAATACACAAAGAAGCTCAAACTAATGACCTGATTAATTATGATGATGTAATAATAGCAACAGGGTCAGTGCCTGCAATACCTCCAATAGAAGGATTGTCAAAATATCAATGGGCTGAAATATTATTTGAAGATAAAACTCCAACAGACACAAATTGTTTAATAATAGGAGGAGGATTGATTGGATTAGAAATAGCATCAAAACTCGTAGAAAACAACAACAAAGTAATAATTGTAGAAATGCTGGAAGAAGTTGCCAGAGGAATGGAAATGATAGAAAAAGCCCTGACATTGAAATATTTAAAGGAAAATGACGTAGAAATAATTACTTCTGCAAAAGTAGAGGCAGTAAAAAATAATAAAGTTATAATATCGTATAATGGAACAAAAAAAGAAATTACCGGCATTGAACATATAATATTGGCAACAGGTATGAAACCTTATTTGCCTTTTGATATTAAAAATGCTCATATCATAGGTGATGCTAAAAATGTAGGCAAAGCTCAAACTGCTATAAGGGACGGATATGAAATAGGTATTTCTTTATAATTCAAATGATTATGGATAAGCTATGAAAAAGTTACTTGTTGGCATGCAACAAATGAGTAACTTTTTTTGTATATCTGGATTAAACCATTTAATATAAAATCAATCTAACAAAGATACATGGTAAAAATAAATAGTTATGAAAATAAAAGACAATATTGCAGTAAGTAATACAGGGTTTGTATTTGACGCAACTACAGGTAATACTTTTACTTCAAACGAAACGGCAAAAATCATATTAAAAATGCTATCTGAGGGCAAAAGTAAAGAAGAAATAAAACAATATTTTATTGAAAAGTTTGATGTAGATAATAATACCTTTGAAAATGATTTTGAAGACTTTCTAATGATTTTGAAAAAACTAAACTTAATAGAAGAATAAAAAAATGAAACAATCATACAATATAGCAGTTACCGGTCTAAACAATACAGATAATCCAGGACCGGGTGTGCCTGTAATAAGAGCCTTACGGGAAGCTAAAGATTTTGAAGTACACATAATAGGGTTAGCTTATGAACCACACGATCCCGGAATTTATATGAATGGTATAGCAGACAAAGTTTATAGGCTTCCTTATCCTTCGGCGGGAAGTGAAACCTTTTTGGAAAGATTGCAATACATACATTCCAAAGAAAATATAGACATAATAATTCCAAATTTTGATGCAGAACTCTTTACTTTTATCAAATCGGAAAATGTCTTATCTTCTATGGGAATTAAAACTTTTCTTCCTACAATAGAACAATTTAATGAAAGACACAAAGCTAACCTTCCTGAATTTGGTAAAAAATATGGAATAGATGTTCCTAAAAGTAAAACTATAACAACATTAAACGACATTTCAACGCTTCATAAAGATTTTTATTATCCTTTATTGGTAAAAGGCAAATTTTACGAAGCATATTTGGCATACACTCCTTCACAAGCTTCGGGATATTTCAATAAAATTGCTGCAAAATGGGGTTTGCCAATTATTATACAACAATACATAAAAGGAACGGAAGTAAATGTAGTAGCTCTTGGTGATGGAAAAGGTAATACAATAAGTGCTGTACCTATGAGAAAACAATATATTACTGACAAGGGTAAAGCCTGGTCGGGTATTACTATTAAAGATGATGCATTGATAGAGCTTACACACAATATAATATCTAAAACTAAATGGCGAGGACCTATGGAATTGGAGATAATAAAAACAGATGAAAACAAATATTATGTAATAGAAATAAATCCCCGTATTCCCGCTTGGGTTTATCTTGCAGTTGGGGCTGGACAAAATTTACCCGAAATGTTAGTCAAGCTTGCTATGGGGGAGGAAGTATCCCCTGCAACATCTTATGAGGTGGGTAAAATGTTTATCCGTTGTTCTTACGATATAATAAGCGACATCTCGGTTTTTGAAAAAATAGTAATTACAGGAGAATTATAATAATAAATTAAAAAAATATAAAAATGGAAAACAAAAAAAGACCATACGAAAGACCAATAATAACTAAAAGTGATGCAGGAATAACAGACAAATTCGGATTAAGACCACAAGTGCCTGTAATATCGGAAATAGACGGCATGCAAATAACAGACTTGATAGAAAAATATGGCTCCCCATTATTTATTTTCTCTGAAAAAACAATAAGAGAAACGTATAATAAAGCCAAAAGAGCATTTACAACAAGGTATCCCAAAGTACAATTTACTTGGTCATACAAAACAAATTACCTAAATGCAATATGCAAAATATTTCACTCGGAAGGTTCTTGGGCAGAAGTAGTTTCCGGATTTGAATTTGATAAAGCATTGTCAAACGGTATTCCAGGTAATAAAATTATCTTTAACGGTCCTGGCAAAACAAAAGCAGATTTGCAAAAAGCAATAAATCACGGGGCATACATACACGTTGACCATTTTGACGAGCTTTATGATATATTTGAAATAGCAAAAACATCAGAAAAACGTCCAAAATTAGCCATAAGAATAAATATGAATACAGGCATTTACCCTGTATGGGATAGATTTGGGTTTAATTATGAAAACGGTGAAGCTTGGAATGCTATAAATAGGATAATGTTAAATGATAAAGTAGATTTGGTAGGACTTCATACTCATATAGGAACATATATAATGACACCCGAACCTCATGGAGTTGCCGCAACAAAACTTGCCGAATTAGCAGTAAAAATAAAGAAAAAGTTCGGACATAATATCAACTATATAGATATAGGAGGTGGCTTTGCTTCTGAAAATACATTAAAAGGAGCATATTTGCCGGGAAGAGATACTTTTCCGGGGTTTGACGGCTATGCAGAATCTATCACTAATGCTTTAATAAACTCTGAAATATCGCCAGATGATTTACCTGTGTTGTTTTTAGAAACAGGACGGGCACTTATAGATGATAGTGGATATTTGGCAGGAACGGTAATTGCTACAAAACGACTGCCAAATGGTATGCGCTCATTAATAATAGATGCAGGTGTTAATCTATTATTTACTTCATTCTGGTATGAGCACGAAATATATCCTGCACAAGAAACAGGCTCAAGTACCGAAGACACCGTTATTTACGGACCTCTTTGTATGAACATAGATGTGATAAGAAGTGCTATAAGATTTCCCGCTCTAAAAAAAGGAGACCATTATGTAATCAAAAGAGTTGGTGCATATAATGTTACACAGTGGATGCAATTTATAAGTTTGAGACCAAATGTAATACTAATAGATACCCAAGGCAATAGCCATATAATAAGACATAAAGAACAACTTGAAACTATTACATCATTAGAAGAAACACCTGAATACATGAAATAAAATAAATGGAAAAAAGTAGGAATGTAAGATTCTTTATTAGCTCTATATTAAATAGTTATTCTCAAACATTTTTTGCAGAGGATAACTATTTATTTTCCTTATTATTACTATTTACAAGTTTTTTTGACTTATGGTTAGGAATATATGGATTAGTATCGGTATTAGCTGTCAATAGTGTAGCTTATTTGTTAGGATACAACAAATATTTTATAGAAAAAGGACTATACGGATTTAACGCCTTACTTGTCGGAATAGGTATAGGAGTATTGTATGTCCCTTCTACTACACTATTAGTAATAATTATATTTTCAGTATTACTCACCTTATTTTTAACCATAGCATTACAGGGAATATTAGGCAAATACGGACTTCCATATTTGAGTATCCCTTTTATTGTAGTAATGTGGATTGTGATAATGGCAACGCGAAACTTCCCCGCTCTTGGGCTTGCAGAAAGAGGAATATATACATACAATGAGCTATATGCATTAGGTGGCAACAAACTTGTAGAATTATACAACTGGTTAGCGGCACTCCCTGTTGCAAAAAGTATTAAAACATATTTCTACTCATTAGGAGCAATTTATTTTCAAAACAATATTCTTACAGGAATAATTACAGCAATTGGTTTAATATATTTTTCTCGTATTGCTTTTTCTTTATCTGTGTTAGGTTTTTATATAGCATATTTGTTTTACCAACTGGTGGGAGGAGACTTTTATGCACTATCTTACACATTTATTGGATTTAATTACATACTTACAGCCATAGCAATAGGAGGATATTTTTTAGTTCCTTCAAAAACATCATATCTATGGGTAATATTATTACTGCCAATTACTGTATTGCTTACATTTGGCTTATCTGCAATGTTGTCAATATGGAGTTTAAGCATTTATTCACTTCCTTTCAATATTATTGTTTTGCTGTTTATATATAGTCTAAAATTAAGAACATCTAAAAACAAACATTTGGAAGACAATTTTGTGAGACTAAAAAATCCTGAACAAACATTATATTTATACAAAACTGTTACGGAAAAATTTAAATCGGAAAATTACATTCCGATAAACCTTCCTTTCAAAGGAGAATGGCAAGTAATGCAAGGACACAATGGGAAATACACTCACAAAGACGAATGGCAACATGCGTGGGATTTTGTAATAATAGACGAAAACGGAAAATCATACAAAAACAAAGGAGACTATTGCGAAGACTATTATTGTTATGGAAAACCGGTATTTGCTCCATATTACGGATATGTAGTAGGAATAGCCGATGGAATACCAGACAACGCAATAGGAGAAGTAAACACTGAACAAAACTGGGGAAACACTATAGTAATAAAACATAGTGAATATTTATATTCACAAGTAAGTCATTTAAAGTCCGGAAGCATAAAAGTCAAAATAGGAGATTATGTGAAAAAAGGAGATATGATTGGAGTAGTTGGTAATTCGGGACACTCTCCTTATCCTCACTTACACTTTCAATTACAAGCATTCCCTCATATAGGCTCAAAAACTATAGACTATCCTTTGCATAATTACATAAGGATAAAAAATAACCTAAAAGATTTAATAATATTTGGTAAACCTGAGGAAAACGAAATAATATCTCCTACAACACCTGACAATATTCTGAAAGAAACTGTCAAGTTTATTCCCGGCAAGGTATTAGAGGTATTTAGCAATAATAATCCAAATACACGAAAATGGCTAATTTCAAAAGATATTTATAATCAGACATTTATTGTAGACAAAAATACTAATTCATATATTTATTTTTATTCAAACGAAGTAGGAATATTCTTTACAAACTTTAAGGGAGACACAAAATCAGATTTATTTATGCTTTTTCAAGCAATATATAATTTACCTGTCGTTATAGATAAAAATATAAGTATATCAAATAAGATAAGACCTGATTTGTTTTTCAAAAAACACATTATGTGGATACAAGATTTTGTTGCACCATTCATTATTTTTTCAAAAGTGAAATATACAATATCATATATTTCTAAAGATGATGAACTTTTTCCAACACAAGTTACCTTAAAATCAAATATGGAAAAAACCATTTTTAACAAAAGCATACAACAAACGGAATATTATATAACAATAACCAAACAAGGCATTGTTGAAATAAAAAATAAAAAAACATCACAAACTCTAACAATAAACATGAAAAAATGAGAATGGGAAAAGTAAAGTGCTTTTTAATTATAATACTGTATGTAATAACTTCCAACTCAAAAGCACAACAACCTGCAAATCTTTCTAATATTGACAAGATTACTTATTCGCAATACATGAAAAAAGATTGGGACAATCTTATAAAAACAGGAGAAAAAGCTATAAAAAACGGAGTTGAATTTTATTATTTAGATTATCGTATTGGCATTGCATGGTATGCCAAACATAACTTTACCAAAGCAATAAAATATCTAAAAAAAGTGTATAAATCCTCTCCAAATGATGTTTTTGTAAAGACATATCTATATTATGCTTACTTACAGACAAACCGTTTTGATGATGCACGATTATTAAGTTATACCTTTGATGACAAAGACAAAGAAACCCTTCATATACCATTAAAAAATCCTTTTATCAAATTTACACAGGCATCTTATACTACAAGCAGAATAGGCAATTACAGCTATTATTCCCAAAATACGAATGATAATATTGAACAATTGGTAATAAAAAACAACACTGTGTTTAATTTTTTGTGGGGACATTATATAGGCAATAGAACAACTCTTTCCTTTTCATACACCAAAGTAAATCAAGATTTGGAAATCCGTCCAATAGAAAATAATTCTTTATTACAGCATTTATCACAACCAGAATTTTATACTTCATTAAAATATCATATTGCCTATGGATATAGTATATTTGCAGGTATTCATTTTCTTAAAACAACAATATCTACACCTGTGCAAAAAGAAAACAGAAACTCCTCAAATATAATTTTTAGAGATAATGCTACTTCTTATTCTGCTGGAATAACTAAAGATTTTCCTTTTTTCACTTCCACATTAGAAGCATCTATGTCAAACTTAAATCTAAAAAAACAGTTGCAACCAACATTAACCTTACAATTTTACCCTTTAGGTAATAATAAATTTTACTTAGCTACAAAAGGTATATATATTCAAGAAAAAGATGCCAACCACACAAATGAATACTATGCAATAAAACAAGGACTTACTTTTAGGATAAAGCATTATTCTTTTATAAATCCCTCTATCACAATAGGTTCATTTAAGAATTATACCGACTACAATGCGTATATAGTAAATAACAATCCCGATAAAACCAAGATTAATTTTGAAAATACAATAAATATAGGACTAAAAAAAGGAAAAATAAATCTATTCTTTTATTATCAATACAATATAAAAGAAAATACATTTGAGATAAATAATATCGAAAAAAGAAAAACCTATACCGAACAAAACTTTTTATTTGGTATAAATTGGATATTCTAATAACAAAAAAACATAACAGATATGAAACAAATAGCAGTATTATTTAGTTTAGTATTAGCCACTTTGTCTTATACAATGGCTCAAACAAATGAAGAGGCAGTTGTCAATGCTTTTAAAAAAAGTTATGAGATTGAAAAACAAGGTAATTACAAAAAGGCTGCAGACGAACTAAAAAAAGTATATTCCGAAGATTCTTACGAAATTAATTTGCGGTTAGGTTGGCTTACTTATAATGCAGGGCTTTTTCAAGAGTCTGCAAGTTATTACCAAAAAGCCGTTACTCTAAAACCTTACTCCGAAGAAGCAAGATTCGGGCTTATTAATCCTCGTGCTGCACAAGCTAAATGGTCGGAAGTAATAAATATTTATAAAAAAATCCTTGAAATAGATCCTAATAATACCATTGCCAATTATAAACTTGGACTTATATATTATGGACAAAAAAAATATTCAGATGCCAAACCATTATTTGAAAAAATAGTAAATCTCTATCCTTTTGACCACGATGGATTACTTATGCTTGCTTGGACATATTACTATATGGGACAAAAAAACAAAGCAAAAGTGTTGTTTTACAAAACATTAATGAATAACCCTTATGACAAATCGGCTCAGGAAGGTTTGTCTTTAATTAAATAGTCATGTTTGGCATATTTTACAAATTAGGTGTTTTCCACATAATCAATATAGAAGCATACGACCATATTCTGTTTGTAACAATGTTGGTTGCTGTATATCGTATTAAACAGTGGAAACAAGTATTAGCTTTGGTTACGGCTTTTACAATAGGACACAGCATTAGTTTAGCTTTAGCTACTTTTGATATTATGTCTTTGCCTTCGGATTTGGTAGAGTTTTTAATTGCCGTTACAATTTTTCTTACAGGATTGGAGAACCTATTATTCAAAGTTCCTCAAGGAGATAACATATTTTCTTTAAGTTATTGGATAAAATATGGTATTGCCATGTTTTTTGGCTTAATACATGGCCTTGGATTTTCCACTACATTAAAAAATATTCTTTTGGATTCGTCGTCAGTAATTACTCCCTTATTAGGGTTCAATCTTGGAGTAGAAACGGGACAAATAATAGTAGTATTCGTGGTTCTTATTTTAATTTTCTTACTTACTAATGTATTAAAAATAAAACATAAATACATTATGTGGACGCTATCTGTGATAGGAATTATTATTTCTATTTTGCTAATGTATTATAGGGGAATAGAAATATTATAAATATAAAAAGCCGTCCCTAACTTAAAGAGACGGCATAAAAACAAACTTAAAAATCCTCTCCTTCGTTTATTTTTTCTTAAAATTCTTATAACGGTTATAGAATTTATCAACTCTACCTGCAGAGTCAACCAATTTCATCTTACCTGTGAAAAACGGATGAGAAGTATTGGATATTTCAACCTTTACCAATGGATATTCCACACCGTCAATTTCAATAGTGTCTTTTGTCCTTGCGGTAGAGCGAGTAATAAATGTATAGCCGTTTGAAATGTCTTTGAAAACAACTAACCTGTAGTTTTTTGGATGTATTTCCTTTTTCATTTTTATTTCTTTTTAATGTTCCACACAATCTTTTAGTGAACGTGGCAGGGGTCGAACCTGCAACCTACGGCTTAGAAGGCCGTTGCTCTATCCATTGAGCTACACGTCCATCACTTAAAAAAGTGCTGCAAAGATAATACTTTTTATTTTAACTAAAATTAAATTTTTAACAAAAAAATGTAAAAACAGGAAGTTTTTCTTCCTGTTTTTATAGCTAAGAAAAAATTAAAAAATATTCTCTATTATATTATCATCCACTATGTTAGGAAATGTTATTTGCAATTCTGGAGTTCTTTTCATTTCCCGTTCAATGGCAAACATTGCTCCTTTGTTTCTAGCCCAACTCCTTCTTGTTATTCCATTATTTACATCCCAAAACAACATTCTTTGTATTCTAATATCGGTTTCAGGAGTGCCATCAAGCACCATACCGAACCCTCCGTTTATTACTTCTCCCCAACCTACGCCGCCACCATTATGTAACGATACCCAAGTTGCTCCTCTAAATGCATCTCCAACAAAGTTGTGAACTGCCATATCTGCAGTAAAACGTGAACCGTCATAAATATTAGATGTTTCCCTGTATGGAGAATCTGTCCCAGATACATCATGATGATCTCTACCTAATACAATTGGTGCGGATATTATTCCATCTCTTATAGCCTTATTAAAACGTAATGCTATTTTTATCCTACCTTCTGCATCGGCGTACAAAATACGGGCTTGTGAACCAACTACTAAATTGTTTGGACCTGCTTCTTTTATCCAATGTATGTTGTCATAAAGTTGATTTTTTATTGGTTCCGGAGCATCGGTATATATTTCTTCCAATACTTCTTGAGCTATTTTGTCTGATTTTTCCAAATCTTTAGGGTCTCCAGAAGTACATACCCAACGGAAAGGACCAAATCCATAATCAAAAAACAAAGGGCCCATTATATCTTCTACATAAGAAGGATAAATAAATCTTCCGTTTGGTTTTACTATATCTGCACCTGCTCTACTTGCTTGCAACAAAAAGGCATTACCATAGTCAAAAAAGTACATTCCGTTTTTATGAAGTTCATTTATTGCAGCTATTTGTCTTCTTAATGATTCATGTACTTTTTCTTTAAATTGTTCGGGATTGTTTGCCATCATGTATTGTGCCTCTTCCATAGTCAATCCCACCGGATAATATCCTCCCGAATAAGGAATATGCAATGATGTTTGATCAGATCCTAAATCAACCTTTACACCTTTCTTTACAAGGTATTCCCACAGATCCACAACATTGCCAAGATAACCGATGGACAAAGCTTCTTTTGCTTTTCGTGCTTGTTCTGCTCTACTCAACACTTTATCCAAATCGTCATATATCTCGTCCACCCAACCTTGGGAGTGCCTTTTTTCTATTGCTTTAGGGTTAATTTCTGCAATTATCCCTACTATCCCTGCTATACGACTTGCTTTTGCTTGTGCACCAGACATTCCTCCCAAGCCGGAAGATACAAATAATTGACCTCTAATATCCCTGCTACCCGTAATCATTCTTGCTGCATTCATTACTGTAATGGTAGTTCCGTGTACTATTCCTTGTGGTCCTATATACATATATGAACCCGCTGTCATTTGTCCATATTGAGTTACTCCCAAAGCATTGTATCTTTCCCAATCGTCTAATTTAGAATAATTTGGTACCATCATTCCATTTGTTACTACAACTCTTGGTGCTTCTTTGTGTGAAGGAAATAATCCTAGCGGATGCCCCGAATACATAACCAAAGTTTGTTCGTCGGTCATGGTGGCCAGATACTTCATGGTAAGAAGATATTGTGCCCAGTTTTGAAATACCGAACCGTTACCTCCATAAGTAATGAGTTCGTGTGGGTGTTGTGCCACAGCAGGATCTAAATTATTTTGTATCATTACCATTATAGCTGCTGCTTGTTTTGATTTATACGGATATTCGTCTATTGGTCGGGCATACATTTCATAGTCAGGTCTAAACCTGTACATGTATATCCTTCCATATTTTTCCAGTTCTTCCTTAAACTCTTTTGCCAATACTTCATGCCATTCTTTTGGAAAATACCTTAAACCATTTTTTAATGCTAATTTTTTTTCTTCTTTTGTTAGTATGTCTTTTCTCCTTGGTGCATGATTTACAGTTGTATCATAAGGCTTAGGGTCCGGTAATTTTTCCGGAATACCTTGTAATATTGCTTTTTTTAAGTCCATAACAAAAATATTTTTTTGCTAAATTAATATTTTTTAAGCACTCATAGAGCATTGATGAAAATAATTTGTTATTATAAAAAATGAGAACATTTTTTGAAACAAATTTATTTTTGAAATAGATACAATTTCATTTTATTTTTTATTTAATTTGCAATTGAAAAACTAATAAAAAATATGTTATAATATGGAAGCAAAAGAACAAAAAGTATTAGAAGCAATGAAAAAAGCGGGAAAAGAACTTAAAACCGCCGACATATCCGAGCTTAGTGGTATAGATAAAAAAGAAGTATCAAAAATTATTTCAAATCTTAAAAAGGTTGGACTTATAGAAAGTCCGAAACGTTGCTATTACAGAGCTAAATAAGATTGAACAAAAATCCCCTCTTCTTTTTGAGGAGGGGAGGATAAAATCTTTAATATTTTTTCTACTTTTGAAAATCTCTTAATAAATCTTCCATAGAGAAGCAGCCTTTTTTATCTTTCACAAATTCAGCTGCTATAATTGCTCCTTGAGCGAATCCATCTCGTGAATATGCCTTGTGTTGTAGAGATATTTCATCAATATCAGATTTGTATGTAATTGTGTGAGTACCAATGGTTTCTTCCTCCCTTATTGATTTTATTGGAAGTATATCTTTTTGTTTTATAGTGGTTTCTGCAAGTTGCCAATTAGTATATAAGGCATGATTATTCATTATTTGTTCTGCTATAGTTATGGCGGTGCCGCTTGGCTTATCTTTTTTGTGAATATGGTGTATCTCTTCTATTTCAGCCTGATATTGTGAAATATTATTCATAAGTTTTGCAAGAAACTTATTTACTTCAAACAGAATATTTACTCCAAGACTAAAATTACTGGTATAAAAAAATGTTGCATTTTTTTCTTTACAATATTTTTCTATTTCTTCTTTTTTATCTAGCCATCCCGTTGTGCCAGATACTACAGGAATGCCTGCATCAAAGCATTTTTTATAATTTTCAGGGGCAGATTTGGGTTGCGTAAACTCTATAACCACATCGGCTTTTTGTAAATCTTGCAACGAAATATTATCTACATTATCTATATCAATAATGTTTCCTATAGTGTGGTTTCGTTTTTTAGCCCATTTTTCTACGGCTTTGCCCATTTTTCCATATCCCCAAATGATAATATTCATGTTTATATATTTTTTACAAATATACACAAATGCTTTTTAAATCAATTACGGGATTTATTTGAAGTTTTGACCTGTTACTACTTTTATTCTACTTCAAAAGTGGTAATGAAAATTAAATTATTTATAATCAATGTAATATTTCTTTACTAAAAGTTAATTTGAACACTAATGTACAGCGTAAATTTTCTTTTTTTTTGTTAAAAAATCACTACTGTCCGATAAAAACAGAAAATAATAGATATCAATTCTTAATACACTGATAATCAGTATCTAATTTTTCTAAGAGAAGTGTTTTCAAAAGTAAGTTCCTCAAAACAAAGAAGGTTTCAACAACTCATCATAAGTTTTTTGCCAATCTTTCTCAGGATTTTCTAAAAATCGTATCAGATGGATGTAATTGAACAGATGTATTTTACAAAAACTGACCAAATTGGAAAATGCCCACTTTCTTTTTATGGTTTTCTGAATCACGGTCATCAGCAAATTGGCAATAAAAGCACAATATATCTGTATCTTAATGGCATTCTCATTGTCTCCGAGGAAATATTTTAGCGGAAAATTTTGTTTCAACTGCTTAAAGAGTAATTCTATTTGCCAACGAAGTTTATAAATAGCCGCAATCCAATCTGCTCTGAGTTCAAACAGGTTGGTTAAAAACTCAAACCTTCTTTTCTGGTTTCTATCATAAAACTGCACCTTACGAAGTTTTAACGGGCGTGAAGTGTTGTTGATTTTTACCTGAACTTCCCAACCCAAGTATGGCTTAGCTTACTTCTCGCAAAGAAGTACATTTGGCCAAAGAACAGAAAACCATACTTATCAGATAATCATTTGTCTTAAATTTCTTAATATAATGGTCTGATTGGTACTTTTTTAAGTCCTGTCAATTATCATATTATCAATTAAGGAAAATCAGCTGTCCGAAAACCGATGTGCCGAAAAAATGTGTTTTGCCTATATCTTCAATTTTTTAGGGAAAATTAAAGATATAAAAAAGCGGAAAATCCTTTTCTGGAAATCCCGCTTTTGAAAAAAACTTTTATCGGACAACAGTGATTAAATAACTTAATTGTTACACTTACTAATTGAATTTATGGGCTATATTTGCTACTTTGTATAATTTTTGAAAAAATAGTTGGAACGCTATTGTGATATTAAAATAGTATTGCAAAGATATCATTCATTATAATTTTTTAATATAGCTTTGTGCAATTGTCAATTTGAGAAAATATTTTTTGTTATGTATTCAATGGATAAGTATAATTTTAAAGGGAAAAAAGTATTAGTTAGAGTTGATTTTAATGTTCCCCTTGATGAAAATCAAGAGGTTACAGATGATACTAGGATAATAGCATCTCTACCTACCATATTAAAAATACTTACTGAAGGAGGAGCTGTTATTTTAATGACTCATATGGGGCGTCCCAAAGGCAAATATGTTCCTGAATTATCCACCAAGCCTTTAATACCTACTTTATCTCGGTTATTAGGAAGGGAAGTTAAGTTTGCTCCGGATTGTATAGGAGAAGAAGTGGAACAATTGTCCAAGTTGTTGAATCCGGGAGAAGTTATGTTACTTGAAAATCTTCGTTTTTATCCTGAAGAAACAAAAGGGGATGAGGAATTTGCAAAAAAACTTGCACGATTGGGAGACGCTTATGTAATGAATGCTTTTGGAACAATACATAGAAAGCATGCTTCTACTTATACAATTGCAAAATTTTTTCCTTATGATAAGTTATTTGGTTCTCTTGTAGAGAGTGAGATAAATCACTTGGATAAAGCACTTAAAAATCCTGAGCGTCCGTTTACTGCTATTATAGGTGGGTCCAAGGTTTCTACCAAAATAGGTATAATAGAAAATTTATTGCCAAAAGTAGATAACTTAATTATAGCAGGAGGAATAGTATATACATTTATTAAAGCACAAGGAGGACAGATAGGAGATTCGTTGGTTGAAGACGATTATATAGATGTTGCACTACAAATAATAGAAAAAGCAAAAAAATACCATGTAAACCTTATTTTGCCGATAGATGCTTTGGTTGCGGATAAATTTTCCAATGATGCTGAAATACAACATTATCCTGTAGATAAAATACCGGAAGGATGGATGGGACTTGATATTGGTATAAAGTCCCAAACATTGTTTATGAATGTGATAGAAAAATCCAAAACTATTTTATGGAATGGACCTATTGGAGTATTTGAATTTGAAAATTTTTCGGCAGGAACTCTTCGTGTAGCATTAGCAGTGGCACGTTCTACCGATTTGGGGGCATATTCTATTGTGGGTGGAGGTGATTCTGTAGCTGCAATAAATAAATTTAATCTTAATAATAGGATAAGTTATATCTCTACTGGTGGCGGAGCAATGCTTGAATATGTAGAAGGAAAAACGCTTCCAGGTATTGCAGCGATTAAAGAATCTTTCTCAATAGATAATGTTGATTTTAATAACAAAAAAGTTCTTATGCGGGTGGACTTCAATGTTCCTTTAAATGAAAAGGGAGAAATTATGGATGATACCCGTATCGTTACGGCGTTGCCAACCATAGTGAAAATATTGAGTGAAGGTGGAGCTGTAATACTTCTTTCTCATTTAGGAAGACCAAAAGGGCAATATATACCTGAGTTGTCTAACAAGCACCTCATACCTTATTTATCCAAAGCTCTAAATAAAGAAATAAAATTTGCACCTGATTGTGTGGGGTCAGAAGTGGAAAAGATGGCTAAAGAGTTAAATTCTGGAGATGTATTATTGCTTGAAAATCTTCGTTTTCATCCTGAGGAAACAAAGGGAGATGACGAGTTTGCTAAAAAGCTTGCACGTCTTGGTGATATATATGTGATGAATGCTTTTGGTACGGTTCATCGTTATCATTCTTCGGTTTATCATATTGCAAAGTATTTTGAAGGGAGAAGATATTTCGGATATTTGGTAGAAAGCGAAATGCACCATATAGACAGGGCATTACATCATTCAGGAAAGCCTTTTACTGCAATTATAGGAGGTTCTAAAATATCAACTAAGATACAGATTATTAAAGCATTACTTAATAGAGTAGATAACTTGTTGATTGCAGGAGGCATTGCCAATAATTTTATAAAAGCAATGGGTGGAAAGATTGGAAATTCAATAGTTGAAGATAAATATTTGCATGATGCTTTGGAAATATTGGAGCTTGCAAAAAAGAAAAATGTGAATATTTATTTACCTATTGATTCTGTAACTGTAAATAAATTTCCTAATTATACCGAAATAGAACATCATCCAAGTAATAAAATTCCTATTGGTCAAATATCAATAGATATTGGGATAAAGACTCAAACACAATTTATGAATATAATAGAAAACTCTAAAACCGTGTTGTGGAATGGACCAATGGGAGTGTTTGAGATAGATGATTTTGCTAATGGAACACTCAGAGTTGCATTAGCAGTAGCCAGAGCTACCGATCTTGGAGCATATACTATTGTGGGAGGAGGAGATACTACTTCTGCTCTTAATAAGTTCCATTTGTTGCAAAGGATTAGCTATATATCTACTGCCGGTGGAGCTTTGCTTGAATATATAGAGGGGAAAGAATTACCTGGTATTAAAGCTATAAAAGGTAATTTCGATAAGTAAGAAAAATTAAGTGATGTAAAAGTTTATTTGTCTTTTCCTTCTATTATAATGTTTGCTATTTCGGGAAGGTAAGTAATATGTTTTATCTCTAAGCTTACGAATTGCTGAGGAAACCGTTTTGATAGATATTTTGCAAGATATAGTTGTTCGGTTTGTCTCGGAGTGGGGATAAGTATAGCAGGTACACCTATACAATATAAATCCATAATGGTAGAGTAGCCGCTACTACATATTACAAGTTTTGAACGATTCATTTGTTTTATTACTTCTTTGTATGAAAGGTAACTAATATATTCTAATCCTTTGATGCCAAAATTTGCACCGTATTTTTTGCCTGCAACCATAAGTTTTTTACCATTTATTGCATCTATTTGCTGTATAATTTTTTTTTCTATCATTGACCTTGATGGTTCGGGACCTGATAGCAGTATCATTACATCCCATTCTTTTTTTTCTTCTTGTTTGTTTTGGTTACATGCATAAGATAGAAAGCCTATATCTATTATATTTGGTTTTCTTTTTTTCCAAGCTAAATAGCCTGCAAGTTTTACAGATTTGTCGTCAGGCAGCCAAATTGCGTCAAAAGGAGACAAGTATTTGTGCATAAATTTGCAGACAATGTTGTCTGCTATCAGTCCCCATGGAGTTTTTATACAGGTTTGATGTGTTATCAGAATGTTTTTTGTGGTATCGCTGTAAAAACCATAACGGTTGTCGGAAATAATATAGTCTGCTTTAAAAGTTTTTGATAGTTGTGTTGCCCGTTTTTTATCTTTTTTTATTTGAGTGTTTAGTTGTTTGTGAAATGAAATTAAACTTGAAATAGAAAAAAACTTTTTATCAAAACAATAAGGAGCTTCCTGCCATTTTTTTATTTCTAAATTAGGAAATTCTTCTGCTAAAATATCTATGGAAGGAGATGAGCCTGTCAATAAAATATGATTATCATTGGCAAGTAGTTGTTTTACAAGTAATGTCAATCGTGTAGCATGTCCCAATCCCCAATTGAGTGGAGATATTATTATTTTACTTTGTCTAATATCTTTGGGATGCCATAATGCCATTTGTTACTTTACAAAATCAAAATTATAATTCTTTATGAAGTCAATAGATTTATTTATGAGACTATACATTACTACATCATTTTCTACAAATGGTACCTGTTTTCTAAACTCTTTAAGCAGATTTTGTAATACGAAAGATGTTTGTTCTTTTCTGAAAAATAATCCTTGAGATGCAGTAAATAGTTCAATGCCAAAAACTTTATAAACATTATCGATTATTTTTAGTGCTTTGGTTGCAGCATTTGCCCCCATGCTTACATGGTCTTCTTGTCCTTGTGAAGACTCTATGGAGTCTATTGAAGCCGGTGTGGCATATTGTTTATTTTGGCTTACTATGGCTGCTGAGGTGTATTGTGCAATCATAAATCCTGAGTTTAAGCCGGGATTGGCAACTAAAAACGAGGGAAGTTCCCTTTTGCCTGCTATGAGACGATAAATACGACGTTCGGATATATTAGCAAGTTCTGATATGGCAATACTCAATACATCCATTGCTATTGATAAAGGTTGTCCGTGAAAGTTGCCACCAGATATAATTAAATTATCATCAGGGAAAACCATAGGGTTGTCTGTAGCAGAGTTCATTTCCGTTTCCACTACTTTTTCTACATAAGCAAGAGCATCTCTTGTGGCACCATGCACTTGTGGCATGGTTCTAAATGAATAAGGGTCTTGTACATGCTGTTTTTTACGCCTTATAAGGTTGCTACCATCCAGTATTTTTACAACATTATTTGCTACTGTTTTTTGTCCTGAATGGGGGCGAGCATTGTGTATTTGTGGATAAAACGGTTCCAATCTTCCGTCGTATGCTTCTAATGATAATGTTCCTACTACATCGGCTATTTTTACTAACTTTTTGGCATTTATGACATTCCAAACAGCATAAGCAAGCATAAATTGGGTGCCATTTAACAAAGCTAAACCTTCTTTTGATTCTAATTTTAATGGGCTGATGTTTAGTTTCTTATATAGTTTTTCTGTTGGTGATTTTTCATTGTTGTATATTACTTCTCCAAGACCTATTAGTGGTAAAGCTAAGTGGGCAAGTGGAGCCAAATCTCCAGATGCTCCTAACGAACCTTGTTCATAAACTACAGGAATAATATTATTGTTGAAGAAATATAATAACCGTTCTACCGTTGCCAAACGTATTCCGGAATAACCATAAGATAATGATTGTATTTTTAGTAATATCATTAGTTTTACTATATGTGTAGGTACTTGATTTCCTACCCCACAAGCGTGTGATTTAATTAGGTTTTCTTGTAATGTGCCTAAATCTTTTTTTGATATTGATTGATTGTATAGAGCTCCAAATCCTGTGTTTATACCATAAATAGGTTTTTCTTCTTGTTCCAATTTATCTTCCAAAAACGTTCTGGATTTGATTATACGCTTTTTAGCATCTTCAGAAAGAGCTAATTTTTTGTTTTCTTTTAATATATTTTCAATATCTGTAAATGATATTTTTGATGTGATTTGGAAAATGTTATTCATAATTATAATTTTACCTTGTTCTTTATATTGCAAATCTACATAAAAACAAAAAACAAAGTTATTAGTGATAACAATAAAAATATTTTTACTATACATTTGCACCGTAAAAAATTTTTGTTTATGAAAATAACAATTGCAGGAGCAGGAGAGGTAGGTACGTTTCTTACAGAGCTTTTGGACAGGGATAATCATGATATAATTGTAATAGATGTAGATGAGGAGAGGTTAAATTATATAAATTCAAATTATGATGTATTAACTGTATTGGGGTCTGTATCATTTTTTAGTGTGCTGGAGGAGGCAAAGGTTAAGAATACGGATATTTTTATTGCAGTAACCTGTGATGAACATGTAAATCTTGTGGCATCTTCTCTTGCTAAGCAGATGGGAGCCAAGCGTTCTATTGCACGGATAAATAGTCTGGAATATACATACAGTAAGAATAAGCGACATTTTAAGAGTCTTGGAATAGATAATCTTATAAGTCCCAATAAGTTGATGACAGATGAGATAGTTAGTTTAATAAAAAGGACAACATCAAACGAAGTTGTGGAGTTTTCTAAAGGAGAGTTGTCTTTGTTTGTTACACGGCTTACTAAAGATTCAAAAGTAATAGGAAAAACACTTAAAGAAACGGATGAATTAAATCCCGATTTTGAATTTAGGGCACTTTTACTAATGAGAGATAATAAGGCTTTTATTCCGAAAGCAGATGATGTGTTTCAGGAAAATGATGTAGTATATGTTATTTCTCATAAGCATGGGTTGAATAGGTTATTGGAGATATCGGGGCAAACACCTTTGTCTATTAAAAAAATAATGATACTTGGAGGAGGTACAATAGGGAAATTAACAGCATATCAGTTGGAAAAAAAGTATGATGTAAAGCTTATAGAGAAAGATAGAGAAAAATGTGAAGATTTAGCAGATTTTCTTAATGATACACTTATACTTAATGCGGATGGTAGGGATATAGATTTGCTTAAACAAGAAGGGCTCGATGATATGGATGCGTTTATTGCTGTAACGGGTAATTCGGAAACAAATATTTTTACTTCTTTGATTGCAAGAAATTATAATGTGCCGCGTATAATAACAGAAGTGGAGAATGTGGATTTTATAAAAATATCCAAAGACCTTAAGATAGAGGGAATAATAAATAAGAAACTGATTACGGCAAGTCACATAACACGCTATACAATACGGGCAGATATAATTTCTGTTAAATTACTCAATACTGTTAATGCTGATATTATAGAGGTGATAGCTCGTCCTGAGTCTAAGATTACCAAATACCCTATAAAAGACTTACATTTACCCAAAGGAATTATAATTGGAGGAGTAATAAGGGGCAATGAGAGTTTTATTGCTGTGGGGAATACCAAAATAGAACCGGGAGATATTGTTGTATTGCTGGTAATGCCGAATAAACTATATGAAATAGAAAAATTATTTACTTAATATTTGAATATGAATTATAGAAATATAATATTTGTTTTTGCCCGCTTGATTTCTATAGAAGGTGTTTTTTTAATTTTATCAGCTTTTGTTGCGTTGTATTATGGTGGTAGTGATTTTAATTCTTTGTTATTTACAGGATTAGGAGCTTTTGTTGTTGGGTGGTTGCTATCTGCAATATTGAAACAGGAAAAAGGTAAAATGACAAAGCGGGAAGGGTATTTGGCTGTGAGTTTAGTGTGGATTGTTTTTTCATTGGTAGGGGCGGTTCCTTTTGTAATATCCGGATACATTCCTCATTATGTAGATGCTTTTTTTGAAACTATATCAGGGTTTACTACTACTGGAGTTTCTATTATTCCTGATGTAGAAGTTTTTCCCAAAGGACTTTTGTTTTGGCGTAGTCTTACTCAGTGGTTGGGTGGTATGGGTATTATTGTTTTATCTTTGGCAATATTGCCTGCTCTCAATGTGGGAGGGATGCAATTATTTGCGGCGGAAGTTGCAGGTCCTACCAAGGATAAACTTCATCCTCGTATTACACAGACTGCTAAAAAATTGTGGCTGTTGTATGCAGGTTTTACCTTTTTGGAAGCTTTGCTACTTTATTTAGGTGGAATGTCTGCTTTTGACGCCATTACCCAGTCTTTTACTACTCTTGCAAGTGGTGGTTTCTCTACCAGAACTAATAGTATCGGTTCGTTTCATTCTGCTTATTTTGAGTATATTATAACTATTTTTATGTTTATAGCCGGTACTAATTTTTCTATTAATTATCAGTTGTTGCGTTTTAATTTTAGTAAGGTCAGGAAAAATGAGGAATTTAAGTTTTATTCTTTAATATTTTTTGGTATTTCAATATTAGTTGCTGTTGTTTTATATTTTAATAATCATTGGGATATAGAAAAATCTTTTAGGATAGCATTGTTTCATGTAGCCTCAACACTTACTTGTACAGGATTTACTACCAATGGTTATTTGCATTGGCCTACTTTTGTTACATTAATTTTGATAATAAATATGATTATGGGTGGTTCGGCAGGTTCAACTGCCGGGGGTATTAAGATGATACGTGTTCATGTGGCTATAAAAAATAGTTTTTTGGAGCTTAGACGTTTGATACATCCAAGGGCTATAATTCCTTTGAAATATAATGGTCATTCTTTGTCCGATAGTATTGTAAAAAGCATAATGGCTTTTGTTTTTATTTATTTACTTATATTTTTTGTGTCAGTAATAGTTGTATCTGCAATGGGATACGATTTATTAACAGCTATGGGGTCTGTAGCCACTACTCTTGGTGGTGTGGGTGCTACTATGGGGCAGCTTCTTAATTATTCTGGAGCTTCGGATTTTGGTAAATTGTTTTTCTCTTTTCTTATGTTAATTGGTAGGTTAGAGGTTTTTACGGTATTTATGCTATTCTCAAGGCATTATTGGAAGAATTAATAATAAAAAAACCGTCCTTTTGTAAATAGGAGGACGGTTTACTTTTTTTATTATGTATTACAATTCTATTTGGAAGAAGTCCTTCTTACTCTACGAGATGTTTTTTTAGGTTTTTGTATTAGAGCTTTTTCTTCTTCCTCCTCTTTTTGTTTTATTTCCAGGAATTTGCCTCCTAATTCTTCGTATGCTTTGAATGCGAGTGTCTTGTCTATTAAAACACGACCACAATGTTCGCATACTATTATTTTTTTGTGAGAACGAATATCTACTTGTCTTTGTGGCGGAACTTTATTGAAACAGCCACCACAAGCATCTCTTTGAATACGTACTACTGCCAATTTGTTACGGGCATTCATTCTAATTCTTTTGTATGCAGAGAGTAAACGGGGTTCTATTTGTTTAGCTAATTTTTCTTCTTCTTCTTTTAATTCGGAAAGTTCTTTTTCTGTTTCTTTTTGTATTTCTTCCAATTCTTTTTTCTTTTCTACTAGATCTTCTTTTTTCTTTTCGAGTTTATTTTTTGCTTGTTCTATTGTTTTTTCATATTCTTCTATTGCTTCTTTTGATTCTTTTATTTTTTTTTCAGTTAATTCTACTTCAAGTGTTTGAAATTCTATTTCTTTGGTAAGTGAGTCGTATTCTCTATTATTTCTAACTTGGTCTAATTGTTTGTTATAACGTTCTATTAAGGCTTTTGATTCGTCTCTTTTTTGGTTTTGTTGTTTTATTTCATCTTTTTTCTCATCAATTAGTTTTTTATATTTTTCTATACGAGTTTCTAATCCTTCTATTTCATCTTCGAGGTCTTCTACTTCCAAAGGAAGTTCTCCTAACAAGACATGTATTTTATCTATTTCTGTATCAATGGCTTGGAGCTTAAAAAGCATTTTGAGTTTTTCTTCTACACTGTATTCTTTTGTTTTCATAATTAAAAATAATTTACGGGATTTGTATTTGTCTCACTTAAATAGGTTGCAAAGTTAGAAAAATTTTCTTTAATGCTATTGAAAAATGTTTCTTTCACAAAATATTCTGCTTCGTAGTGTCCTATATCTACCAAAGTGATATTGTTTCCTGCATCAAAAAATTCATGATATTTAATATCAGATGTTATAAAAATATCTACTCCTGCTTTTTTTGCATCAGGAAGTGCAGATATACATGTTCCTCCACAAATTGCTATTTTGTTGATTAGTTTATTCAAATCTTTATTTCCTGCATATTTTAGGCATGGAATTTTTGTGTGTTTTTTTATTTGGGTTAGTATATGCTCCAATGTTGATGGCTGGGTGAGTTTGCCATATATTCCCATACCTTTGTAGGGATTTATGTTTTCCAATGTATATATGTCATAGGCTACTTCTTCGTAAGGGTGTGCTTGCAATAAAGCATTTATTACTTTATCGTGCAGATAATCGGGGTATATTGTTTCCAGCCTTCTTTCTTTTTCTGTGTGTAGTTTGTTAGGTTCTCCAACAAAAGGGTTTGTGTTTTCGTTGCCTCTGAATGTTCCTTCACCGATTACAGAAAAACTTGTTTGGTCATAATTGCCTATTACTCCTGCACCTGCTTCAAATAATGCTTTTCTGACTTGTTCGGTATAGTTGTCTGGAACGAATGTTACTATTTTTTTCAGTTTCCCTTGTTGTGGTTTTAGTATTTTGAGGTTTTGTAGCCCTAATTTGGTTGCAAGTAGGTAATTTGTTCCTTCTATGCAGCTATCTGTATTTGTATGAGAAGCTATTATTGCAATGTCATTTTTTATTGCAGTAATTATTGATTTTTCTATATAGTTTTGTCCTGTAATTTTTTTTAGTCCTTTAAATATTAGTGGGTGGTGTGCAAGTATTACATTGCATTTTTTTTCGATGGCTTCTTTTACTACTTCTTCAGTTATGTCTAATGATATCAATACGCCTTTTATTTCCCATCCATAATTTCCTACCAATAAACCTGTGTTGTCGTATGATTCTTGTAATCCGAAAGGATATTTTTGATTAAGCCAGCTGAGAAATTGTTTTACGGTTGTCATATTTTTATTCAGATAGTATTTTTTTTAGCCAGATTAGTTTTCGTTTTAGTTCTTTTAGTTCTTCTATAAATTTGTAATCATTGAGAAAACTTTTTTTTCTTTTCTTTTTCAATTCTTCTTTGGCTCCTTTAATAGATAGTTTTTTTACTTTAAGTAAATAGTAAATTTGTTCTATTATGGTGATGTCTTCTTTTGTGTATTTTCGTTCACCTGAAAATTTACGAGGAGAAAGTTGTGAGAATTCTTTTTCCCAATATCTGATAGTAGAGGTTTTTACCCCCAAATAATTTGCAACTTCTCCAATTGAGTAAAAAGATTTATCAGGTAATTCACTCTTCATAGAAATTAGTCAAGAGATTGACCGCCCTGTTGAGCACTTTGTTCTATCATTTTGTCATATTCAGCAGGTGACAAATCTAAATAGAAAAAGTTTATCGGATTTATAGGGACATTGTTTTTTCTGACTTCATAATGCAAATGTGGACCTACTGATTTACCAGTGTTTCCTACAAGTCCAATTACTTGTCCTCTATGAACTTTTTGTCCTTCTTTTACTAATATTTTGCTTAGGTGCGCATATTTGGTTTTATAAGAGTATCCGTGTGATATTTCTATTTGATTTCCGTATCCTCTGTTGCCATGTTTGGTGAGAGTAACTATACCGTCTCCTGTAGCATGTACAGGAGTGCCTATTGGTGCGGTTAAATCTATTCCATCATGATGTTTTTTCACTTTATAAATAGGATCTATCCTATACCCAAAATATGAAGATATTCTTCCTAATTGTTTGTTTAGAATAGGTTGTATTGCAGGTATGTGGCGGAGCATATCTTCTTTTTTCTTTGCCAATTTTACAATTTCGTCATAGGATTTACTTTGGACATAAGTTTCATTTTCTACTCTACTGAGTTTTTTTGTTAGATTTATAATAAGGTCTGAATAGGAATATCCTTCCAAATTTTCATAGTTATTTGATCCTCCTGTACCTCCTTCTCTTAGTGTAGTAGGAATTGGTTCGGCTTCGAATATTGTCCTGTAAATATTATTGTCTCTGTATTCCAAATCTTTAAGTACTTTATCAATTTTATTTAATTTTGATTGCATTAAAATAAATTGGTGTTTGTATAATTCATTTTCCCGTTTTAATATTATCTCTTCAGGAGAATCATAAAAGTAATAAAAAACAAATATAAATATTGCAGAAAGTATTAAGGAAGAAGTAACAATAGGTATTGTTTTCAATAAAAATTTTGACCACGAAAACTTAGGTTTTCGTAATGATAGCGTTTTATCGTCGAATTCTAATTTTTTGTTTTTAAACATATTCAATGCATTTTTGCGGCACAAATATACATTTTTTTTTAAAACGATGATTTGTTTAATTTTTTATATTGATTGCAATATTGATAAAAATATATTGTTTTTTTAGTATTATTGTAAGTTTATTTAAAACACAGTTTTCTATATACAAATCTAATGCCTATAAAAAAACGTAAAATATTATTTAATAGTATTATTGGGCTGGTAATTTTTCTTGTGGTATTTATTGTCCTGTTTATTACTTCAAATTGGGTTCAAACTTTTGTGGCACAAAGGGTAGCGGCTTATTTGTCAAAGCGTGTGCATACTAAGGTGAGTATTGACAAATTGTCATTTGATATATTTGGGAATATAGGAATGGAAAACTTATTTATTGAAGATTATAATAAAGATACTCTACTATTTGCTAAATATGTTAGCGCGGATATTGACTATTTATCATTAAAAAAGCAGACAATTATTTTTTCAAATATTTCTTTTAAGAAGCCGTTAATTAAACTGCAAATTAATAATGGTAAGTTCAATTTAACCGAATTGTTGTCATATTTATTGGATACTTCAAGAGTGGATACTTTGCAAAATAAAAGTAGTTGGAAAATAATAAGTCGTAATTTGTCAATTGAGGGTGGACGCTTCAACTACTTGGTTACTAGTGGTATAAAACCTTTTATGCACCAGATAGATTTTGATAATATTTTATTTACTAATATTAATGTAGATGCAGATGATTTTATGATAACTCCGATATTGAAGTTTGATATAAAAAAATTTTCTTTAAAGGAACGAAGCGGATTTGTTATAAAAGATCTTAGTGGCAAGATATCTATTGATAATAAAATGTTTACTTCTTCTAATTTAACTATTTCCACTAATTATTCTACAATAAATTTTGATACATTAAATATTGTTTCTCCTGTAGATAGTATTAATGTCTTTTCGGGAATAGTTAACTCTTCCGATATGTTTATAAAGTTGAATAAAAGTAAATTATCACTTCTGGATATTAAATATTTTTCAAAGTTGGGTGTTTCTACATCTCCTGTATTTTCCATTAGTGGTAAGATAGTTGGGAAGTTGCCACATTTTAAATTAAGAAATTTTAATGTGCTTTGGGCAGCATCTTCTTTTGTAAAAGTAAATGGTACGATAGATGGATTACCTGATGTTGATAATACTTTGTTTTATCTTGATTTTGCACCTGTATCTACGAATAAGAAAGGTATAGAATTGCTTGTAAGGCGGCTTTCGTCTGACAGCTCTGATTTTGCATTGCCGTCTATTATGAACAACATAAAGTATTTCAGGTATAAAGGTTCGTTATCTGGTTATTATAATGATTTTGTAGTTTATGGTTTATTATCTACTAATCTTGGTTTGATAAAGACCGATGTTAAATTAAAAAAGACAGATAGCTTAAATATAGAAGGACATATATCAACATCAAACCTACAGCTTGATAAGTTAATGAAATCTAATGATACTTTATTGGGTAATTTGTCAATGAATGGTAAAATAAATGGCAAAATTGATTCGGTGGGTAATTTTTCTTTTGATGTGGCTTCGCATATATCTTCGTTTGAATTTAATAAGTATCCGTATAAAAACATTGATATTAACGGGACTTTTGATAATACGTCTTTTGATGGTGAAGTGCTGGCAAAAGATACTGCTTTGAAAATGGTGTTTCTTGGTCAAGTGGATTTTTCTACTAATAATCCTGTTTTTGATTTTACGGCAGATTTAAAACATATTGCTGTAAAAACAATAAACTTGTCTTCATATATTCCTTTTGACTCTTTATCATTCTTTTTAAAATCAAAAATATATGGTTTGGAACTTTCTAATCTAAAAGGTAGTTTGGAAATTTATAATGCACGTTTTCATAAAAAGGAAAAACAAAGCAGAATTTCACAATTAATATTGTTAGCAAAAACAAAAAATGATTCCCTACATACAATATCTATAAATTCCGAAGTATTAAAAGGAGAAATTAAATATAATGTTCAAGATATCAATCAGTTTGCAAATATTATTAATAATACTATAAAACATTATTATACCTATTATAATTTTCATTTATCAAGTAGCAGTAAGGCAAATAACAGATTTATTTCTGCTAAAATAAGTATTCCAAATCCTGACTTTTTTAATAAAATGTTATTTTCATATTTGTCATTAGCACCTCATACTTATATTGAGTTTTATAATAATACGATGGATAGTGTGAGTTTTAATATATATACAGATAATATAGTTTATGATAAAGTGCGGCTGATAAAACCTTCCATAGCACTAATGCCATATAATAAGTCTTTGGTTTTTCTATTTGATACCAAAAGGATTTATTTCAATGATTTTTATTTAGATTCTTTTGTGTGTGATGTAGATATTTATCCAGATACTGCCAATTTGGAAATAAGTTGGCATAATGTTGCAGATTCGTCTGTGTATGAGGGAGATTTACAATTTCAAACTTTAGTGTTGGATACTCATAATGTAAAAATGGATTTCTTACCTTCTTATGTGATTTTAAAGGATACAATGTGGTATATGGATCAATGGAATATGTGCTTTTTAGACAGTGTTGTCAAAGTAAATAATTTTGTATTAAACCATGAATATGAATATATAGCTGTTAATGGTAATTTATCAAATAAAACAGAAGATACATTAAAGGTAAAAATAGGAAATATAAAACTGGACCATTTTAATTTTTTGTTAAAAAATACAGGAATAAATATAAAAGGTTATACAAACGGAAGTATATATGCTACTTCACTACTGCACAATCCAATAGTAAATTCAAATGTAAATGTTTCAAAATTTGTTTTTAATGGAGAAAAGTTTGGGGAATTTGGCTTTAATACACAGTGGAATGATGCAAGACAACGTTTGCATACAAATATTTATTTGTTAAGGAATAAGCTTAAGACATTGGAATTGTTGGGAGATATTTATCCCAATTCTCAAAAAATAGACATGAAACTTTATGTTAGAAAATTATTGTTGAAACATTTACAACCGTTTTTGATAGGAGTTCTTGATAATTTTAGAGGTTTAGCAGATGGTAAAATAAATATAAACGGAAGTTTATCTCATCCTATTACAGAGGGGATACTGCATCTTAAAAAGGTTTCTTTTAAGGTTGATTACTTGAAAACATATTATTCGTTTACCGCACCAATGTATATAAATGCAAAGGGGGCTTTTCTCAAAGATATAGATGTGTATGATTCCGAAGGGAATAACGCAAAGGTTTCGCTAGGACTGATGCATAATAATTTTTCGTCATTAGATTACGATGTGAATATCAATACGGATAAACTTTTGATGTTAAATACTACAATGAATGACAATAATCTTTTTTTTGGGAAAGTGTATGCAAAAAGTAAAGTTGATATAAATGGTACATCTTCCCGTATAAATATAAAAGGAGATATAAACACTCTTGATAAAACAGTCTTTAATTTAATGTTGGAATCACCTGAAAGTGCAGAAGAGTTAGGTTTTGTTACCTTCGTTTCCCATGATAATTATTCCGATACTGTAACTATAAAAAATGAAAAATTAAATACAACAACAGGTCTTGATCTTGATTTGAATATAAAAACTACTCCAGACGCACTTGTTCAGCTTATTTTTGATTCAAAATCAGGAGATATAATAAAAGCGGAAGGGAGAGGTGATTTGAATTTGACCTATGATACTCTTGGTAATTTATCTTTGAAAGGCTTGTATGATATAGAAGAGGGAAATTATTTATTTACCCTTCAAGATATGATAAATAAAAAATTGGAGATAAAAAAAGGTAGTTATATAAAGTGGAATGGGGATCCTTATAAAGCATATATTAACATAACTGCAGCATATAATCTGAGGACATCATTATATGATTTAACACTTGATAGTAATGATAGAGAGAATGTGTATGTAGAATGTCTTATTCATATGAAAGACAGATTAGATGACCCTACAATTACTTTTGGTATAAATATAAAATCTCCTAATAGCAGGGCTCAATCAATTTTGGCAAATATGAACCAAGAGGAAATAAGTAAACAGATAATAATGCTTATGGTAATGGGACATTTTTATACTCCTGAAAAGTTCAGGCAAGGGGTAGAGGTAGCTCAGGATGTTTCACAAACAAATAGTTTGGGAATGAATGCCAGTGAGTTGTTATCGGAGCAACTTAGTTATTGGTTGTCTCAAATAACAAAAGACTTTGATGTAGGGGTGAAATATACTCCGGGAAATGAGATATCCCGTTCCGAGTTGGAAGTGGCATTGAGTACCCAGTTGTTTAATAATAGGGTGATAGTAAATGGGAATGTAAATATGGGGGGAAATGTGCCAACAAGTTCGGGAGTAGCAGGAAATGTATCTGTTGAGCTAAAACTAAATAAAAAAGGTACTATCAGGTTGAAAGGTTTTAATGAGACAAATGATAATCTTTTATTATACCAGGATTCTCCTTATACTCAAGGTGTAGGGATATTTTATACTGAAAGTTTTAATTCATTGGGAGAAGTATTTAGAAAATATTATTCGGGACTGACTACTATTATATCTAAAAAGATGAAAATACTTAAAACTAAAATAGATAAAAGATAATTTATTTATTTTTTTCTTTGACAACAGGTTTTAGTAATTCTTTTAAGCATTCTATTTTTAAGCAAAAAGCAGGAGTTTGTTTTTTGTAGTTTATGTAATCTTTTCCAAATTTTCTTATAGCTTCGGGTTCTTCCCATAGTTTTATCATTATTAGCATAAATGATATTTCTATTGGAGCAATTATTAATATAAATGACGGAGAACCTACTATAAAAGCAATAGATAGAGGGAATAAAAAAAGTCCTAGGTGCATAGGGTGTCTCATATATTTATATATACCTTTTGTTACGAGTATATTTGTTTCCATTCTTTTAATATTTCCTTTCCGTCCATATTTTGCTAAAGTTCTTCCTGTATTTTTGCTTATTTGTATTGTTAAATAAAAGAAGATTGTACCCACAATAAAAGAGATTATATGAAAAAAGTAACTATTGTGTATATTTGGAAATAATATGGTGTCAATGTGATATCCTCCAATAATTCCTCCTAAAATCATAATTATCCAAATTATTAAGCGAGGTATCATTGTTTTGTAATTGTATTCATTAGTTTGACAAAATTATTATTATTTTTGATATGATAGCTAATTTTTGAAAAAAGGAGGCTGTTATGCCTCCTTTTTTATGACTTTTATACTCTATTCCGTTTTGTGTAGTGGGTGTGCAGCAATTTATGTGATTTTTCACCAAGAGGTTCTTTAAGATATTCTTTATATACCTGAACTATTTCAGGATTTTCATGTGATTTTCTAACAGGTAATCCTTCGTCTTCTCTGTAAATAGCTTCAATACGTTTTTGTCGCACCTCATCATTAGTAGGTATAGGCTGTCCTCCTCCTCCGATACAGCCACCAGGACATGCCATAATTTCAATAAATAGATAAGGTGATTTTCCTGCTTTTATTTGGTCCATTACTTTTCTGGCATTTTTCAAACCGTGGGCTACAGCTACTTTTGCTTCTACTCCTTCCAAAAATTTGAATTCTTCTTTGCAATTTTCAAATTTAATGGCTGCTTCTTTTACGCCATCTAATCCTCTTACAGGTGTTATGTTTAATCTATCAAAAGGCACTTCTCTGCCTGTAACTACTTCATAAACAGTGCGCAATGCTGCTTCCATTACACCACCTGTTGCTCCAAATATAACTGCAGCACCACTACCTTTTCCCATTATGGAGTCAAAATCTTCTTCGGGAAGTTTTTTCAAATCTATTCCTGCTTGTTTTATCATCTTGGCTAATTCTCTTGTTGTAAGTCCTGCATCAATATCTTGATAACCACTACTTCTCATTTCTGGGCGGTTAGCCTCAAACTTTTTAGCGGTACATGGCATAATAGAAACTGATACAATTTTGGAAGGGTCTAATCCTTTCTTTTCTGCATAATATGTTTTAGCTAATGCCCCAAACATTTGTTGTGGAGATTTACATGTTGATAAATGGTCTAATAAGTTGGGGTACATGTGCTCTATGAATTTTATCCATCCTGGAGAGCAGGAAGTAATCATAGGTAAGGCAACATCTTTGCCATCTACGAGTTTTTCTTTGAGACGTTTAAGCAACTCATGGCCTTCTTCTATAATTGTAAGGTCTGCGGCAAAGTTTGTGTCTAGTACTGAGTCGAATCCTAAACGGCGAAGTGCAGCTGCCATTTGACCTGTTACTATGGTGCCATGAGGTAATCCAAACGGTTCTCCCAATGCAACACGCACAGATGGAGCTGTGTTTACTATTACATGCTTTTCGGGATCTTCTATTGCTTCCCATATTTCATCGTAATATGTCCTTTCGGTTAGAGCTCCTGTTGGACAGTGTATTACGCATTGTCCACAATTGGTGCAAGCAACTTCTCCGAAAGTTTTTTCCATAAAAGTAGTGATCATCATATCTTTTCCTTTGAATATGGGACTTAGTGCATTTACTCCTTGTATTTCGGCACAAGTTCTTACACATCTTTGGCATCTTATACATTTTGAAGGGTCATACCGTAATGCTGTACTTTTATCTATGTGGTATTCTCTTCCAGTAGTTAGATTTATGAATACTGGTTCTTCGGCATAAAAATCTGCTGCTAAATTTTGCAGTTCGCAATTACCGTTTTTGTAGCACGAAGTACATTCTTCTTTGTGTTCACTCAAGAGAAGCTGCAATATAGTTCTTCGTGCATTTCTTACTTTTGGTGAATTTGTTTCTATTTCCATACCTTCTTCTACAGGTATAGCACAAGAAGCTTCTAATCGTTGGTGTCCTTTTATTTCTACCACACAAACTCTACAGTTTCCTGCTACACACAAGTCGTCATGGTAGCACAAAGTTGGTATTTCTATGCCTAATTTTTTTGCGGCTTCCAATATAGTTGTACCTTCGGGTACTTGCACTTTTTGATTGTTTATTGTTATTGTAATCATATTCTTAAATTTTAACGATTAGTAAATAATTTCTTCTTTGAATTCATCTACAATAGAGCAAAACGAATTTGCCACACTTTGTCCAAGTCCGCATTTTGAAGTGATTTTCATAGTTCCTGCAAGTTTGTACAATTCTTTTAAATAAACAGGGTCTTTTTCTCCTTTTTTAATGGCTTTAATTCCTTTGAGCAATTGCTGTGTGCCTACTCTACATGGTGTACATTGTCCGCAGGATTCTTCTTCAAAGAATTCTAAATAATTTTCCAGGACGCGATACATGGAACGAGTACTATTAAATATCATTATAGAACCACCTGTAGGTAGAGAATCACCTTCTAATTTTCCTGTGAAGCCTATTGTTTTTTCTTTAAATTTTGCTCTTGGAATACAAAATCCTGATACCCCCCCGACTTGTACAGCCTTTGTATTGCCGTCTCCAAATTCATTTACAAGGTCTTCTACCGTAAGTCCTAATTCTAATTCGTAAACCCCTGGTTTAGGAGTGTCACCAGCAATAGAGAAGAGTTTGGAGCCTTTTTGTCCTTTCATTCCATATTCGGCAAATTTATCTGCACCTATTTTACATACCATCATAGCATTAACAAAGGTTTCTACATTATTTACTACAGTAGGATATCCTTTGAATCCTTTGGTTATTGGAAATGGAGGTTTGTTGCGGGGTTCTCCGCGTTTACCTTCTGCAGAATTTAGCAATGCGGTTTCTTCTCCTACTATATATGCTCCAGCCCCCATTTTTATTTCTACTCTAAAATCTATACCGAATTTGTCACAGTGTGCATGAAATTTATTTATTTCTTTTTGAAGGTCTTCTTTTAAGTATTCATATTCGGCTCTTAAATAGATAAATCCTCTTTTTGCTCCAATTACATGTGCACATATTCCCATTCCCGAAAGCATTTTTCTTGGGACTCTTTTTAGTATTTCTCTATCTTTGAATGTGCCGGGTTCTCCTTCGTCTGCATTACTAACCACATATTTTTCTTTTCCTATGGTTTCTTTGGCAAACTTCCATTTAAGTCCTGTGGGAAATCCAGCACCTCCTCTTCCCCTTAATCCTGATTTTATAAGTTCGTTAATAATAGTATCCGGATCTTTTTTTATGGTTTCACTCATTACCTTATATGGATATTCCGAATAAGGTGCAAATATTATATCAGCTCTTTTAATTGTTGTTCCCATAATCTTTCAGTTTTTGTTATTTAATTTGTATTCCTTTAATATTTTTTCTACTTTATTGTTGTTTAGTTCTGTGTAGATGTTTTCATTTATCATCATTGCTGGGGCTTTATCACATTGCCCTAAACAATTTGTTTCTAGCAATGTAAAAAGTCCGTCTGGCGTGGTTTCTCCGATTTTAATACCCAAACAATGATATATGGTATCAAGAACTTCACTTTTCCCTTTCATATCACATACTATTGTTCTACAAACTCTTATAATGTTTTTGCCTCTTGGTTTTGTGTCTAAAAATGAATAAAAGGATGCAGTACCATATACCTCGGCACCGGATAAATCTAAGGCTTCTGCAACTTCAAAAAGTCTTTTTTCACTTAGATGTCTTTCTTCTTTTACTATTTCTCTGAGTATAGGCAAAAGTGATTCTCGTTTTTTGCCATACTTTTCAACAAGTGTTTGTACTATATTTGTGTTTGTTGACATAATAATATAAAGTTTTTCTTTATTTATGAACAAAAATAGGAGAGTGAGTAAACTTTTATTATGACAAAAATCATAAATAAAAATGTTTTATAATTTTTTGTAAGTTGATTGTATTTATTATTAAACAATGTAAATTGTTCAAGTGCAATAAATAATATAAATTCTCGTTATTTTAAAAAAAAAGGAAATGAGATTTATTATATTTTTATTGTTAATAATCAGTATTCCGAGTTATATTTTTGCTCAAGATACTCTTATTGATAGGGATAATACTTATTTTTTAAAATATAGTGGAAGCATTAATCTTGCTTATGATTATGGAATATATAGTTTTTATTTACCAGGATTTGGCGTAGATAGAGAAAAATTTGAAATTGTTAATGGAGTAAAGTTAAATTCTTATATGTCAATTGGGATAGGAAGTGGTATGCATTATTATTTTGATTTTGATAAAAAAGATGTGTGGCTTCCTATTTTTGTAAATATGAAAATTACTTTTATGAAAAATAAAATTTCTCCATTTATTTCTTTAAGCAGTGGTTATTCTTTTGATTTGAAAAATAAGTTTAATAATATTGGCTTTCTTGTAAATTCATTTTTAGGAATAAAATATAGGATGTGGAATAAATTTTCTTTGGCTACAGGAATGGGGTTTGAAATGCAAAAGGTCAAAGTTTTTTTATGGGATAAACCTGCATATTTAAATGCAATGACTTTTAATATTAGTTTGTGGTTTAATTAATATGTAAGCATTAATTTCCAATAAATAAATTTCTATTAAAAAACTTTTTTAAGTAGGAAATATTGCAACATAATTTTATTATCTTTGAAACGAAATAAAAAAGAAAAACATACAATAGATGAAAAAGTTATTATTATTAGGAGATGAAGCGGTAGCACAAGGAGGGATAGATGCCGGTATATCCGGTTTTTATGGCTATCCGGGTACTCCTTCTACAGAAATTATAGAATATGTGCAGAGAGCACCTGAAGCAAAACAAAGAAATATTCATAGAGAGTGGTCAACAAATGAAAAGACTGCAATGGAAGCTGCATTAGGAATGTCTTATGCAGGCAAGAGAGCTATTGTTACAATGAAGCATGTTGGGCTTAATGTGGCGGCGGATGCGTTTGTAAATTCAGCGATAACAGGAGTTAATGGCGGCTTGATTGTTTCAGTGGCAGATGACCCTTCTATGCACTCATCTCAAAATGAGCAAGATTCAAGGTACTATGGGAAATTTGCTTTTACACCTATATTTGAGCCTTCTAATCAGCAAGAGGCATACAATATGGTAAAATACGGGTTTGACTTATCGGAAAAATATGGAGTGCCTGTTTTGTTGAGATTAACAACTCGTATAGCACATTCAAGAGGCGGTGTAGAAACTGTTGCGAATCCAAGAGAAGAAAATAAAGTTCGTTTACCTGAAGATCCTGTTCAATTTGTATTGTTACCTTCAATAGCTAAAAAGAGATATGACAATTTGTTAACGGAACAACCTGCTTTGGTTGAAGAGTCTGACAATTCCCCATTTAATAAATATATAGAAGGGCAAGACACTTCTATGGGAGTAGTTGCTTCGGGTATTGCTTATAACTATTTAATGGAAAATTTTCCGGAAGGTTGTCCTTTTCCTGTTGTGAAAATAGGTCAATATCCGCTTCCTTATGATATGTTAAAAAAACTTTTTGATAATGTAGATAGTGTATTGGTATTAGAAGAAGGCTATCCTTTTATTGAAGAGCAGTTAAGGGGACATTTTAACTATTCTCCCAAACCAATAAGAGGTAGGATGGACGGTACAGTGCCTCGCACAGGAGAATTAAATCCGAATATTGTGGCGAAGTCACTGGGTAGGGAAATAGAAGTACCGTATCCACCAAGCAGTGTAGTAAAAGTGCGTCCTCCACAATTTTGTGAGGGTTGTGGACATATATTCTTTTACAAAGCGTTAAATGAAGTAATGGAAAGCTACGGGAAAGGAAGAGTATTTGCTGATATAGGTTGTTATACTCTGGCTGCCTTACCACCATTTAATTCAATTAACTCGTGTGTAGATATGGGAGCTTCCATTACAATGGCAAAAGGTGCTGCAGATGCTGGCTTATTACCATCTGTAGCAGTAATAGGAGATTCCACTTTTACACATTCAGGTATGACGGGATTACTTGATGCCGTAAGAGAAAATACTAATATGACAGTATTTATACTTGACAACTCTGCTGTGGGGATGACGGGAGGACAAGCTTCGGCTGCTACCGGAAAGATAGATAATATTGTAAAAGGATTAGGTGTGGATCCTGACCATATAAGAGTGGTAAATCCTATTCCAAAAGAACATAAAACTATGGTAGAAGTGTTTAGGGAAGAAATAGAACATAAAGGGTTATCTGTGGTAATTCCGAGAAGAGAATGTGTGCAAACATATATTAGAAGAATAAAAATGCAGAAAAAAGCAAAAGCAAATAAATAAGAATTTTTAAAAGATAATTGTAGTTATGAAAACCGATATAATTTTAGCAGGAGTAGGCGGACAAGGTATATTGTCAACTGCCGCAATAATTGCCGCTTCGGCTCTTCAAAAAGGATTGTATGTAAAACAGTCTGAAATACATGGAATGAGTCAAAGAGGTGGTGATGTGCAATCAAATTTAAGAATATCAGACAAACCGATAGCTTCTGATTTGATACCAATGGGTAAAGCTGATATAGTACTTGGATTAGAACCTATAGAAGCATTGAGATATGTTCATTATTTGAAAAAAGAAGGTTGGCTTATTGTAGATTCTACCCCATATAAAAATATTCCTGATTATCCTCCTATTGAAGAGGTGCTTGCAGAAATACAAAAATATCCAAATCATATTATTATCAATGCAGAGAGCGAAGCAAAGAAGTTAGGTAGTTCGTTGGTTGCCAATGTTATACTTATAGGGGCAGTTAGTCCTTATCTTGGGTTGGAATACGAAGACTTGGAAGCCGGAATTAAAGAAATTTTCGGGAGAAAGGGAGAAACAGTAGTTGAAATGAACTTAAAAGCTCTAAAAAGAGGTCTGGAACTTTCCAGAGAGTTTGTAAATAAGTAAGTAATAATTGTAAAATAATAAGAAGGGGCAAAATATAGCCCCTTTTTTATTTTTATTCTCCAATTATTTTTATAAGTACTCTTTTATTTCTTTTACCGTCAAATTCTCCGTAAAATATTTGTTCCCAAGGTACGAGGTCAAGCTTACCGTTTGTTATGGCAATCACAACTTCACGTCCCATTACTTGTCTTTTGAGGTGAGCGTCACCATTATCTTCTCCTGTGCGATTGTGCATGTAGTGTGAATGTGGTTTTTCGGGAGCCAATTCTTCTAACCACCGTTCAAAGTCTTGGAGCAGTCCTGATTCGTCATCATTGATGAATACGCTTGCCGTAATGTGCATGGCGTTTACCAAACAAAGTCCTTCTTTTATACCGCTTTCCATTACACATTCTTCTACTTCCGTGGTAATGTTTATAAAATCCCTGCGATGTGGTGTGTTAAACCATAATTCTTCTCTATAACTTTTCATGACTATATGTTTTTTTACATTAGTATTATAACAGTAACTAGTCCTGTGAGCATTCCTGCTAATCCACTTTCTATTAGATTGATAGTTTTTTTATTTTTACCTCCTGCAATGTATCCTTGTTTGATGTATTTCTTGTCTTTGAGTTTAGGGAATTTTTTGTCAAATTTATTCTTTGATGGTGGTATTAAAGATAATGTTATTGTAGGTATAAGTACTCCTACAGGAGAATATACCATATATCCCATTGTGGACAATTCTAAAGTGATTGCAGTAGATAACAAGTATTCGGTAATTATTGCTATAGTGGGCTTGTAATATTTTGTTGCCAATTGTTCTCCTTTTATAAAGTCTTGCATTTGTTGTGGAGTATATTCATTTGTTGCAGGTTTATAAAAAATTTCTAATGTTCCGTTTTGTTTTTTTATGCCAAAAACATCATTTATGTCAAATTGTTTTTCCTTTGTTTTTACTTTTTTCAATACTATAGAAGCTGTAATACTACTATCTTCTTGATTAAATGTATATTTTTCTAAAGCATAAGTATTGCCATTTAATAAAATAAGAGTGTCTTTTTGAGAAAAAACTGAGAATGATGTGATAATCAGTAGTGTGAATAATGTTAAAATTTTTTTCATAAACTTTTTAATTTTGATATTATTATGTATGACGGAATACCGATTATTAGACCTGTAAAACCATATTTAAAAGAGTTAAATGATCTTATGGGTTGCCCTGCTACTTTATAGCCTTCTAAAAAATATTTATTGTTTGTAATTTTTTTTACTTTGTTGGCGGAAGGAGGAATGTAAGTCATCATCAAACTGAATCCAATTGGTAAGATAGGGGCAAATAATAAGCTTCCGCTAATCCAACCGGATATTACAGGAGAAGTTAGTCCTATTAAAAAACTTGTGATTTTACCCAAAATGAATTTATAATGCTTGCGGGCATATTTTTCTCCCGCAATATATTTTTTTGTATTGTCCTTTGTAAAATTTAATCCGCTTTTTTCATCTTCAAATTCTTTGAAAAAAATAATTTCTTCTCCGTTTATTTTCTTTAAAGAGAATATCTCAACGGGATAAAATTCTTTTTCTTTTATTTCTCCTGAAGGAAGTATTGTATTAAATACATACATATTGTTAGGTAATTGTTTGTAATTTTTCACAGGAATTTGTTTTCCTGACATTAATAGAAGTGTGTCGGATTGTGCTTTTATATTATTGATAATTAGAATCACAAATAATATGTTGATTAAAATCTTCATTAAAATTCGTTTTTTACAAAAATAATGAAAAATTTGATAATTTCAATTGGTGAACCTGATTATTCAAATTTTATAAAATTACTTTGTTTGCTTAGTTCCATATATTTTTCCAATACTTTTAGGCAAAGTAAGTCTTCTATATAATTATTTTGAAATTTTTTTATATAGTTGTGTGCATTATTAATTATTGTTTTTGCCTCTTCTGTATGTTGTGTATAATACAATAATTTTTCTTCTAAATTGGAAAAATCGTTTTTTATTTCTACATAATGTATCCCTTTTTTGAGGGTTCCTTCCATGAACCATGTTTCATAATGAGGTTTTGTCATAAAGCATAGTGAGTTTGAGGACATTGCCCATTTCAAGTTAGATGCAACATCGTTGCCTTCCAGACATAATATGAATTTGTATTCAAGTTGTTTTTTGATAGGTAAAAATGGTTTTTGCCATGGTGCATTTTCTTTTGGAGTATTAGTTTGTCCCACATCACATAAGGGGTGATTCCAGTAAGATTTTACAAATTTTTTGCGTAATGTTTGATATGCACCGCCACGCCATACAAGCATGTTTTTCTTTTGTTCAAAAGTATATGGGTCGTTTACCCATTTAAAATGTCTTACCTTGTTTAGTTTAAATAATACGGAATTAGCATTGTTGTTGTCAATTATACGGGCTTTTACCAATGTTGGATATTGTGGTGTTTCGGTATTGTCTCCAAATCTATAAAGTAAGCGAGCTTCAGGATTGAAATAATGTAAAAAATCTTTTAAGTCTAAAAAGTAATTGCTGCTGTTTCCTTTTCTTTTGAAATCTTTTATTGCTATTGCTTCTGGAGGTAAGCGGAAAGTGGTATTTGTTTTTACATAATAATTTAATCTACTGTTTAATTCCTCTTTGTCAATTTTAGTTTCCAGTTTTTTTAGGAATTTATATTTTTGTTTGAAATATATTGAAGGAAGGTGTTGGTATCCGAATCTTTGTAAATAATAAAACAGTTTCACTATTCTAATATATTTATTGTGCTAATGAAAATCTTACACTTACTCCAAATCTGGCATTTGCCGTAAGAGGTGGATAGTTTATTACTGATTTATTTATTGTATGGTCATAGAATAATCTAACTGTGAATTGCGGACCAAGAGCATAGTCTGCTGTAAATTTAATTGTGTATATTACAGTTCCTGATGTTACTTGGGAAAGTCGCTCTTGTATTCTGTTGATTATATTTACTTGTTTTCTCATACTTAAATCCAGTCTCAAGTCTAAGTCGCTATCAAAAGTTTTGTTCCAACCGCCTGCTTTTACGGTTATTTTCAGGCTTTTGAATCTGTAGCCACTTCCAACGGTATATTCCGTACCATTCATTTCGTTTATTTGTCCGTTGGAGGTGCTTAATGTTATTGTTCTATTTTTTCTTATTTCTACGCGAGCAAGCAAACTATTGTTCATAGTGGCATCTATGTTTATAAGAGGAGAGAAACGTTCGTCTATTGTTACTCCAAGCATATCGTATTTTGGATAGAAATTACCAACCATGTCTCTTACATAAGAAAATCCTGATTCGTTAGGGTTGTACAGTAGGTTAGTGGTGTATGAATTGATTGAAAAAGTAGAGGTATATGCGTGTGATATTGTAAATGTTCTGAAATAATGTTTTATTAGTTTGTAATTGGTTAGACCTGTGATAGATACCCGCCAGTTAGGATATGGAATAGAAAGGAAAAAATCTTTTGCTTTAGCAAATGTAGTTGGGTTATTTCCTGAATATACCGCTAAGAATGTAGCAATCATTACATCTTGTTGGAATGGTCCGTATCCATCTGGATACCCATTGTTTACACTGGAATGGTTGTTTATTATGTTTGCAGAATAATTGTTTGGGTCATTGTTTCGGCGTTTGTATGCCATAGCTTTTGCTACTTCAAGACGTTTGTTTAAGAATTCTATAAATAATGGAGATTCAAGTTCATTAGTTATAGGATCTCTTTTAAGTCCTTTAAATGAGGTTTTTATGGTGTTGAATGTAATATTAAAGTTACCTCTATCAGAGGAGTTTCTTATTTCAAAATCATTTGTGTTGTATCTGTAATATAATTGTTTTGATGTGCTATTAGAGATGCTACGGGTAGCAGTTAAATCTATTTTTACACCTTTGAATGGCTGAATAGATGCTTTTAGGTCTAAATTTACATTATTTGTATTTCCTATATTTTGTATTAGAGATGTGTCTTTTACCAGCCAGCTTTGGTCTGTTGCATTTCTTATGAGGGAGTCGAGATTTTCTTGCCACCCAACTATGAAGTAGGGACCTGGAGCATATAAGCCTGAAGCTAATTTCTGCATTCCTATCAGTTGTGATTTATATCTATATCCCGGTATGCTTGTTGCTTGGTTTACACTATATGTTGCTCTTATGTTTTTTATTCCCATCATTGCAAGAATGCTTCGTTCCATAATTTGTTTCCATAATGGATCTACATCTTCGCGGGTGCCCACTACTTGTATTTTGGCATTTTTAATAGTTGTATCTGAAATAAATACGAGTCTGTTTTTGTTTATGATTTTTGTTTTACCGCTTATTTTTTTGCCGGCAGAGTCTGTTACTGTTATTGCTACATCTTCTGTTTTTAGTCTATGGTAAACAGATTTTGGTTTTCCTTTTTTGAAATTCATATAGATGGGAGGTTGTCCTTTGTCAGGGTAATATACTTCTTTCCTTCTGTTTTTTCTTTGCGGTCTGCTATATTTTTGTCGTAATTTACGTAGGTATTTGAAGTTGTTGTATAATGATAGCATATTTAAGTTAAGGTTGGCGTGTTGTGTGTTTCCGTTTATAATAGTGTTTCCGGGATCTATAAAATCTTCATCTGAGCCTGGTGTTTCTACTACAGGAGATGCTTGCCATTTGTATCTACCACTATATCCTACTGTTGCACTTACCCAATTTAGGTAAGGTAATTTGTTTATAGGTAAAGCATAGGATAGATTTAGTGAATGTTGATAGTTATTTATTCTACCTCCTTTACCCATTATTGCATCAAATAGACTATCTCTTAGAGTGTTGTTATCCACATATCCTTGTGGTTCACCAATTATTGCATTTGAGCCGGAAGTGAAGTCAAATGATAATGATCTTGTAAACTTGTGTCGCAGGGAGAAATTACGATTCCAATAGAAATTTTTGTTAAAAGTAGGTACCATTGTAATTTCATATCCGGGAGTTAGGTTACGTTTGAGTACTTCATTGTAATTTCTTGTAACATCTGTGGTAAAAGTTATTGATTGTGGCATTATATAGAAGTTAAAGTCTTTGATAAGTTTCAAATATTTGGATCTTAGTATTTTGCTTCTTGATTTGCGGAATGGAGCATAGTTTTTTGGACTGTTATTGAAATTATATGTAAGTGCCGTATGATAATTTTTGGTGATATTATGATCGGTATTTATATCTCTCATAAATATTTCGTTGTATGAATAAGTTGCCGCCCAGTTATTTAATGTCCACAGGCGAGGTTTTCGTGGCATTTTGCCTATTTGTACATTTGTGAAATTAAGGCTTCTGCGTTTTACATAGGTTTGTATAATTCTTTTTACAGAGTCTCTTTGTTGTGGGTTAAGATTTTTTAATGTTACATCTGTTGGTATATCTGGGTCTAATGGGTTGTATTGAGGATTGCTAAACATTTCGGATGTTGAAAAGAACATAGGAACTCTTACATTTAATTTTTCGGGGAAAAACTTACCGAGTTGAAGGTTGGTAGAAATGTTGTATTGATAAATATCTTCTTTGCTTCGTTCGCTTAATTTTTGTTCCAAGCTACCAAATCCTGGTTTACTTGTCATACATGATATAGTTACATTTCCTAAGTCAGCCAGTTTTGCAGATATTCTTGTAGTTGCTGCCCAACCGCCTTTTTCATCAAAATCTGTGAGCCTTAATTCATTTACCCATATTTCGGCAGATTTAGGTAATCCATCATCAGGTAGAGGATTTTTACTTTTTTTACGGTTTCTAATACCTATCATTACGGTTTTAATATTGCTTATGTTCGGGTTTCCAACAATAGTAATCATTCTTTCTCCGTCTGCTACTTTGTATGGTGTGGTTAGTGATACTGTGGAATTGTTTGTGAGCATTGCATTGTTTCTAGCTTGTTTAGCTTGTAGTAGTATATCAAAAGGAATGTCTATTTCATTAGCAGTAGGCCAGACTATTTCTCTATCATCTTGATTGTCATTATTATAACTACCTGGAGGTGTTAGGTAAACAGGGACTTCGTATTCATAATAGTTGTCTTTGAAATCGGAACCTAAGCGAATAAATACGCAAACATCTTTGTCGTTAAGAGGTGTTTCTGCATAAGGAAGAGCTTCGGCATGTATAAACATCTTTAAGCGTTTGTATTTACGCACATCCATATTTAATGTTTTGTAAACGGCTTTTGCATCTCCATCGGGTAAGTTTATTACTTTTAACAATAAGGCTTGTTCATTTAACTCCCTCAATTGTGGTTGTGTGGGGTCTATCATACGGGTTACTCCGGGAGGTAGCACATAGTTTACAGGTTGTTTTTTGCTGTTTTCTTCTATATTTACTGCTCCTACTTCAAATGAAGAAGAGCCTTGTTCTTCAGGTTCATACATGCCTCCGTCCATAAGGGAGAAGCGATATTTACGCCATTCGTTTCTTACTAATTCTAATGTGCCAAATCTGAATACAGTTTTTCTATCGAACCCCTTAAATAACATTCGCATAAAGCGGATAGATTTAAAATCACTTATTTCTCCTACTACTTTATCCGGTTGGTAAATTGGGATACGTATATGGTACCATTTTACTTTTATCCCATTGGCATCTGTTTCATTGCTTTCTATTATATCTGTAATGTAATTTTTACCAACTTGCATATCTTCAGGAGCGATGTGTAATTTGTATTCAAAATAATTTTCGGCTTCGCTCAGTGTGTTGTCATCGTTTATGTCTTCTTTGTTGGGTAGTGAAGAATAAATGTCTTGTGTGTTGGGTTTGGAATTACCTTCAGGGTTGTTGTAATATTTGTATCTGTCTATAATGTGTGCATGTTGTTGGTTGAATGTTTCATCTCTATAATGTTTGAAGTCATCGGCTGAAGGGTCATTGTAAGCTTGTAGGTATGCTTGTGTATTTTCTCCAAGATATGCTTTTATACTGTCAAGGTAATCATATAAATATCCACCTCCGTAAAAACTTCTTTCATCATTGTCTCCAAGTCCGTCATATCCCACATCTTGATATTGACGAGCATTAACATCATCGCTAAATCCGTTGGTAACTGCCTGAATAATAGGAACACGTCCCCAAATAGTAGTATCCACATTTGTAATAACATCAGAAGAAGGTAATCCTTGTTCAAATTGTTTTCGGGAGTCTTTAAGTATGTCTTCGGAAATATCACCTAGGTCAAAATACATATATCCACCTGTTGCCGTAGAGTCATATACAAAGGGGTCCATTAGCCAAAAATCTATAAATTCGATATTTGCAGCTTCAAAGTCATTTGTAGTAAGTGGTCTCATTATACCTCCCCAACGACTTTGTGGATCTTTGAGAGTTCCGTCAGCATTAAGACCTGCTGAGAAGCTTGTAGGTTTTACATCAAAGTTGTAAGGACCTCTGTGTTTGGGGTCAAAAACCACATTAAGGGTGTAAATTTCAGGACGCTCGTCTGTTGCGTTTTGTCTTTGAGGGAATAATTCTTTTTTGTAAACGACTCTTACAAAGTGGTTTTTTTGTTCTTGTTCGTTATTTTTGAGATAATCTGGAGTGTTAGATGTGTTTGTTACTAAAGACAAATCTACTGTAAACCAATTGATACGAGCTCTGTTAAAATTGGTTTCTATTCCGTAAAAGTTTCCTTCGGGGAAATCATTATTTTTTTGTGGTACACTACTTAAAAACCATCTTGTTCTTGAAGAGAGGTCTATGCTTGTTTGGCTTCCTTCGAAATCATCTATATATGCGTTTCCTTTTTTGTCTATTGCTTTATTGTGTCCTGGTATCAGTTGGGCAAATTCACCGCTTACTGTTATATTTGACATTTCTTTAGTGTCTATAAGTGGTATTTTGTCTATCAATTTGGTTAGGAACCGAGAATCTCTTCTGTATGTTCCATCTAGTCCCCATATAGTATTTGATATAGGCTCGTCTCCTATGTTTACTTTTTGCGTGAGGGGTTTTTCGGTAAGGTTTAGAATAGTAGCACCTAATCTAAAATCTTTTGAAACATTGTAATCTAGGTGTGTGCCTATCAATGATTTACTTTGAATACTAAACATAGTATTACTTTCCAGAGAGATTTTTATTGGTACTCCCGATTGCAATAATCCTTGATTAAGAATGGTAACTTTACCTATATTGTAATCTACTACATAATCTACATTTTCTGTAAGTTCTTGACCATTTGCAGTTACTTTTACTGAGCCTGGAGGAATGTTTATTGCGTTAAGAGATATTTCTGAGCCTGATGCGGAGCGATATTCACCTTTTAAGAAGAATTTGTCTTTATCTGCTATTTGTTGTGCTATATATTGTGTAGAGTCATAGAGTTCTTGGTAAACATATTTTTTTGCAACAGTAGTATCGGCAGGATTATTTGCTACTATTTTATTTTTCAAAAAACTTCCGAATGGTTCCAATTCAGGAAATATTATTTTACCATTGTTGGCAATAATAGTGTATCCGTCAATAAAGTCAAATTTTCCATCATGTACTCGTTGCTGTTGGTCGTTCAAATTGTCTAGGTTCATTACTTGGAGTAATCTTTCTCCGCTGATAGCACCTGCATCTGATAGGTAATCGATGGCTGTACCTGTTTGGTCGTTTTGATAAAATATATAAAGTTCAAATCCATCAGGATTTATTTGGTATGAGTTTAAAGAATAGATATTTTTCATCATAAGGTCCCAATTAGGTTTATGTGGAGAAAAACTTGTGCCTTTTATCATTTTCACTACCAAAGCGTTAGGTGGGTTTATTCCGTCAGTGGAGAATTCTCCTACTTGATAAGTTTTTCCATTGTATGTGTATTGGAATGCAACGGCTAATACTTCGTCGGAGTTTAAAGCAGAATTTAATGAAATATATCCAAGATTATCATTTACTTTATATTCGGACGGAGACAGTTTTCTTGCAGATTCTACTTTCACGAAGTCACTACCACCTACCAGTCCGATACCTTCAAGGTATTGGGAGGCGGTATTAAAAGAGCGAATTAGAGAGTCTTGTTTTACATCGATGAGGGTATTAGCGGAGTCTGAGGGTATGTCATAAGGGAAATTTGGATTTGGTAGAACTACTGAAGGATTATTTAGATGAGAGCGTTCACCTAAGTCAATTAATGCAATAATGTTTCTTGCATTTTCATATCGTCCCGTTTTGTTTGTTACCCATACTTCTACTTTTGTAATTCTTATTGGGGAAGTTACTACCGGTAGATTTTTTAACCATTCTTCATAATGATCTCTAAAAAAGTGTGATAAAAAGAAGTGCTTATTTGCTTCATAGTCAGATGCTTTAATTTTAAACTCTTGTTTTTGTGCCCCGCCTTCTACTTCTATTGTTTGACTTTTACCTTTTTGTTGTGAAAATATACTTGTTACATCAAGATGCCCAAATTTAAGTTTTGTTTTTATTCCGAATAATGTTTGACTTCCTGATATAAGTGTTCCTGTAAGTGGTAAAGATACGTTTCCAGCTTCTATTTCTTGTATTATTTCGTCTTCATCACCTTGGTAGGCAATTTTCATTTTGTTTTCAAAATCAAAACTTGCTTCTGTATCGTAATTGGCATTTACTCTTAGTTTATCTCCTATTTGACCTGTAACATTCATTTGTATTTTTTCCTGAAAGTCAAAAGTGGTAACTACTTGTTGGTCTTTTTGAAGTTGAGGGTTGCGATTTACATTTACATCCAATCCAAAACTCAACTCTGCTGCTCCATTAGGAGTTATGCTTATTGTATTGGACCCGAAAATGCTTTGAAAAGCCTCTCCTCCTAAATGTAATGACGGAATGAGTGAACTGTGTCCTTCATAGGTGGCATTTTGAGCCTTAAGCCTCCAATATTTTTGAATAGATTTGTCAATATCGAAGTTTCTATATTCGTCAAAAGACATTACCCTTGCTGGTGGATAAATGCGTTTACCTCCTATTTTTTGATAGAATATATAATTTCCTGTTTCAGGGTCATATTCTACTTCATTTTCCATGTTGCTTGGGTTGCCTAGATATAATGGTGAAGTAAGATTTGAATTTGGGAAAGGATAGCCTTCTGTTTTGGGGAAAGGATAAGGTAGAGAAATAGTGTCATTAGAGGTTGATGATGTATCTGATGTTGAAGGAGGTGTAATGCTATCTGTTTTTTGAGTTAATGTTAATGTATGTGATTCTAAAAAGTTTGTGGCATCTGAATTAATAGCTATTCCCCATGCCGTAGTTAGCAAAAATGTAAAGATTATGTAGTTAAAAAATGTTCTCAACCTGCTAAGATTTTTAGAGTTTTACGCACAACATCTGCTACATCCGAATATTCTCCGGAGGCTAAAACTTTGTTTATAGCTTTTTCTGCTTCTTTTCTTTTGTATCCCAAAGCCAATAAAGCACTTAACGAATCGGAAGCTATTCTATTGTGTAAATTATGTGTTTTTTTAGTAAAATTTCCTTGGTCATCATTAGCTAATTCATTTGTTTTTATCTTGTCTTTTAAATCAACAATTATTCTTTCTGCTGTTTTGGTTCCTATTCCTTTTATTGTCTTAAATGTTTTAGTATCACCATTAGCAATTGCTATCATTGCTTCATTATAGGTGAGGGAAGATAATATAACTCTGGCAGTATTAGCTCCTACGCCATTTACCGTAATAAGTAATCTGAAAATCTCTCTCTCTTTTGAGTCTGCAAAACCATAAAGAATATAGGCATCTTCTCTTATTACTTCGTGAATATATATTTGTGTGATGGTTTTGTTTTTTAATAAAGAGTGTGTGTATAAAGAAATATTGATGTAATAACCTATACCATTTACATCTAAAATTAAAAAAGTAGGAGTATTTTCCTTGATTTCACCTCTTAAATAATCAATCATTTATTAAATTTTGCACAAAATTAATTTTTTTGTAAAAAGTTTTCTTTTTTTAATCTCTATAAGCAGGACACCTTACACTGCTTCTTCCTCTTTTTCTCATGCCTCCAAAGCGATTGTTGTGATTACAACCTAAAAAGAAGAATATGATTCCTGCACGGGCATTTATTTCTTGCCAATATGCATTATATCTTGCTTCTACATAAGGATATATATGACAATTTATAGCCCATCTTAATCCTAATCCTGCTTCTTCCGTTATACTTTCGGGTTTAGCATAAGTGTTGTGAAATTCAATATAATTAAACCAGTTATTTTTTTCTACACCTGCTAACAAATATATTTCAGGATTTTTAAGGAGAATGGTAAAATCGATGTCCATCCCCCAATAATCTTCAAATATTTTATTGAAAGAAGGGAAACGGTTATATTGCGGAACAAAAGCCCACCTGGGTGATACTTGCCAATGAAGTCTCAAGTCGTATCCGATGCTTTTGGTTCTAAAATTATAAATTCCACCTATTCCAAGTCCTAATTTTTGAGAATAACCGTGTAGTATTATGCCTGCAAACAATAATATGAAGAGTAAGTTTTTTTTCATAAAAAAATTTTTTGCAAAGTAAATTAAAAATGTTAAATCTTGATTAAAATATTTACATTGAATTTGTGTGTAGATATAAAAAAATAAATGATGACCAAAATAATTTTACCGGGATATTAAAAATGTAATATTTGATAGTTTAATTTACCGATAAACAAATTGAGTATTCCATTTTAATAAAAAAAGTAGTTTGTTCTGTATTTACAAAAAAAATATTATTATTGACACGATTTTTAACTTTAAAATAAATATAATTATGAAACGAACTATTGTAAAATTACCGGGAGATGGCATAGGTAGAGTAGTATTGGAAGAAGCTATACGAGTATTGGATGCAGCTGGCTTTGAAGCGGAATATATAGAAGGAGATATAGGTTGGGAATTTTGGAAAAAAGAAGGTAATCCTTTGCCTGATAGAACTATAGATCTTTTGAAAAAGCACAAAATAGGATTGTTTGGTGCCATTACTTCTAAGCCTAAAGATGAAGCGGCAAAGGAATTGTCTCCTGATCTCCAAGGTAAAGGATATATCTATTCCAGTCCTATAGTCGGATTAAGGCAATTGTTTAATTTGGATATAAGCATTAGACCTTGTCGTACTTATGAAGGTAATCCCTTGAACTTTATTAGAAGAGGTAAAGGTGATTCTGTAGAAGAACCTAAAGTAGATGTAGTAATTTTCCGTCAAAATACAGAAGGGTTGTATTCAGGTGTTGAATGGAGTAATCCTCCTGAAAATGTTCATGAAGCTTTTTTAAGTCATACAAAGTTTAAAAAGAATTTTGGTAATGTGCCGAAAGAAGATTTGGCTATATCTACAAGGATATTTACAAGAAAAGCAGTGGAAAGGATATTGAGGTCGGCTTTTGAATATGCTAAAAACTATGGCTATAAATCGGTTACTGTGTGTGAAAAACCGAATGTGTTGAGAGAAACTTCGGGTATGATGTATAAAATGGCTAAAGAAATGCAGGCAAAAGATTATCCGAATATAGAATTGTGGAATACAAATATTGATGCTCAGATGATGTGGCTTACAAAAAATCCGGAAAATTATGGTGTAATTGTAGCGGGAAATATGTTTGGAGACATTATTTCCGATGGTTTTGCCGGATTGGTAGGAGGATTGGGCTTTGCTTCCAGTGCAAATATTGGTGATGAAGTTGCAGTGTTTGAGCCTACTCATGGCTCTGCTCCTAAATATGCAGAGTTTGAAGTGCCAATTGTAAATCCTATTGCAATGATAGAGGCAGCATGTATGATGCTTGATCATATAGGAGAAAACAAAAAAGCACAAAAAATAAGAAATGCCATTGCGGAAGTTATAAAAGAAGGTAAGGTAAGAACTTATGATATGTTGAAGCTTAAAGGTGCTCCGGATGTAATAAAACAAGGTGCTGCAAGCACTTATGAAATGACTGATGCAATAATCTCAAAATTATAGAAATTATGATGGAAGAAGTAAAAAGACTTTGGGGCAAAGAGCTCGATTGGATACAAGATGCCGAGTTAAGGGAAAAAACTGCTAAGGTGTGGGAACTTGCACTTAATCAAAGTGTGTTGAGTGCCGATGACTTGAACAGGATACCATTTACGCTAAAAGCTAATGGTCCTGTAGTTACATTTATGGCGCATAAAAGGGCAGTAGTACATATTTCCCGTAAAAGTGCAGAAACTATAATAGAGATGTTTGGTGATGTTTTGCCTGTAAATATGGATGTGTTGATTTCGGGAGCAATTTTGTGCGATGTAGGTAAACTTTTGGAGTATGAATTGGATGAAAATGGTAATGCAATAGTTGGTAGATATGGTAAATATGTGAGACATCCTTTTTCGGGGGTTGCATTAGCGGCTGAGGTGGGATTACCTGCCGAAGTTCAGCATATAATTGCTGCACATGCGGGGGAAGGAGATATGATCACCAGAAGTGTAGAAGCATATATTGTTCATCATGCAGATTTTATGACATTTTTGCCATTTAAGAATCGCATATAGGTATAGTATAGTAAATAAAATAAAAAAGGGGCTAAAAAGCCCCTTTTTTATTTTGGTGCCCGGGATCGGACTCGAACCGATACGGCCAAAAATGGCCACTGGATTTTAAGTCCAGCGCGTCTACCAATTCCGCCACCTGGGCAACCCTTATCAATAAAAAACCCGTGGTAAATTAACCACAGGTTTTTTACTGAGCGAGAAACGGGACTCGAACCCGCGACCCCAACCTTGGCAAGGTTGTGCTCTACCAACTGAGCTATTCTCGCAAAAGATTTATATAAGAACCTTAAAAAAATTGCGTTGCAAATATACAACTTTTTTCTTTTACAAAAGTTTTTGTTATGTGATTTTTTTTGAAAAAATCTTAATTAAATCATTCTTTAATTAGATCTACACTCCTTTTGATAAAATTAGATAATTTTTCTCCTTTTAACATTCCTTGTGCAAGTAAAGCCAAGTCTAAAAGTTCATTTACTACTTTATGATTTTTTGCAAAATCTTTAAGTATTTTTTCTTTTTCCGTTCTTACTTTAACTATTTCTTTATCAAGATTGTCCATTTTTTCTTTATCGTCTTTTGGAATATCTTTTTCTTCTTTATCTTTATGTTTTTCTTTTAATTTGTCATATTGTTTTTGTAACTCTTCTTTATTTTTATCTAATTCATCTATTTTTTGTTTTATAGTTTTGCCTTTATCTTCTATTACTTTTTTTATCAAAGGATGATTTATATTTATTACTAATGTATAAGAGTCAGGTACCTCTCCATACATTGTTGTGCCACCTGTCATTTTAGCCATATCTTTCATTCTGCGGAAGAATTCCGGTTGAACTAATTTTACAGGTAGTTCATCTTCTTTTCCTTCAATAAATGATACTAAATAAAAGGCTTTACTCTCTTCTTCCACAGGTGCTTTAAATATTTGTATTAACTCGTCTTTTTCGGGTTCGTCAAGTTTAGCTTCTTTTGTGTCATCTTTATCTATTAGATTATCTGCTATATCTGCATCTACTCTTACAAACTTAATGCTACTTTCTTTTTGTTCCAGATGATTTATGAAATGTATATCTAATTGTCCATCAAGTACTAATATGTCATAGCCTTTTTGTTTAGCATCGGATATGAAATTATATTGTTCATCTTTATTGGTGGTATATATGAATACCAGATTACCGTTTTTATCTTTTTGAGTACTTTTAATCAATTCTTTATATTCTTCTAATGTAAAATGCTTATTTTCGGTGTTTTTGAATAATACGAATTTAATTGCTTTTTCATAAAATTTGTCATTGGTAATCATTCCATAGTATATAAATAATTTTAGGTCATCCCATTTTTCTTCAAATGTTTTTCTATCTTTTTTAAATATTTCAAGAAGTTTGTCTGCTACTTTTTTTGTAATGTGTGATGATATTTTTTTAACGTTTGCGTCTGCTTGTAAATAACTTCTGGATACATTAAGCGGTATGTCTGGAGAGTCTATTATACCGTGTAATAATGTTAAAAATTCGGGAACGATGTTTTCTACAGAGTCTGTTACGAATACTTGGTTTGAGTATAGGTATATTTTATTTTTTTGTATTTCTATGTTGTTTCTAATTTTGGGGAAATATAGAACTCCTGTTAAGTTAAATGGATAATCTACATTAAGATGTATCCAAAATAAAGGTTCTTCATTAGTGGGATATAGTTCTTTGTAAAATTTTAAGTAATCTTCGTCTTTCAGTTCTGATGGGTTTTTTGTCCAAATAGGTTCTACATTGTTTATTATATGCGGTTTGTCTGTTTCTATTTCTTTACCGTCTTTCCATTCTTTTTCGTATCCGAAGGCGATTGACACCGGCATAAAACGGCAATACTTTTTAAGTAGCTCTTCTATGCGTGTTTCATCAAGATACTCTTCATTTTCTTTGTCTATGTGCATTATTATGTCTGTGCCTCTGCTTTCTTTTTTATCTGTAATTTCCATTTTGTATGCGGGACTGCCATCACACTCCCAGTGTACAGCAGGAGCATTATCTTTGTATGATTTGGTATAAATTTCTACTTTTTCGGATACCATAAAAGAAGAATAAAAGCCTAAGCCAAAATGTCCGATAAGGTTAGCCGCATTGTCTTTATATTTTTCTAAAAATTCTTCTGCACTGGAAAATGCAATTTCGTTTATATATTTATTTACTTCTTCTTCTGTCATTCCAATACCTCTATCACTTACTGTGATAGTGCGATTTTTTTTGTCTAATTTTACCCAAATAGTTAGGTCACCAAGTTCTCCTTTAAATTCTCCTTTCCCTGCGAGAACTTTTAGCTTGTTTGTTGCATCTACGGCATTTGATACTACTTCTCTCAAAAATATTTCATTATCAGAATATAAAAATTGTTTGATGATTGGAAAGATATTTTCACCGCTTACTCCTATTTTACCTTTTTTTGCATTCATAATTTTTTGTTTTTGGAGAGAACTTATAGCAAAAAAAATACCTATTTGATGGTTTATGACAAAAAGTCAATAAACAAAAAAAGCTGTTATTTTATGAACATTATCCAATTGCTTTTTTAGTAGCAGATTAAATAGTCTTATTGGTGTTAATTTTAGTTGATATTTTATCTTTTGACAATATCGGGGGTAATATGAACGGTATCTAGATATACCCCATAACCGCCCCAAATGCCAAGTGCTCCTCCGTTTATGTTTGTATATGGTGTTACCGGTGATGCAAATGGGTTGCCGTTAGAAGCTTGCTGCTGTTCTGCCGTGTGCCAAAACATAAAACTTTTTCTGTCTAATGAGCAGAATTTAACAACAACTGTTTCTCCCATTACAAAATAATACCACTTGATGCCAAGACTGTCTCTGCCTTCTTCATCATATAAATCTTGTTGCATTATGTTTCTTCCTCTGTATATTGAAAATTCCATTGTTTGTCCATTGTAAAATTTATCTTCATCTACCGACATATCGGGGTGTACGAATATGAAATCTTTACCTAATGTTTTTGAAAGTATTCGATAATTGTTTCCAAGGGTATCAGGGTCTTTTGCATAAATCCATAAAAAACCCAAAGTATCGATATCATGTCTGGGGTCGGGATAAAATTTTATACTGTCTATTGGCACTGCGTATGGTATTGTAGTTGTAGCCGTATAAGTTTTACCATTATAAATGACTTTTAAATAGTAAGTTTTGCCTGCTTCTCCTATTATTTTAGTGCCTTTGAAAATCTTGAATCCTCCATGATTAAAATATGTAAGAGTATCTGTTTGGTTATTGTCACTTACTATTACAGTTGCTTCGTCGCCTCCTATCAAAATATTGTTTACTGCATTGGTGTCTATTGGTTCAAAATATGGTATGCTTTTGGATAGTTTCACTTCTGCATAAGTTCCTGTTTCTATGCTTCCTTCTATTACTAATTTGGATTTGTATTCGGGTAAATCTACTGTAATTTCTTTTTCACATCCCCAAGTAAACAACAAAAATGATAATATGATAAAATAATACTTTTTCATAATTTTTTTAGAATTTAAAGTTCCATGTTATAGATGGTATAATTGGGAACAATGATACTTGATATGCTTTTGTTACTAATGATCCGTCATAAAAATTTCCTTCTTGGTCAAAATAAATGAAATACGGATTTTGATGGTTGTAAACATTGTATATTGAAAAATTCCAATAGGACTTGAATTTTCTTTTTTTATTTGGTTTAGGTGTATAAGTGACAGATAAATCCAAACGGTGATATGGTTCCATACGGTAAGAATTTCTTGCCATATATTCTACTACCATACGGTAATCTATCATGTAGTATGCAACGGGTAGTGTAACGGCATTTCCCGTGGCATATACAAATACGGCGGATGCAGTGAATTTATCGTTTATGGTGTAATTGGCTACTATTGACAAATCATGTCTTCTATCATATTTGGCGGGAAAAGGTTTGCCCTCGTTCAAGTCAGGAAACATTTTTGTTGTTTTGGATAGAGTATAACCAATCCAGCCTGTAAATCTTCCTGAGTTTTTTCTTATGAATAGTTCTACACCATAAGATTCTCCGCTGCCAAAAACAAAACTGTTATCTTCATTGCCGCCTGCATTTTCTCCCGGATATGCTCCATCTTTGTATTCTATTTGATGTTTCATATTTTTGTAGTATGCTTCTACGGAAGTTTCAATTTCGTTATCCATAAAATTTCTAAAATATCCAACTGCATATTGTTCGCTAAATTGCGGTAATACTCTTGTTGAACTTGGTACCCACAAATCGGTAGGCATTGAGGCGCTTGATATAGATGCCATGTGCACATATTGGTAATTTTGTGTGTATGAGGCTTTTATAGATGATTTTGAATTTAGTGTATAACGTCCTATTAGTCTGGGTTCGGCTCTTACATAAGTAACTACATTTTGCCATGGTTTGTAGTGTATCGTATCTATAATATTTCCTAGAGTGCCTACAACATAACGGTCAAAAGGTCCTATTTGTTGAAACAGTGTAGGACGTAACCCGACATGTATTTTGAATTTTTCCGTAACATCAAAGTCATCACTAATATATAATGCGGCTTCGTTGGCATATTGATTTACTCCTTCTCCTATGCTATATTCGGTATCTCCTACTTTAGCTGAAAATGATTGAGGTTTGAAGTCATGAAAGATATATTGTGCACCAAAATTTATTTTGTGTCTTACATCGGGTAAATAAGTGAAATCAGCTTTAATTGAAGCATCTTGTATTCCTGATAAAAGTTTCATTTCAAAATCGTTTTGAACAGCACCAAATTCAAAATGATAATTACTGTACACGGCAGTCGTGTTCATAAATAATTGACTGGAAAACAGGTGATTCCACCTCAATGTGGTTGTTGCATTTCCCCATGGTATATTTGCTCTAAATGCTCCTCCCATGCCATCAAAAGAAAATACATCTCTACCAAAGTATCCGCTTAAATACAAACGGTTTTTATTTGAGAATTTATAATTTACTTTTGTATTCAAATCGTAAAAATAATATCCTGTAGTTTTGGCTTTGGAGCCTTTTGGAGCAAGTGCATGCATAAAAATATCGGCATAAGTTCTTCTTCCAGATATCATAAATGATGCGGTGTCTTTTTTTATAGGACCTTCTACCGTAAGTCGTGATGCTATAATTCCTATTCCTCCTTCTGCATGATATTCTTTCATGTTGCCTTCTTTCATGGTAATGTCCAATACGGAAGATAGTCTGCCTCCGTATTTAGTAGGCATCCCTCCTTTGATCAGGTTTACGTCTTTTACTGCATCCCCATTGAATACCGAGAAAAATCCGAATAGATGTGCTGCATTATACACTACGGCATCGTCAAGTATGATTAAGTTTTGGTCAGGCCCCCCTCCTCTAACATAAAAACCTGCACTTCCTTCACCTCCAGATTGTACTCCGGGTAATAGCTGGATAGTTTTGAGTACATCTACTTCTCCGAATACTACAGGTATGGTTTTTATTTCTTCCACAGGTATTTTTACTGTACTCATTCTTACTTCTTTTACATTTTCGTCAGGGCGTTTTGATTTTACAACTATTGTTTTTGTTACAAAAGCATTTTTTTCAAGTTCAATGTTTAATTCAATATTTTTGTTGAGATGAATATTTTTTTCAAAATCTTTGTATCCTATAAATGAGGCTTTTAGTAAATAATCTCCTTGTGGTAAAGTAAGAGAATAAAAGCCGTATTGGTTTGAGACAACACCTTTTTGTATTGATGGGATATATACTGTGGCTCCATATAATGATTCTCCAGAAGATGCATCTTTTATATACCCACTTATGGTATATTTGTTTTGAGCTGTAATATTACTTATGATAAAAAAGAAAAGTAAAGTTATAATTATATAGTTTATTACCTTATTATTTTGCATTTCATTATTGTATTTCAGTGTTTTATATGTTGATAATTTTAACTTGTAAATTTAATGTAATTAATATTAAGATGTATCGCAATGAATGTTTTTTTGTATTTTAGCATAAAAATAATTGTAGTTATATGAGTAGCAATGAACAAAAAATAAAAGAACGAATAAAATTTCTTACTGAAAAATTAAATGAATATAATAAGCTATATTACCAAGATTCAAATCCTGTAATTCCAGATAGAGAGTATGATTTATTGCTTAAAGAATTGGAAACTCTGGAAAAACAATATCCTCAATATGCTTTGCCCAATAGTCCTACGCACAAAGTAGGTAGCGACTTGGATACCAGTCATAAAAAAGTAAAACATAAATATCCGATGCTTTCATTGGATAATACCTATTCAAAGGAAGATTTAACAGAGTTCCATAATAGAATAGTCAAATTATTGGGCACAGATAATTTTTATTACACATGTGAGTTGAAGTTGGATGGAGCATCTATAAATGTTACATATAAGAATGGTATTCTTGTTAGAGGTCTTACCCGTGGAGATGGTGAGAGGGGAGATGATATTACCGAAAATGTAAAAGTAATTTCAAACATTTCATTAAAGTTAAATGGGGAAAATTATCCTGCTGAATTTGAGATAAGAGGAGAAGTGCTTATGCCTCACAATATATTTAATAAATTGAATAAGGAGCGTGAAGAGATAGGTGAAGAACCTTTTGCAAATCCACGTAATGCTGCCTCGGGTACATTAAAATTACTGGACAGTAAAGAGGTTAAAAGACGTAAATTGATAACTTATTTTTACTATTTGGTAATGGATGAATATCCTACAGATTCCCATTATGAAATGTTGGAAATGGCAAGAAGTTGGGGGTTGCCTGTGTCGGAAGATATACGAAAAGTAAAAGGATTACAACAAGTAATGGAATATATAGCAGAGTGGGAGGAGAAGCGTAAGACTTTACCTTATGATATTGATGGCATAGTGATAAAAGTTGATTCATTAACATTTCAAAAAAAATTAGGCAATACTTCCAAATTTCCCCGTTGGGCAGTAGCCTATAAGTATAAAGCGGAACAAGCACAAACAAAACTGTTGTCAGTAGATTTTCAGGTAGGTCGTACGGGAGCTATAACACCTGTTGCGAATTTGGAACCTGTGCATTTGTCGGGGACTACTGTTAAGAGGGCGTCGTTGCATAATGAAGACCAGATTATGTTATTGGATTTACATTATGGGGATACGGTGATTGTAGAAAAAGCAGGAGAAATAATTCCGCAAATAGTAGGAGTTGTAAAAGAATTACGGCTCAAAGATGCTGAACCTGTAAAGTTTATAGACAAATGTCCCGAATGTGGTACTAAACTTATTAAAAAAGAAGGTGAAGCAAAACATTATTGTCCTAATGAATGGGGATGTCCACCTCAAATATTGGGAAAAATAGAACATTTTGTGAGCCGAAAAGCAATGAATATTGCAGGAGCCGAAGCTACTATTAAACAATTGTATGATAGTGGACTTATAAAAGACTATGCAGACCTGTATTATCTAAAAAAGGAAGATTTGCTTAAATTAGAACGTTTTGGAGAAAAATCTGCAGAAAATCTATTGTCAAGTATTGAAAAATCTAAACATACACCACTATATCGCATAATTTATGCTCTTGGAATAAGGTATGTGGGCGAGACTGTAGCAAAAACATTGGCTAAACATTTTAATTCTATAGACGATTTGATGTGTGCTACAAAAGAAGCCCTTATTCAAATAGACGAGATCGGTGAAAAAATTGCTGAAAGTATTATTGAGTTTTTTGAAGATGAACATAATAAAAATATAATAGAAAAATTGAAGAGGGCAGGAGTTGAAATGAGAGAGGAAAAAGATAAACAAGATAGTCCGAATATATTGAATGGGAAAAAAATAGTGATTTCCGGAGTGTTCAAAAATTATTCCAGAGATGAGATGAAGGACTTAATAGAAAAATACGGAGGAAAAAATGTAAGTAGTATATCTTCCAAAACGGATTTTATTGTGGCCGGCGAGAATATGGGACCTGCAAAGCGTGAAAAAGCTCAAAAAATAGGAGTTTCTATTCTTACAGAAGAAGATTTTTTACAGATGTTAGGTCTGCTGTAAATATTGTGTGTAAAAAAATAATTTTTTCTACCATTTTTATTTGGTGGATCAATATTTTGATATATATTTGCAATGATAATAACCAAAAAAATTAAATTATTATGAAAAAAATTATTTTAGCAGTTTTAGGATTGTTTGTTGGTAGCACAATGTTTGCTCAAAATTTTTCAGCAATACCTAAAAAGTTTGACAAAGGAACAATTAAGTTACCTTCTGCTAGTGTGAAAACTACTTGTGATACATTAGATCCTATAGCAGGAAATGATACTATTACAGTTTATAGTATAGTTGATGCTCAGGGAAATTTTAAAGGGTATATGACTGGAACAAATCCTTATTTTACATCTAATGGAGAGTATTTTACTTATACAGGTACAGGAACTCAATTAAGTGAAATGTATGTTTATTTTGGAGAAGTAAATGACGGAGGGAATGGAACATCTATTTCTGTAAAAGTCTATGCTCCTTTGAATGATACAACTCCTGGTACTGAATTGGCATCTACAAATGTTCCATTATCAGATATAACAACTTCGTCTTTAACACACATTACTTTTTCTACACCTGCTACCATTAGTGGTAATTTTATTATAACAATAGATGATCCAACAGGTAATAATGATTCTATAGCAATTTATTCTAATAAATCAGGACATTCTACTCCTCCAGATATTGCTCTTGCAAAATATAATGGACAATGGTATCCTATTGATCATCTTATGCAAAATTTATCACCTCTTTCTTTAGCTATTATGCCTATTATATGTGACAACCAAACAAATGCAGAAACAGCTGCTTTAAATAATGTTGTAGTATATCCTACTTTAACAAGTGGTAAAATATTATTTGGTGGAGCAAACAATGCAATGGTTGATATTTATGATATTACAGGTAAAAAAGTTGCATCTTTCAATAATGTAAATAATCACATAAATATTTCTAATTTGAATAATGGTGTTTATGTATTGAGAATGATGCAAGACGGTAAAATGTTAGTTAAGAAGATAGTTTTACAAAAATAAGAAATATGTAAATATTTATTCTTGAAAGGGCTGCCGTGTGGTAGCCCTTTTTGTTTTTGTAATAAAAATTTTGATGTAACAGGGTGAGGTTTACGAATTATGAAGACTTTTAACTCGTAATAATTTATTAAAAGTATTATTAGATAATAATGCTTTTGGCTTGCAATGACTAGTGTAGTTATTTAATCAACTCTACTTCTCTTCAACCTAGTGTAGGAGTTTTTATTATAAAACACACTTACTTTTTTATTTTGTAAATTAGACTATTACAGATTTATTTTGTTTTTTCTCCACTTTTGGCTTGATTCAAAAAGTGGCAAAAGGTAAAAAAATGCTATTAAAGATGTTTAATAAAGTGGAAAACACCTTAATACTCATTTGTTTGGTATAGGTGATGAGAATAAAACTTTTGTATTAATAATTGTTTTACTAATGACCATAGTAAGTAAAATTAACCACTAAATTTTATTATCTTTGCAAATAATGTAAATGTCAAATATGTTTTCTAATGAAAAGAGAATTTACAAACTTGCCAATAGAAAGTATTCTACCCGAAGAAAAACTTTTAAAAATAGAAAAAAAGCACAAAAAGGTTGTTATTGGTATTCCTAAAGAGCAGAATAAAAATGAAAACCGTATTGCATTAGTTCCGCAATCAATAGAACTTTTTACCAATTATGGATTTGAAGTGCTGGTAGAAGCAGGAGCTGGTAAAAAAGCTAATTTCCCTGACTCTAATTTTAGTGATTTGGGAGCAAAAATAGTTAATGATAAAAACAAGGTTTGGAATGCTGATATTGTATTAAAAATAGCTCCACCAACCATAGAAGAATTAGATTTGATGCAAAATGGTAAAATACTTTTATCATCTTTTCATACGGTATCACAATCAAGACAAATACTTGAGAAATTTAAAGAAAAACGACTTACTGCCATAGGTTTTGAATTTATACGGGATAATGACTATTATTATCCTTTTGTTCGTTCTATGAGTGAAATAGCAGGTAGTGCTTCTATAATTATTGCTGCAGAACTATTAAGCACTACTACCCACGGTGGGATGGGAAAACTTTTGGGAGGTATTACAGGAGTTAATCCTACTGAAGTTGTAATAATTGGAGCTGGTACTGTGGGAGAAAATGCTGCACGCACAGCATTAGCTCTGGGGGCTTCTGTAAAAGTATTTGATAAGTCCATTTATAAACTTCGAAGCATTAAGCACAAACTTTGTAAAAACATATATACTTCCGTATTACAACCTCGTGTGTTAGAAAATGCACTTAAAAATGCAGATGTGGTAATTGCAGCCATGTGGGTAGATGAAGGTAAACCTGAAATGATAATTACACGAGACTTAATAAAAAATATGAAAAAAGGAGCAGTTATTATAGATGTAAGTGTAGATAAAGGTGGTATATTGGAAACTTCCCGTACCACATCTTTGGATAATCCCGTGTTTGTAGAAGCTGGTGTAATACATTACGGAGTACCTAATATTGCATCTAAATTTGCCCGCACCTCTTCTTATGCCATAAGTAATTTGCTTGAAGATTTGTTACTGGAGCTGGCGGCATCACCCTCACTAGAACATGCATTAAAAATAAATACTTCTTTGAGGACAGGAACATATTTCTACAAAGGTATTTTAACAAACAGGTCTATTGCCAATTATTTTGAAGTGCAATATCAAGACATAAACTTACTAATTGCTGCGTTCTAAAAAAATCAAAAAGTATTTATTCTATAAAATTTCTATAATAATTTTTTATTACCTTGCACTCCAACTTTAATTAAAATAAAATATTATGAAAACAATTTCCAAAAGTATTTTGTTAGTTATGTTTGCGGTGTTTATTACATCGTGTAATTACAATCAAAAACCAAATAATATGATGGCAAAAAATACAAAGGATACAACGAATAATCCGCTTTTGCAAAAGTTTGATACTCCGTTTGGGGTACCTCCTTATGACAAGATAAAACCTGAACATTATTTGCCTGCACTAAAAAAGGCAATAGAAGTTCATAACAAGGAAATTGAAGAAATAGTAAATAATCCTGAAGAGCCTACTTTCAAAAATACAATAGTGGCTTATGCTCGTAGTGGACGTTTGTTTGATAGAATTACAAGTATATTTTTTACTGTAAATGAGGCAAATACCAATGATGAAATGGAAAAAATTGCAGGGGAAATTACTAAACTGCAAACTAAACACGAAACAGACATTTTACTTAATGAAAAACTTTTCCAAAGAATAAAAACTGTATATGACAAAAGGAATGAATATAATCTAAATCAAGAAGATAGTGCATTACTCGGAAAAATATATAACGATTTTACAAGAAATGGAGCAAACTTAAACGAAGAGGATAAAGCAAAATTAAGGAAACTGAATGAAGAGTTATCCTTATTAAAATTGAAATTTGGACAACATGTATTGGCAGAAACCAATCGTTTTAAGCTTGTGGTAGACAAAAAGGAAGACCTTGCGGGATTACCCGATTATATGATAAAAGATGCAGCAAAAAAAGCCGAAGATGCAGGACTAAAAGGTAAATGGGTCTTCACAATTGACCGACCAACATTATATCCTTTTTTGACCTATGCTAAAAATAGGGCTTTAAGACAAAAATTGCTTGAAGGTTATATAACCAAAGGAGACCACAATGATAGCTTGGATAACAAAGAAATAGTAAATAAAATAGTGAACCTTAGAATACAAAAGGCAAAACTCCTTGGTTATAATACATGGGCTGATTTCCGTTTGTCTAACAATATGGCAAAAACTCCTGATAATGTCTATAATTTGATGAATAAAATATGGGAACCTGCTTTGAATGTGGCAAAAAAAGAAGCTACCGAATTACAAAAAATGATAGACAAAGAAAATGGTGGATTTAAACTTCAACCTTGGGACTGGTGGTATTATGCAGAAAAAGTAAGAAAACAAAAATATAACCTCGAAGATGAAGAACTAAAACCTTATTTCAAACTTGAAAATGTAGTAAAAGGGATATTTTATACAGCAAAACGACTTTATGGACTTCAGTTTGAAGAAAGGAAAGATTTACCAGTTTATCATCCTGATGTGAGAGCTTTTTTGGTAAAAGGTGCACAAGGAGATACTATCGGAATACTTTATATGGACTTTTTTGTAAGACCATCCAAACGTGGTGGAGCATGGATGGAAGCAATAAGAAAAGAATACAAAGATGAAAACGGCAAACGTGTGCCTCCTATAATTTATATAGTTACCAATTTCCCACCACCTTCACAAGATAGACCTTCTCTCTTGACATTGGAACAAGTTACTACTTTGTTTCATGAATTTGGACACTCTTTACACGGATTGCTTACACAATGTACATACCGTATGATTTCGGGAACATCGGTATATAGAGATTTTGTGGAATTTCCTTCCCAGTTTATGGAAAATTTTGCAACAGAACCCGAAGTGCTAAAACAATATGCATTCCATTATCAAACAGGCAAAGTAATACCTGATGAGTTGATACAAAAAATAGAAAATAGTAAATATTTCAATCAAGGATTTGCTACTGTAGAATATCTTTCTGCCGCTTATCTTGATATGGATTGGCATACTCTCACAGAAAATAAAGATTATGATGTAAATAAATTTGAAAAAGATGCTTTGGACAAAATAGGTCTGATCCCTCAAATAGTGGTGAGGTATAGAAGCACATATTTTAACCATATTTTTTCAGGAGATTATTCTGCAGGATATTACAGTTATATTTGGGCAGATGTGCTGGTAGCTGATGCGTATGCTTATTTTAAAGAAAAAGGAATATTCAACCCCGAAGTAACTACTGCTTTCAGAAAAAATATACTTGAAAAAGGAGGAACAGAAGACCCGATGGTGCTTTACAAAAAGTTTAGAGGACAAAAGCCAGATGTAAAATGGCTATTGAAGGCAAGAGGGCTAATTAAATAAAATAAACCATATTTAGGATAAAAGAGACCATTCTTTAGCAGGGTGGTCTCTTTTTTTATTATTTTTGACGGACAAACTGAAAAAACAAAAACTTGATTTGTAAAAAAGTGATAACTAATGGGAATTGTGAATGAATATAAAGATTTTGAAGATTTTTTGGATGATTTAGGCAATAACTATGAAACAATAGAACAAAGTATTTCTATAGAGGTGCAAATAGAATATTTTAATACTGCAGCTAAACTTTCCGAAGAAAATACTGCAGGAGTACAAGTTTCTATAAAAGATATGACAACAAAACTCAATTCAAAAGAAACAAGTATAGAGGAAAAAAAGAAAATAATAATAATGCTTGCCTCATCAGACAATATTGAGGCATACAAAGCCTTGAAAAAATACAAAGAGAATCCTGATGAGGAATTGAGACAATGGGTAGCATTGGGCTTTCAGCACAGTAAAATAACAATGGAAAATAGTCTACTTAATACAAATAAAATATTGATATCCAGTGGACTTGGAATAAAAGATAATTTAATGCGATTTTTTTTGGTCTTTTTCAAAAATGAAAAAATTGAATTTACAAAAGCTCAAAAATTGGCAACTAAAGTAGAACTGGAAAGCATTATTAAGCGGGAAGGTGGAGAAGTGGAAAAAATAGATTTTAAAGATTTTTATGCCAAAGCATTATTTTTATTCCCTATAAAAAAGAATGTTGCTAATACTATACAAGAAGTTGTAAGCACAGTAAACCAATATGGTAATTTCTTGTTAAACCGATACATACTCACAAATGTAAAAGAAATGGATGACGATATGATAAGTTTTTTATACAATAAGTTTAAAGAAAAATAAAAACAATGAGATTATGAAAAGAAATTTATTATTAGTAAGTGTAATTTTATTATTTGCTGTTAGTGCTTTTGCCCAGGATATAAAAAAAGGAGCAATCACTAAAGAAATGTTACAAGAGTTTAGAAGCAGTTATAAAGAAAATGCTTATCACAAAGCAGTAGAGCATGCAGTATGGCACAATCCTCTTGCAAAATTGGCATACACAGGCAAAAATGATAATATAGATGACTATTTTAAATACAGGGTAAAAACAAAAGGTATTACCAATCAAAAACAATCGGGAAGATGTTGGATGTTTGCAAGTCTTAATACTATACGACCGATTATCATAAATAAACTTAATTTATCCTCTTTTGAATTTTCAACCAATTATTTGTATTTCTATGACCAATTGGAAAAGTCTAATTTGTTTTTGGAAGGAATAATACAGACAGGTAACGCACCTTATACGGATAGAACAGTAGAATGGCTTTTTAATAATCCCATTGGAGATGGTGGAGTATGGAATCTGTTTGTAGATTTGGTGAAAAAATACGGAGTAGTGCCAAAAGAAGTAATGCCAGAAAACTATAATAGTGAGAATACCAGGCAATTAAATAAAATGTTGAAATATAAATTGAGGGAATACGGTTATCAGCTTAAAGAAGCGGCTCTCAAAGGGACATCATATAATGATTTAGAAAAACAAAAAAAGGAAATGCTTAAAGATATTTACAAAATACTTGTGATTGGGCTTGGAGAACCACCTACAGAATTTACTTGGAGATATAAAGATGCAGACGGAAATGTAAGTGAATGGAAAAAATATACTCCTAAATCATTTTATGACACATATATTGGGAAAAACTTAGATGATTATGTTCTTATAATGGATGATCCCAGTCGTGATTATTACAAACTCTATGAGATAGAATATGACCGAGATTTGTATGAAGGACGTAACTGGTGGTTTATTAATTTGCCAACAAATAAATTTAAGAAAGCAGCATTAGAAGCTATCAAAAACAATGAGGCTCTTTATTTTTCTTGTGATGTAGGCAAAGAATTGGATAGAGACAAAGGAATATTAGCAATGGGAAATTATGATTACGGGAGCTTATTTGACACTAAAATGGCCATGGATAAAAAGGCAAGGGTCTTGACACATCAAAGCGGTTCTACTCATGGTATGGCACTTGTGGGGGTAGATGTGGATAATAAAGGGAATATCACCAAATGGCTATTGGAAAATAGTTGGGGAAGTAATCATGGTCATAACGGCTACCTTATAATGACTGATGAGTGGTTTGATAATTATATGTTTAGGATAGTTATTTCTAAAAAGTATTTGAGTGATGATATTATCAAAATGTTAGATCAAAAGAAAACTAAGTTGCCACCTTGGGATCCAATGTTTGAATATGATAAATAAATAAGTTTTTTTGCATATATAAATAAAAAAGGGTGCTTGATATGGCACCCTTTTTTATAAAGACTTTACTTTATTTATGAATTAACTGCAACATTTGATAACTTACTAATTATTGAATTATAAGTATTACTTGGTCTCATTGCTTTGTTTGCTTTTTCTTCGTCAGGTAAATAATAGCCTCCTATGTCTTGAGGGTAGCCTTGAGATTGTAGCAACTCATTATTTATTTTTTCTTCATTGTTTTTAAGTTCTTCTGCTATATGCGCAAATGCTTTTTTGAGTTCTTCATCCTTATTTTGTGAGGCAAGTTCTTCTGCCCAATATAATGACAAATAAAAGTGTTCGTTTCTGTTGTCTGGTTCATTTACCTTGCGTGAAGGTAATCTGCTGTTGTTAAGTAGTTTTTCAACGGCTTTGTCTAATGCTTCTGATAATATAGAGGCTTTTTGATTATTATATTTTTTACCTATATCTTCTAATGTAACGGTAAGTGCCAAATATTCTCCTAAAGAGTCCCAACGAAGATGGCCTTCTTCCAAGAATTGTTGTACGTGCTTTGGTGCTGAGCCTCCTGCACCTGTTTCATATAATCCACCACCTGCTAAAAGTGGAACTATAGAAAGCATTCTTGCACTTGTACCTATTTCCAATATTGGGAATAAATCGGTTAGATAATCACGAAGCACATTTCCAGTAACGGATATTGTGTCTTTTCCTGCTTTTACTCTGTCTAAAGTATATCTCATAGCCTTTTGCGGAGACATGATGTGGATTTCTAAACCGGTAGTGTCATAATCTTGGAGATATTTTTTTACTTTTTCTATTATTACAGTGTCATGTGCACGATTTTCATCTAACCAAAATACAGCAGGATTACCTGTTTCTTTTGCTCTCCTTACGGCTAATTTTACCCAGTCTTTTATAGCAATGTCTTTTGCTTGACAACCACGGTATATGTCACCTTTTTCTACTTTGTGCGACATTAAGGTTTCTCCTGTGTTGTTGTCTATTACTTTTACAGTACCATTTTCAGGTATCTTGAATGTTTTGTCATGTGAACCGTATTCTTCGGCTTTCATTGCCATTAGTCCTACATTGGCTACGTTTCCCATGGTAGCAGGGTTAAATGCTCCGTGTTCTTTACAGTATTCTACAGCTTCTTTATACATTGTAGCATAAGACCTGTCGGGGATGTTTGCTTTTACTTGGTGTAATTTACCATCAGGTCCCCACATTTTACCTCCTTCTCTTATTAGAGGTGGCATAGAAGCATCAATTATTACTAGATTAGGGGCATGTAGGTTTGTTATTCCTTTGTCGGAGTCCACCATTGCCAAATCGGGATTTTTTTCATATACCGATTGTATATCTTTTTCTATTGCGGTGCGTTCTTGTTCAGGTAATGATTGTATTTTTTGATATAAATCAACTAACCCAAGATCCGGATTTACACCTATTTTATTAAAAGTATCTGCATATTTTTCAAATACTTCTTTGAAGTAAACGGATACAAAATGTCCGAAGATAACAGGGTCGGATACTTTCATCATTGTAGCTTTAAGATGTATGGAAAAAAGAACATTTTTTTCTTTGGCATCTTGTATTTGCTGTCCTATATATTCTCTTAATTTTTTTGCACTTAAAAATGTGCCGTCAAGTACTTCGTCTTTTTCTAATGGCAAGTGTTCTTTTAGCACTATTGTTTCACCGCTTTCTGTAATTAATTCATATCTTACATCGGTATTGTCTTTTATTACAATAGATTTTTCATTTTCATAAAAATCACCTTCTTCCATGTGGGCTACATGTGTTTTGGAATCTTTGTCCCAATCTTTTAATTTGTGTGGGTGCTGTTGTGCATATTTTTTTACAGAAGGAGCTACTCTACGGTCTGAGTTGCCTTGTCTTAACACAGGATTGGCAGCACTACCTAGCACTTTGGCATAACGGTCTTTTATTTTTTGTTCTTCTTCGTTTTGAGGATTTTCAGGATAATCAGGTACGTTAAATCCTTTTTCTTGCAATTCTTTAATTGCTGCTTTTAGCTGTGGAACAGATGCAGATATGTTAGGAAGTTTAATAATTGCTGCTTCTGGTTTTTTTACCAATTCACCAAGATATGCAAGGTCGTCATTTATTCTTTGGTTTTCGGAGAGATATTCCGGAAATGTAGCAAGGATACGTCCTGCTAGTGATATATTCCGTTCTTCTATTTGTATGTTTGCTGCATTTAAGAACCCTTTTACAATAGGCAATAAAGCATAAGATGATAATGCAGGTGCTTCATCAACCTTTGTCCATACGATTTTTGTTTGTTTTGTCATTTCTGTATATTTTTATTATAAACTCGTTTCAAAGGTATTAAAAAAAAAGAAAAGTGTTTGTGTTGTTGAAGTAGTTTAT
>CAYQWX010000003.1:0-72116 GCA_964421355.1 uncultured Bacteroidales bacterium
ACTAATAGAAAGTGTTTGATTATCCGTATTGTCCATAAATTGACTCAAATCTACACTATTACCGCCGCTTATGCTTAATGTGTTACCTGATAAGCTGAGTGTTTGGTTATCATTATCGGGTAAAGTTACATTGTTACCGTTACTAATGGATAACTCTCCTGTTGAACTGTTGTAAGACAAAGTTTGTTTGTCGCCCAATTCTACCCATTGACTACCATCCCAAAACCAAAAACTCTGTGTAGTAGTATCATACACCACCAAGCCTTCGTCCAAACCAGTTAAACTCATAGCTGTCCTTTGTCCTGTAGTTAACCTCGGAATTAAAACTCCTTTGTTGTGCTGGGATGAATATATATCCAGTAAAGCATTGGCCGTTGGTGTAACATAAGTACTATCTTCACTTATTACCACCTGTGCATCAAGATGCATATTACTAATTATCAATAAAACAACTCCCCAAAAAATACTTTTCTTTTTCATATTTACATGACTTTTTGTTGTTAATGTTTTTTTATTATGTAAAAATATATATAAAAAATGAGTTGACAAAAATTTTTCTTCATACAGCAGCAAGATATCCTAAATATTTTTCTACAAAATAACACATAATCAATACCTTATCCTTTTAGCACCCTTAGGTAAAGTCAAAAGTGAAAATAGAAATTAAAATATTACTAATCAATGTCAATTTTTTGTCCCTAAAATTATTTTAGACACTATTGTTTACAAATCAGCATTTTATACTTGTTCTAAGAATTATTCAAGACATATTAACACATCAATTTTTCTAAAAAAATTTTCCAAAACGATACAAGATTAAAAAAAAAGTATTTTCTTTGCACCTGCAAAATTAAAGTTCTGCAACACAAAAACGCATAACAATAACACTCCCCAATAGCTCAGTTTGGTTAGAGCGACTGACTGTTAATCAGTAGGTCCCTGGTTCGAGTCCAGGTTGGGGAGCTCTTTATTTTATTAAATTTTCTTTCCTTAAGTGCAACTTTTTCAATAAAAAAATCGTAGAGGCATATGTAATTTGCAAAAAAAAATTATCTTTGCACACCTTTTTAATAACATAAAAAAATTAAGCCTATGTATTGGACATTAGAATTGGCTTCAAAATTAGAAGATGCTCCATGGCCGGCAACTAAAGACGAACTAATTGATTATGCAATTAGGTCTGGTGCACCATGGGAAGTTATTGAAAATTTACAAGAACTGGAAGACGAGGGCGAAGTGTATGAAAGCATAGAAGACATTTGGCCTGATTATCCAACTAAAGAAGATTTCTTTTTTAACGAAGATGAATATTAATGATTCTAAAAATTAAAAAATTACAACAAAAAAGGGGCTTTTGAAGCCCCTTTTTTGTTTCATAAAACTTAAAAATTATAGCTTCATTCCCACAAGTATTACTTCTATTTTTTCATTTTCATCTTCATTCTCAAAAGGTTCAAATCTAATAGGCATTATATTTTCTTCTGCAAGTCTCAATGAAATTACAGAACTATCTATATTATTTAAAATATCTGAAAGATATTTTCCATTAAGACCTAATTCATAATGTTCCACATTACTATCAGCCCTTAAATGTTCTTCGCCTTGTACCATTAACCCATTATCCTTTGCTTTAATTATAAAATCCTCATTAGTAATATCAACACCAATAAAGTGACTAGACTTATCAGAAACCAAATTTACTCTTTTCAATGCATTAATAAACTCTACTCTATCAATATTCACATAATATTTAACATCAAAACTCATTACTTTTTCATAATCGGGAAAATTTCCTTCTACAAGTTGGGAAATAACTTCTATATTTTCAGGAAAGCGAAATAGTACATTTTTTTCATCAAACAATATTTCCACATCTCCTTCATAGGATACATTTAATGCTCTTAAAAAGTTTATTACCCTACCCGGAACAATAAAACCTTTTTCTTCCAAAGGTGTTTCTATATTGTATGTGTAAGTAGCTAATCGTTGAGTATCAGTCGCCACTATATTTATTTTATCTCCTTTTAAATCAAAATAAACTCCTGCCAAATGAAGCCTTTCTCCAGACTCAGGCATCATTGCAAAATAAGTAGATTGCAACCCTCTTTTTAACGCTAATGCAGGCAATAAAATCTTTTTAACTTTATCGTCATCTTCTAACAAATTACTTACAGCAGGATAAACATCTGCATTATCTGCTAATAACGAATAATGTCCCTTAGTATGTGAAAGTTTAACAAACAATGCATTCGAAATAACCTCTTCTTCGGGTCCATTTTGCTGCAACACCTCCAATATAATAGGTTCATCAGGTATTAATCTCAGCAATCCTAAGAGCCTTTCACCCTCTATTGCAATTTTAAAATCTTCATCGGCTTCGTCCACAGTTAATTTCACCCTTGATGTAAGTTCCAAATTAGAAGCGGTAATAGTTAAAATATTGCCTTCTACTTCAAATAAAAAATATTTTAATATGCCAAAATTTGGATTATTACCAGTAGGTAAAATTTTACTTACTAATTGCAATACTTTATTAAGTTCTTGCGACGATACGGTTAATTTCATTTTTTTCTATTTTTTAAAAATTTCATGAAACAAAAATACAACTTTTTCGTAAAAGAAACAGTCTAATAAACAAAGTAACCTTTAAATGAAAGTACTAAATATTTTTTTTATAGTTATCTTTTTATTTTTAACTACTTTTTTTGAAAGTTGCAACAGGAATAATGAAATCTCTCCTGAAGAAAATAATTCTCTTTCCGATTATTCATCCACAATAGATTATGGTTATACAGTACATAATAATTCAGGTATATTTAACATTGCTAATTATTATGTATCATCTCAAAATACGAAAAATGATTCCGTAACTATTACTATAACACCTTCTTCTCCTGACTCTTTCCCCAAAACAATAACAATAGATTTTGGAGATAGCATAATGTGTTATGACGGAATAGCTCGCAAAGGAAAACTTATAATATACCTAACAGGGAAATGGAGACTAAGTGAAATACAACCACAAACAAGTATGAGTATAGAATTTGATGATTATTATGTGTATTATCCATCTTTGAATCAATTTGTAAAACGGGAAGGAACATTAAATATTTCTTATTTAGGAAGGGACAGTATAAACAACTATCCTATCTATGTAAGGCAATCAATAGATTCTAAACTTATTTTTGGAGATAATACATCCATATCGTGGGAAGGAGAGCATAAATGTACTTGGCTGGAAGGATATAATACTCCAAATTATAATTTAGACAATGTATGGAAATTAGAGGGTGGTAACCATGGAACTAATAGACATGGAAGACATTTTACTTCTATGATAGATAGTAACAATCCACTAATATTTAAAAGGGGATGTAATGGTGGTAAAATAGTGCAAGGAACTATTACTATATCTCCCGATAATTTACCTACAAGAATAGTAGATTTTGGAAACGGCGAATGTGATAACACTATCACAATAATAATAAATGGCAATAGTTATACCATAACACAATAGATGGAAAATAATGGATAATTTAGAAAATAAAAAAAATGAAAAATAAAAAGAGATTTAGCGGAGGTATTATTATAACAACAATAATTGTTGGAGTGTTCTTTTTATTTGCTTGTTCTTCCAACCAAACACAACAATGTGATAACCTCATAGTTAAAAACGGCATATTTTATTCTCAAGAAAATGATGCCCCATATACAGGCAAATGTATAAAGAAAGCAGATGGATTTAAAAAAGAACTGAATATAAAAAACGGGAAATTGGATGGGGAGTTTATATCATGGAACCCAAAAGGAAAAATAATTGTAAAAGAAATTTATAAAAATGGACTTAAAAATGGTTATTCCATAACATATTACGACAATGGAAACAAGTATAGCGAAACATATTATAAAAATAATAAAAAAGAAGGTGTTGAAAGAAAATGGTATATCACAAAACAATTAAAAGAAATAACACATTATAAAAATGGAAAAAAAGAAGGTCTTCACAAAGAATATCATACAAATGGGAAAATAAAAGCAGAAGAAACCTTTAAAGCCGATTTACCTCATGGCAAATGGACTACATGGTATGATAATGGTAATAAAAAAGAAGAAGGAATCTATAATATGGGGAAAAAAGAAGGAGAATGGATAGTATGGTATGAAAATGGAAAGCCAATGGAAAAAACACATTACAAAGACAATAAAAAACATGGAAAATGGGAAATTTGGTATGAAAACGGAAACAAAAAATTAGAAGCAAACTATCAAGATGATAAATTAAATGGGAAATGGATAGTATGGTATGAAAACGGAAATAAAAAAGAAGAAGCATCATATGTAGATGGGAAAATAGAAGGAGATTATAAAACTTTTTATGAAAATGGTTTAATAAAAAGTATTTTCTCTTATCACAATGGTTTACTAAATGGGAAAGCAATTAAATACGATACAACTGGACGTCCAAAAGAAACCCTTGTATTCAGTAATAACAAAATAATCAAAAAAATAATAGAAGATACTGTCCAAAGAAACCAACAAGAAGTGCCTACTTTTTAATTTTTATATAATTTTGTAATAAACATTTATTTTATGAAACATTTATTTTTAGCTTTTATTTCATTTTTCTTATTATCAAATATTTATGCACAAGAACCAGACGGCTATTATGATGATGCACAGGGATTAACAGGAAGTGAACTTAAAACTGCTTTATTTCATATCATAAGTTCTCACACAGCAATAAGCTATGATGATATTTGGAACGCTTTCCAATCTACAGATAAAAAATCAGACGGAACAGTGTGGGATATTTACTCCAATTGCACATATCATTTTGGAACTGATCAGTGTGGTAGTTATGGTGGAGAATGTGATTGTTACAATAGAGAACATTCATTCCCCAAAAGTTGGTTTAACGATGCATCACCAATGTACACAGATTTGTTTCATATATACCCTTCGGACGGTTATGTAAATGGAAGAAGAAGCAATTATCCTTATGGAGAGGTAAGCAATCCAACGTACACATCTTCCAATGGTTGTAAATTAGGACCAAATACTTATGGCTCATATACGGGAACCGTATTTGAACCTGCTGATGAATATAAAGGAGATCTTGCAAGGAGTTATTTTTATATGGTAACATGCTACGAAGATAAAGTTGCAGGCTGGGAAGCCAATGCAAGTGGAGCAGATGCTATGCTTAATGGAACAACATATCCTTGTTTTGAAGATTGGGCTTTGCAAATGCTACTTGAATGGAACAACGAAGACCCTGTAAGTCAAAAAGAAATAGATAGAAACAATGCAATATATAATATACAGGGTAACAGAAATCCATTTATAGATCATCCTGAATATGTATGTATGATATGGGTAGATACATGCAATGTTACTTCTACTTACACAATAGAAAATAATATGAAATTATCTAATTTTTATAATCCCGAAACACATCATATAATTTTTTACGTAAACTCATCACAAACACCCTTGCAAAACATAAATATAAGTGTTTACAATACTATGGGAGATGAGATATATAATAACAATTTTGATAATACTTCCGAATATCATACATCTGGGGAAATACCTATAAACAATAATGTTTCATCACAATTATTAATAGTAAAATATCTATTAAACGACAAAACAGTAATAACAAAAAAAATAATGGTTTATTAAATTATTATTTCACCTAAAAACTTAGATTATTTGGGATTTATACTTAATACAGGAAGATTGGCTTTATTTACTATTTCCTTTGCCAACGAACCAAGAAAGAATTTTTGTGTTTTCACTTCCTGTTGAGTCATAATCATTATTAAATCGGCATTTACTTTGTTACAATATTCCAATATTTTATTAGCAACTTTTGAGGATGAATTACTCTCATACTCTATTTTAGCTTCGCACCTTATATTTTCAGATGACAAACTTGAGCAAGTTTGTTCCAACTTATAAACAAGGGTATCATTTACAATATAATTTCCAGAATTAACAACCGAGATTAAATGCACTTTCGCATCAAAAAACTTTGCAAATTGTATTGCATATCTAACCTTTTGAGTTGTTTCTTTAGTTAAGTCGATTGGCAAAACAATTGTTTTATAATCTTTTACAGGCACATTACCTTTTATAGATAATATAGGGAAATCCGCTTCTTTTATTATTCTCAACGTATTAGTTCCAACTATTTTTTTACGAATATCTGCAGAACCACTTGTTCCCATCACCAAAAATTTAACTTTTAATTCCTTTGCTTTCTCCAATATTTTATCTACCACTTTGCCCCTTGTAATAAAATAATGGGCTTCTTTTTTTGTAATCTTTTCAGCTTCTTTCTTCAAGTCTCCAAAACGATTTTCCACTCTGCTTATAAGTTCAGATAACTCATTTTCATTCACAAAGTTAAACAAAGGATTATCTTCTATCACATATATCATATTTATGTGTGCCTGATACATAGAAGAAATCTTATAAGCATGCCGTAAAGCATTTATAGACAATTCCGAAAAATCTACGGGAACCAGTATTGCAGCCATAATACATTTTTTTACTTAGGCAAAAATAGAAACAATAATCCGATAATATCATAGTTTATACAATAAAAAAACATATCTTTGTAAAAAATAAGAATGTTATGAGAATAGGAGATTCAGAATTAATATTAAACGATGACGGTAGCATATATCACCTACATTTAAAGCCAGAAAACATTGCAGACAAAATTATTCTTGTAGGCGATCAAGGAAGAGTAAAAACTGTTTCTTCATTTTTTGACAGTATAGAGTTTGAAGTACAAAACAGGGAGTTTTTTACACAAACAGGATATTACAAAGGACAGCGCATTACCGTACTATCCACAGGCATAGGCACAGACAATATAGACATTGTAATAAATGAACTTGATGCTATTGTTAATATAGACCTAAAAAAACGAACAATAAAAGAAAAACATAAAAGTCTAACTTTTGTAAGAATTGGAACATCTGGGGGATTACAAGATTTTACTCCTGCCGGCACATATTTACTTACAGAAAAATCTATTGGATTAGACGGTATGTTAAATTATTACAAAGATGTAACAAGAGTAAGTGATACTGATTTTGAAAAAGCTTTTATGGAACATCTGCAATGGAATCCCAGATTGACCACTCCATATATCGTAGATATTGACAACAACCTATTAAACTTACTGAGTGAAGGACAAAATGTAGTGAGAGGTGTAACTATGGCTGCACCAGGATTTTATGGACCTCAAGGCAGAACATTAAGACTTACTCCAAGCGATCCCGAATTTAATAATAAGGTGCAACATTTTGAATACTCAGGATATAAAATTACAAATTACGAAATGGAAAGTTCTGCTCTTTATGGATTAAGCAAAATGTTGGGACACAAAGCCGCAACTATATGTTTAATTATTGCTAACAGAGTAAATAAAACTTATTTAGACGATTACAAAACAAGAATAAAGGACTTAATTGTATATGTATTAGATAAATTGGTTTCGGACAAATAAAAAATGGAAAGTAACAAGTTAAAATTTTTAATACAACTTTTAGATGACCAAAACAAAGAAGTTTACACTATTGTCCGTAATGAATTATTAAGAATGGGAGAACAATCTCTCCCTAAATTAAAAGAAGAATGGCTTAAATTACCTAAAAATAACTTACTATCAGATCGTTTATATGATATAATAATAAACATCAATGTAAATACTTATAAATATAAATTTCGTGAATGGGTAGAACAAGAAGAACCCGATTTATTTTTAGGGTTATTCTATCTTAACAAAATATATCATAGTGAAATAAATTTTGACACATTAAAGCAACAACTAAATCAAATATTAGACAACATTGCATTAACATCCAGAAATAATTATACAATATTAGAAAAAATAAATATTATAAATCATTTTTTATTTAAGGAGATGGACTATAAGGTGCAGACAGAAATTACCGAACATAATCATTTCTTTGATACTGCATTTTTAGGAAAATTGTTAAATCCTATTACATCGTTACTGCTTTATTATCAAATATGTAATTATTTTGGCATAAGTATAAAACCTATAATAGCAGGAAAAGCATTTTTGCTTGCAACAATAAAACCTTCTGCAAAAACAAAAGAAATAATAGAAAAAAAAGATTTATCGTTTTTCATATTACCACCAGGAAAAGGAACCATAATAAATAAAGATTTCAGAATAAAAAATAAAGATTTGAATAATAACATATACGATATAATAAAACATTGGATATCACAGACTATACTACTACTAAAAGAGCGAGAAGAAGATATTTATTACAAAACCTACCAATCCCTTCTTAAAAACTTAATAAACGAAAAGGCATAATAAATAAAATAAGTATCTTATATATTATTTTCTGCTTCTTGCAATACCTTATCTATTATTTTCTCAACAGCAATATTTTCAGCTTCTGCTTTATAATTTCTTATTATCCTATGTCGCAATACCGAGTAAGCAACAGCTTTTACATCATCAATATCAGGTGAATATTTACCCAAAAGAGCAGCATGAACTTTGGCTCCTATTATTAAATATTGCGAAGCTCTGGGACCTGCTCCCCAAGTAATGAACTCATTTACAAAACTTATTGAAGTAGGTAAATTGGGTCTTGTATTCATTACTGTTTGCACTGCATATTTTACCACATTATCATTTACAGGCATTTTTCGTATTAAACTATGAAAGAATAATATCTCTTCTGCCGTAAGAACTTGATTTAATTCCACTTCCCTTGAAGAAGTAGTTTGCTTAACAATCTCAACTTCTTCCTCATAAGAAGGGTAATCAACAACTATATTAAACATAAAACGGTCTAATTGAGCTTCCGGCAATGGATATGTGCCTTCTTGTTCAATTGGATTTTGTGTGGCTAATACAAAAAACGGACGTCCAAGTTCATATCTTTTTCCTGCTGCGGTTACTGCTCTTTCTTGCATTGCTTCCAACAAAGCCGATTGAGTTTTAGGAGGTGTTCTATTTATTTCGTCTGCCAAAATGAAGTTGGCAAACACAGGTCCTTTTACAAATTTAAAATTACGCTGTGCATCAAGAATTTCCGTACCAATAATATCCGAAGGCATAAGGTCAGGAGTAAATTGTATGCGACTATATTTAAGTCCCAACAATTTTGCCATAGTAGTTACAAGTAAGGTTTTTGCCAATCCCGGTACACCAATTAATAAAGTATGACCATCTCCCAAAATAGCGATAATCATATTTTTAATTACCTCGTCTTGTCCTACTATAACTTTTGATAATTCTTTTTTTAAAGTATTATATTTTTGACTTAAAGCATCTACAGCCTCTACATCGTTTTTATAATTCATTATTTTTTTTCTTTTAACCAATTATAATTAAAGTTACAATCTTTGTACTTATCATCTATTCTTATATATGTATGTTCCAATTCCTTTTTCACCCAATTATCCAAAGTTTTCTGTTTTTTGTGATTTAAACACAAATCGTGAATGAATTTATAATCATCCTTCAAATTTGCTCTATGTGGAGGTATTTTTTTTACAAGCATTATTATTTTTAAAGACTTTTCTCCTGTTTGAGGATCTATTGTAAGAAATGGAGAAGAAATATCTCCTTGTTTCATTTTTTGTAATAAATCTCTGGTAGTTTTGTCGGCAACTTCATTTAATGTAAAACGACTTGAGCCCGTTTTAGAATTTATTGCCACTCCCCCATTATATTTTGTAGTTTTATCACTTGAAAATTTTTCTGCCGCTTGTTCAAAAGAAAGCGAGTCCTTTAATATCAAATTGCGTACACTATCCAAAAAAGTTTTTGCAATCATCAGTTGTTTATCACTTATTTCAGGTTTCAATAATATATGTTCTACCCTTATTCTATTACCATCTTTATCTTCAAGTTTTATAATATGAAAACCATATTTTGTTTCTACTATACGGGAGATGTCTCCTTTGTTTTTTAATGCAAATGCTACTTGTGCAAACTCCGGAACAAGGTCGTTTTTCCCGACCCAACCTAAATCTCCACCATTTTTAGCAGATGCCAAATCATCGGAATACAGCCTTGCCATCGCTTCAAAACTTCCACCATTTAGTATTTTTTGCCTTATATCTTCAAGTTTTTTCCTTATACGCCACTTTTCCCTCTCGTCAATTTCAGGTTTTTTTACTATTTGAGCATATTCATATTGAGTATCGAACAAAGGCAGACTATCCTTTGGTAAATCTTTATAACATTTCTTTACTTCTTCGGGAGTAATTGTTACATCTTTAGTTATTTCATTTTGTTCTTTTTCTATGAGCATCTGATCTCTCAACAAATTTTTCATATCTGCTTTTATCTCCAATATGGTCTTTCCGAAATAGTCTTCTAATTTTTGTTGAGAGCCTATTTGTTGTATAAAATAATCTATACGACGGTTAAGATTTGTTTCCACCTCACTTTCAGACACATCAAGACTATCAACCTTTGCCCTATTAAGTAATAATTTTTGAAACAAAAAATCTTCCAATATGGTACATTTAGCTTTATGAGTATCTTTTATATCTTTTTGTCCCGAAAGTTTAAGTTGATAATATTGATTTTCTATGTCCGATTTCAAAACAATTTCATCTCCAACTACGGCTACTACACCATCAATTACATTATCCTGTGCAAGTAAAGATAATGAACCCGAACTAAGTAAAATAAGTAATAGTATTTTATTTATTGTCTTCAACATACATTCTATTTATATAATTGTTTTTATCATTAATTACATCTTCAAAAGCATTGTTACTAAGCTGATAGAATAGCTTTTCTTTTCTTTTATGAATAATTATCTTTTTCAAATCTTTTTTTATTACACTAAAAGGAATGGTATCACCCGGTAATAAACAATCCGAAATATATAGAATTCCATCTTTAAGTGAATCATAAGGTAATGTATGAATATATAAATGTCTTTTTTTCAAATCCTTAGTTCCAATATTATAAATATTGGATACTTTTTCAAAATCAATCCAATTATCTCCAAAATCGGTAAAATAAAATTTGTTTTCTTTACATAATTTTGTTATTTCATCATAGTTTTTTTCTGCATTTCTCATTAAATCTCTTAATTTATAATAAGTATAAGCCCTTTTTGGAACTTTTATTTCTATGCCTTTGACAATAGGTGTTTTCAACAAATAGTCAAAATCGCAAGTGTTATAAAAAGAAGCCAACTCAGTATCAGACACTACTGTATCAAGTTTTTGCTTAATATATAATTGCTTATACTTATTAACATACAAATCAGTTTTATAGTCTTCCACTAATTTTTCTATAGCCGCTTTATCCAAATCATTTAGATATTTTTCTGCTTCTTGTCTTAATTTCTGATTGATTACCCAATTCTTGATATATGATTTTATAAAATATATGCTATCTTTCCCATTTATACCATTTTCTAACAAAATTTCTTTCAATTCACGTTTTGTCAATACATTATCCCCAACTTTAGCTAATATATCCTTTTTTTGCACATTGTTGGAATTACACCCCAATAACCCCATTAAAAACAATAAAACAATAAATAAGTTTTTCATTACTTAATTTCCTTTTTTATTTCATTTAACACATCTTGCTTAACTTCCAATTTATGTTTCTTACTCAACTTCTTCAACCATTGCTGTTCTAAATATGTTTGATAATCTGACACTACTATACCTTTTATTTCTTTCAATGGTTTAGGAGATGGTGCTACTTCTTTTGCAATATACACTATAACAGAATCACCTTTTAGTATCCAGTAAGGGTATTTCCCTTTGGCTTGAGATACTGCATCATCTACTTCTTTGTTTTTATTTTTTTCATACAGTCCTGACCATTCTATTTTTACATTATCCCCTCCAATTTTATCAACTATTTCATCAGGGGTATAATCAAGTTTCTGTTGTTTCTTCAATATTTTTATTAATTTCTTTAATGATTTTTTATTAGTTGCTGTAAATTTAGTTGCATCATATCTAATAGGATACAAATATTTTTGTTTATTAGACTCATAATATTTTTTCAATCCCACCGTATCTTTTACTGCCTTTTTCCATACCATATCATCCATTATATCAAACAGCAATATTCCATCATAATATTCATCTAAAATATACTTATATTCAGGATACTTGTATGGCAATTTGGTTATTTCATAATTACGGATAAAATCGTCAACAAAGTTGTTAAAATCTCTATTTATTAAATATTTAACAGGCATTAATTTTATTTTACTATTGGGTTTTGGTTTCCTTTTAGAATATTTTTTCAATAAATAGTCTGCAAATTCTTGCTGACTATAAGATTTGCCATCAAGAGTAAACAAGGTTTTATTTAGTTTTTTCAATTTATCTTTATTAATTTTACCAAATACAATGGAATCGGTTATATTTCTATAAAAATCTGCTAAAGCTTTTTTGTTATAAGAAAAGTTATATTCTTTTTTTAATTTATTTATAAATGATTTTTTTACAAGATTATATCTATCATTTCTTTTAAGTTGTACCAAAAGTTCGGGTTTCATTTCTTCATAAGACTTGATAGGCTTTATATTCATAAGTTTCAATATATGGTAGCCCACAGGAGTACGAACAGGTTTTGATATATCTCCTATATTCTTAAGGGAAAAAGCAGCATTTTCAAAAGGTTCAACCATATCTCCTGTGCCAAACCAATCTAACAAGCCTCCACGATAAGCACTACCTCTATCATCAGAAAGTTTTTTTGCTAATTCTGCAAAATCAGCACCATGTTGTAAAAGATTATATATGGAATCTATTTTAGCTTTTGCCGCCTTTTTCTCTTTATCTGTACTATATAAATTAAGAGCTACAAGTATATGCGCTACCTGCACCTTACCTTTATTAGGTCTTTCTCCTGTTTTCTTTATTATGTGATATGCAACTCTTGTCCTAAAAGGGTGGGATATTTTCCCCTGCGGAGTATTATATGCCACAGTTTCAAATTCATAAGGATACCTAAACACATTAAACCACCCCATATCTCCTCCTTTGTTTGCAGAATATTTATGTTCGGAAAACTTTTTGGCAACTTCTGCAAAATCTTTTCCGTTTTTTAATTCTTTATAAGCTTTCATTATTTTTCTATATGCTTTTAATGTATCGGAAGGAGTTGGATTTTTGGGCAACATAACCATTATCTGACTTACCCTCACATCTTTTTTCATTCTTTCGTAAGCTTCTTTCAACAAAGCTTCAAGTTTAGCAGAATCTATAAGATAAGGAGCAACTAATTGCTTCTTATAAACGGAAAATTCTCTCTTAAAAGATTTCGTAGTATCGTAACCAAGAGATTTTGCTTCTTCAACTTTTAAGCAGAAATTCTCATATAACTTAAGATAATCATCTATACTATTATCTTGCCCCAAAGAATTATTTTTCTTATAAAGACGTATAAAAGCATTTTTTGTAATAGTATCTTTACCATCAATAATGATAAAAGGCTTGTCTCCAATTTTCTTTGCAGTTTGAGCAAAACTTGTGATAGTCAATAATAACATTATACCCCAAAATACTTTATATCTTTTCATAACTTTATAATATTTTTAAAATTCATTGCTATTTATTGCCTTGCAAATTTACACTCATATTTTGTTTTTGAAGTAAAAATATGAGATTTTACCATAAAACTTTTTTATACCTAAAATATTGTTTATACAATAAAAATGTTTTTCCAAAAATTTATTTATTCTATTATTCCTCCACCAACAACATCATCATGCTCATAAAATACAGCACTTTGTCCTGGAGTAATAGCTCTAACAGGAACATCAAATATTACTTTAATCTTATCTTCACCAAGCATAAAAAGTTTGGAAGTATAACCTTTACTCCGATAACGTATTTTTGTAAACACCTCCATTCCATCACTTATCATTTCATACTTTTGAAAATTTATTTTTCCCACAATCATCTCCTTGGAATAAAGGTCTTTTTCCTCTCCTAAATAAACTATATTTTGCTTAGCATCTATACTAACTACATACACAGGCTTACCTAAAGCAATATTTAATCCTCGGCGCTGGCCTATTGTAAAGTTGAAAAATCCATTATGTTCTCCCACTTTTTCTCCTGTTTGCACCCAAATAAAATCGCCTTTACCAATATTATCATAAATATTCGGAATTTTTTTTAACAAAAATTCACGATAGTCTTTCCCCGCTAAAAAACATATTTCTTGACTTTCTTTTTGCTTAGATAGCGACACAAAACCCTCTTTTTCAGCTTTTTTCTTAATTTCTGTTTTAGTAATGCTTCCAAGTGGAAACAAGGTTTTTGATAGTTGCTTTTGAGACAATCGCCATAAAAAATATGATTGATCCTTAAACTTATCTTTAGCTTGCTTTACAAAAAAACGTCCCTTTTCATTTCCTATTATAGCATAATGTCCGGTAGCATAATAGTCAAAGTTTTCATCAAAAGCTTTCCAAAGCATTCCCCATTTTATCTTTGGATTACACATCACACAAGGATTAGGAGTATAACCTGTAATATATTCTTCTACAAAATAATTTACAACTTCTCTCTCAAAATCCTTTCTTACATCTACTATTTTTAATGGTATATTATATTTTTCTGCTAAAAATTTAGTTTTTTCTATTTCTCTATCATTTATTAAACCTCCGTCTTCAATAAAATTCCACAACTTCATTGTTATTCCCGCAACTTCATATCCTTCATTTATAAGCATAACTGCTGCCATAGAGCTATCAATCCCACCACTCATTGCTAAAAGAACTTTCTTTTTCATAAAAATACTTTTTTTAATTCTTCAACATTCCTTGCCACTTCATAAAACTTCTCATCACTTGTAGCAAATCTTTCTTTATATATAAATTCAAATTGTTTCAATAAATCATCATAAAAATTCACTTCATCAAAAATTACCACTTTTTTGTCTATTTGACCTATTTGATTTAAAGTTATCACTTCCAATAATTCATCCAAAGTACCAAAACCTCCCGGTAACACTACAAAAGCATCACCCAGGGATATAAGCTTTTCTTTGCGTTCATGCATAGTAGCCGTAATGATAATTGAACTGCTGCACTCCGAAGCCAAACCTCTATTTACAAAAAACTGTGGAATAATTCCCGTAACAGGCAACCCTGCAGCAAATATCCTTTCTGCAACAACCTTCATAAGTCCAACATTTGCACCACCAAAGACTAATCCCATATTTTTTTCTATCATAAATTCAGCCAAATCCAATGCATTATTCACATATTTTTCGTCAAGTTCAGTACTTGAAGCACAAAATACCGCAATGTTTTTAATTTGTTTCATCTACTCCTATTTTCTTAATTATATGTTCTATTGCTATCCGTAACTGTTCTTCTCTCGTTAAACTGGAATTATCAATTACTATTGCATCATTCGTCTTAATAAGGGGAGATATTGATCTTGTTGTATCCTGCAAATCTCTATTTTTAAGATTTTTTAGCACCTCTTCATAAGAAACTTTTTCTCCTTTATCCAACAGTTCCAGATAACGCCTTTTTGCCCTTATTTCAGGAGATGCTGTTACAAAAAATTTCACTTCTGCATCAGGAAAAACCACACTACCAATATCTCTTCCATCCATAACTATCCCTTTTTGCTTTCCTATCTGCCTTTGCATGTTTACCAAAAATTCTCTTATAAAAGGCACCTTGCTTACCAATGAGGTTAATCTTGAAATAGTAAGAGTTCGTATTTCATTTTCAACATCATTACCATTAAGGAAAATATGATTTTTTCCATTTATATTTTTAAAATCAAGATGAATATGAGATAAAATATTTTTTAATCCTTCTGCTTCTACTTTTTTACCATTTTTATCAATAAAGTTATTTTTCAAAGCAAACCAAGTAATAGCACGATACATTGCACCAGTATCTATATACTTATATTTCAGCATATTAGCCAAATCCTTTGCTAATGTACTTTTACCTGAGGAGGAATAACCGTCAACTGCTATTATTATATCTTTTTTCAATTTTATTTTTTTATTATCCATACTTTAAAAATTAAAACACAAAATTAACTCTTTTACATAAAAAACTTATTAAATAAATATTTTCAATCAAATTTCCTGCATAACAAACAACTTTATACTTATATTTGTAGTCTTATAAGTCAAGTAATTAAATAATTATGAAAAAGATAAAAATTCTAGCGTTATTAGTTGTTTTTTCAACTATAAATATGATTTCTTATTCACAACCGTGGATGAACTTGTTACCAAAAGAAAGACAAAAAAATCCTTCTTTTTATGATGTAAAAAAAGCATTTGACCAATATTGGAGTAAATATAAAATAACTAATGGCTTTTATTTAAACGAACACGGAAAGAAACAAAAAGCTTACGGATGGAAACAATTTAAGCGTTGGGAATGGTTTATGGAACCAAGGATAAATAAGAAGGGATACCTACCTGTCGATATTTATGCAAAAGAATTATTAAAACGAATAAATGAAAAATCAACAAATGGTAATTGGCAAAATTTAGGACCTATTGCAACACCAACAGCAATAGGAACTAATAATATAGTAGGAATAGGTAGAATAAATACTATTGCTTTTGACCCCAGTAATTCTAACATCATATATATCGGTGCTCCTGACGGTGGGGTTTGGAAAACTACAGACGGAGGTAATACTTGGACACCCCTAACGGAAAACTTGGCTGCATTGGGAATAAGCGACATTGCCATAAATCCTAATAATTCACAAGAAATTTTCATAGCAACAGGTGATAGAGATGCCAGATCTTGTTATAGCATAGGAATATTAAAATCAACAGACGGAGGCAATACTTGGCAACAATTAAACTTAACATCACAACTATCTGACCATTTTAAGACTAATAGAATACTTATAAACCCTAACAATACTAATATTATACTTGTTGCTACTTCAGAAGGCATATACAGAAGCACAGATGGAGGCAATACTTGGCAACAAGCATTATCAAACTTATTTTTTATGGATATGGATTTTGCTCCTGATGATCCCAATACAGTATATGCCACAAGCATTGGCTTAAATGGAAGCACATCAGGAATTTACAAATCTACAAACGGAGGAGTTTCTTTTTATGAGATTTCGCCTACCTCATTAAACACAGACGAAGTAGTAAGAATAAAGTTGGGAGTTTCTCCTGCCAATCCCAATATAATATACGCTTTATGTGCTAATTCTTCGGATTATGGATTCCATTCCTTATGGAAAAGTACAAATAAAGGACAAACATGGGCTAACTTACAAAACAATTATTCTACTAACTATTTAGACTGGGGCGATGGGACAGGCACTGGCGGGCAAGGTTGGTATGACTTATCACTAGCAGTTGATCCCACAGATGCAGATCACTTATTTATAGGAGGAATAAATATATGGGAAAGCACAGATGGTGGCAATGACTTCTATCAAAAAACTATCTGGTACTATGGTGGTGATTATGATTATGTACATGCAGATCAACATTGGTTTACATTTCAACCTAATACAAATATATTCTACACAGCCTGTGACGGTGGTATATTTAAACTCCAAAACGGACAATGGACAAGTATTAGTAATGGCATAATAATATCACAGATATATAGACTTTCTACATCCCAAACAACTAATGAACTAGTTTTAATGGGATTACAAGACAATGGTTCTGTTTTAAAAAACAATTCTAACTTTTGGGAAGTTCTTGGTGGCGATGGCATGGAAGCACTTATAGACCCAAGCAACAATGATGTAATGTATGCAGAATATTATTACGGAAACCTATACAAATCTACCGACGGTGGTAATAATTTCAATAGCATTGCTCCAAGCAATAGCGGCAATTGGGTAACTCCTTATATATGTGACCCTACAAATACTAATATTATATACGCAGGATATGATGATCTATATAAATCTACTGACGGGGGAAATAACTGGACAAATACAACCAATGGGATAACAAGTGGTGAAAAAATAGACGATATAGCAATTGCTCCTTCCAACACTAATGTAATATACTTTTCAGTAAATGGTAATTTATACAAAACAACTAATGCAGGCTCATCTTGGACAGATATTAACACAAACTTTTCAGAAGATATAACAGATATAGCAGTAGCATATAATAATCCTGAAAAAGTGTTTGTTACTTTATCAGGATTTTCAGATGATTATAAAGTTTTTTATAGTACTGATGGCGGAAATTCTTGGACAAATATATCCAACGGATTACCAAATGTTCCTACCAATACTATTGTTTATGAAAAATACACAAATGATAGGATCTACATAGGAACAGACTTAGGTGTATTTGTCAAAGACGGTCTAAATTCCAATTGGGCAACTTTTAACAATGGATTACCAAACGTGGTAATAGATGAATTAGAAATAAATTACGCTCAAAATAAAATTTATGCCGCAACTTTTGGTAGGGGACTTTGGCAATCAGATTTATATTCAAATAATAATGCGTCTTTACAAGCAAATTTTTCATATTACATAGAAAATAATTGTGAAGGCAAAGTTCTATTTTATGATGCATCAGCAGGAAATGTAACCTCGTGGCATTGGGACTTTGGAGACAATACAACATCTACTCAAGAAAATCCAACACATTACTACAATGCAATCGGGACATATACTGTAACATTAATAGTAAGTGACGGAAACTCTTCCGACACATCCAGCAACACTCTAACAATAACATCATCTCCTGTTACAGCAGACTTCAGTGCAGAAAATACAACAGCCTGCTCCACTCCTTATCAAGTATCATTTACTAATCTTTCTAATAACGCATCTTCTTTTAATTGGGACTTCGGGGACAATACAACATCTACTCAAGAAAACCCAACTCACACCTACACAAACGAAGGAACATATACCGTAACTCTTTCCGTATCTTCAGCACTCTGCGGCACTAATAGTATCACTAAACAAAATTATATAACAATAAATGATTCTGCAATGGTAACCAGAATATTCCCAACCTCAGGAACAGAAGAATATAACTGCTGCCATGGAATGTTATATGATGATGGATACGAAAATGGATATTCCAATAATGTAAATTCTTCGGTAATAATAAATATTCCTAATGCAAATGCAATAACATTACATTTTTATTATATAGACTTGGAACTTGACTACGATTCATTATATATCTATCAGGGAAGTGGAAATAATATGACTTTACTTGGTGCTTATACAGGAACAACTCTTCCAAACGGAACAGGTATAATCAATGTCCCTTCAAATACTATTACAATACACTTTAAAAGTGACCAGTATGTTACTGCTGACGGCTTCAAAATGGAATGGCTTTGCAACATTCCAACAAACAATGAAAATGATATAAAAACATCAAACTATCCTTCAATTTATCCAAATCCTGCCAATGGAACATTTAATATTTATTACAATACTAATCAACCATATTCAATATCTATATTCTCAATAGATGGTAAGCTGATAAAGAAAATACAGGATATATCTACTAACATTACACAAATAAAAAATTTAGAAAAAGGAGTTTATCTAATAAATATTGAAAGTAAAAGTAAAAGTTTTCAAACAAAAATTGTAATTTTGTAGCCAAATGGCTATAAATGACAAAAATTGAACAACTTGACATATTAAAAACAGAAGTATTATCCTGCAATAAATGCAAACTAAGCAATACACGCAATAAAGTTGTATTTGGAGAAGGTAATCCAGACGAAGGGATTTTATTAATAGGAGAAGGACCAGGAGCAGAAGAAGACAAAACAGGAAGACCATTTGTCGGACGCTCCGGACAATTATTGGATAAAATGTTGGAAGCCGCAGGGTTCAACCGGAAAGAACATGTGTTTATAGCCAATATAGTAAAATGTCGCCCTCCACAAAACAGAACACCCGAACCAGATGAAAGAGAAGCATGTTTGCCATACTTACACAAACAAATAGAAATAATAGACCCTAAGATAATAGTATTACTCGGAGCAACTGCACTAAAGCTATTAGACGAAAAAGTAAAACTAAAAGAAGTAAAAGGAGAATGGATTATGTGGAACGGGAAAGTGCTAATGCCTACTTATCACCCTTCCGCTTTATTAAGAAATCCCAACTTTAAAAAGGAAGCATGGGAACACATAAAAAAAGTATTTTTCAAATATAGAGAAATAATAAATCCTAATCACACATCACCACACATACCTATAAAATGATAGAAAATAAATTTTTGAAAATATTATTTTACCCAATTGCTTTTCTATACGGAATAATAATAAGCATACGCCATAAATTTTATGATTTTCATATAATAAAATCTTATGAATTTGCAGACCATATAATTAATGTAGGAAATCTATCTGTAGGAGGAGTAGGAAAAACTCCAATGGTAGAATATTTAACGGAATTTTTTCTAAAAAATAATTATAATGTAATAGTAATAAGTAGAGGATATAGACGTAAGCTTGGAGGACTCACTGTTGTATTACCCGAATCCAGTTGGGAAATAGCAGGAGATGAACCCGCCCAAATAAAACAAAAATTCCCAGAAGCCCACGTAATAGTAAATTCTAATAGAATAGAAGCTATTAAATATGCAAAAAAACATTTTTTTGAAAAAGAAAAAAGAAATATTATAATATTAGACGATGCTTTTCAATACAGAAAAATAACCGGCACATTCAACATCTTGCTAATAGACATAAACAAAATGATTGATGAAGACTATTATATACCGGTAGGAACTCTGCGTGACAATCCCTCCCAAAAGAAAAAAGCCAATATTATTGTTTTTACAAAATGTCAAAAAGAACTATCATCTATTGAAAAACGCACTTATATAAATAGATTACAACTCAGAACATATCAACGACCATATTTTTCAAAAATAATATATAAAGACTTACTACCTGCATTTTCAAATACTTATGTCCTTAAACTCAAAAACATAACCTCCGACTATCATATATTATTAGTTACAGCAATAGCAAAACCACAATATCTAATTTCGTTTCTGCAAAACTATACAAACAACATTATACATATCAAATATGCTGACCATTATGAGTTTACAGAAAACGATTTTATAGAAATAAACAATAGATTTAATAAAATAAAAACTCCAAAACGTTTCATCCTTACTACAGAAAAAGATTATGTAAGAATGAAAGATTCACAAGGAGTAGAACTTATAAAAAATTATCCGGTATATTATTTACCTATAAAAAATGACTTTTTAACAAACGAAGAAAAAGAAATGTTTAACAAACAAATTTTAGCCTATGTTAACAAAAATTTTGCAATCAGTTGATTACTTAAAAACAAAAATCAAGCAAACACCGGAAATCGGAATAATATTAGGAACCGGTCTTGGAGGATTAGTTGAAAAAATAGAACGGGAAGCAACTATTCCATATTCGGAAATCCCTAATTTTCCAATATCAACAGTAAAAGGGCATAGTGGCAACCTGATTTTTGGAAAATTAAACGGGAAAAATGTAGTAGCAATGCAAGGACGCTTTCATTATTACGAAGGCTATTCTGCACAAGAAATCACATTCCCAGTAAGAGTAATGAAATACCTTGGCATAAAAGTATTATTTGTATCCAATGCAAGTGGAGGAGTAAATCCTGAATTTGAAATAGGTGATATAATGATTATTACAGACCATATCAACTTAATACCTAATCCACTTATTGGTCCCAACGATGATAGATTAGGACCACGCTTTCCCGATATGAGTGAAGCTTACGACAAAAAAATGATAAAAACAGTAGAACAAATTGCAGAAACATTAAACATCACAATAAGAAAAGGAGTATATTGTGCTGTAACAGGTCCAACTTTTGAAACTCCAGCAGAATACAAGCACTTTAGGACAATAGGTGCTGATGCAGTAGGGATGTCCACAGTACCGGAAGTAATAGTAGCAAGACACATGAATTTACCTGTATTTGCAGTTTCAATAATAACAGATTTAGGTGTACCCGGTAAAATAGTAGAAGTGAGCCACGAAGAAGTAGTAAAAGCCGCAAGTAAATCAGAAAGTAAAATGACATTAATAATCAAAGAACTTATAGGAAAATTGGATTTATAAAACACATAAAATGCAAAATAACACTATAAATATTCTCCTTTCAAAAGCCTTGGAAGGAGAATTTCTTTCTTTGGAAGAAGGAGTTAAACTTTGGAAAGAAGCCTCAATTCCACAACTTATGTGGACTGCCAATGAAATAAGAAAACAAAAAACAAATAATAGTAGCATAGTTGGCTGGATAATAGACCGAAACATAAATATCACCAATATATGTATTGCCCAATGTGAATTTTGCAATTTCTACAGGCGACCGGGCTCAGAAGATGGCTATATAACTACAATGAACGAATATATAGAAAAAATAGATGAACTCTATGAACTTGGTGGAAATCAAATCTTACTTCAAGGTGGATTACATCCAAAATTAGGACTGGACTATTACAAAGGTCTTTTTCGCATGCTAAAAGACATGTATCCTGACTTAAAACTACATGCACTTGGACCTGCCGAAATACACCACATAGCAAGAATGGAAGGAAAAGATTATGAATATGTATTACGAACACTAATAGACGCAGGCTTAGATAGTTTACCGGGAGCAGGAGCAGAAATATTAAGCGATAGAGTAAGAAATACAATATCAAAAGGAAAATGCAACACCCAACAATGGTTAGATGTAATGAAAGTTGCACATAAATTAAACATGCCAACTTCCGCTACAATGATGTTTGGACACATAGAAACTATTGAAGAACGGATAAATCACCTGATTCTCATAAGAGATTTACAAGCTCAAAAACCAAAAAATAGTTATGGATTTTTATCTTTTATTCCTTGGCCTTTTCAAGATAAAGGCACTATACTGGCAACCAAAAGAAATATCAAAAACAATGTAACTTCACCCGAATATGTAAAAATGATAGCAATAAGCAGAATTATGCTACCTAACATACCTAACATCCAAGCTTCTTGGCTTACAGTAGGAATAAAAACTGCACAAGTCTGTTTGCATGCAGGAGCAAATGATATGGGCTCTATCATGATAGAAGAAAATGTAGTATCGGCTGCAGGTAAAAGTATAAAAGTAAATAAAACTGAAATACAACAAGCCATAAAAGAAGCAGGTTTTACTCCAAAACTTCGTAATCAAACTTTTAAATACTTTGACGAGGTGATACAATGAATAAATTCAAACTTGTTTCATCATTCAAACCCACAGGCGATCAGCCAGAAGCAATTGAAAAATTAGTAAATGGATTAGTAAAAGGAGAAAAATATCAGACATTACTTGGAGTAACAGGCTCGGGAAAAACTTTTACAATGGCAAATGTTATTGCCAAAGTAAATCGCCCCACACTTATACTAAGCCACAATAAAACATTAGCTGCTCAACTATACGGAGAGTTCAAACAATTTTTTCCCGAAAATGCCGTAGAATACTTTGTTTCATATTACGACTACTATCAACCCGAAGCTTATTTGCCTACTACAGACACATACATAGAAAAAGATTTATCAATAAACGAACAAATAGAAAAATTGCGTTTAAGCACCACCTCTGCCCTATTATCAGGACGAAGAGACATCATAGTAGTATCCTCAGTATCATGCCTATACGGCATTGGCAATCCTGAAGACTTCCGCAGTAACACAGTTCATATAAAACGAGGACAACCATTGGACCGCAACTTCTTTTTAAGACAACTTGTAAATGCTCTTTATTTTCGCACAGACGGAGAACTCAAACGAGGTTCTTTTAGAGTAATCGGAGATATAGTAGATATACTCATTCCTTATGAAGAATTTATAATACGTGTAAGTTTTTGGGACAACGAAATAGAAGATATTCTTGTAATAATGCCTGATACAGGAGAAGTAATAGACCAACCTGAACAAATGTATATTTATCCTGCAAGCATTTTTGTAACCACTCAAGAAAGAATAAACAGAGCCATAAATCAAATACTGGAAGATTTAAATAAGCAAGTAAAACTATTTGAAGAACAAGGCAAAAAATTGGAAGCAAAAAGACTTTATGAAAGAGTAACATTTGATATAGAAATGATAAAAGAATTAGGCTATTGTTCAGGAATAGAAAACTACTCCAGATACTTTGACGGTAGAGCACCCGGTAGCCGTCCTTTCTGCTTATTAGACTACTTCCCTGATGATTTTCTTACAATAATAGACGAAAGCCATGTTACTATTCCACAAATAAGAGCAATGTATGGAGGCGATCATTCTCGCAAAAAAGTACTTGTAGAATATGGATTTAGACTACCTGCCGCTATTGATAACAGACCACTAAAATTTGAAGAGTTTGAACAACTTACCAACCAAACAATTTATGTAAGTGCAACCCCTGGAGATTATGAAATTAAAAAATCAAAAGGCATTGTTGTAGAACAACTTATTCGCCCAACAGGACTATTAGATCCGGAAATAGAAGTAAGACCATCAGAAAATCAGATAGATGATTTAATGGCAGAAATACAAAAAAGAATAGAAAAAAAACAAAGAGTATTGGTAACCACTCTCACCAAAAGAATGGCAGAAGAACTTACAGCATATTTAGTAGATTACAGAATTCGCACTCAATACATACATTCCGATATAGATACATTAGAACGCGTAGATATACTTGATAATTTACGTACAGGCAAAATTGATGTATTAGTAGGAGTAAACTTACTAAGAGAAGGGCTTGACCTTCCAGAAGTATCACTTGTAGCAATACTTGATGCAGACAAAGAAGGTTTTTTGCGAAGTGAAAAAGCTCTTACCCAAGTAGCAGGACGAGCAGCACGCAACAGTGAAGGTAAAGTAATAATGTATGCCGATAAAATTACCGACTCCATGCAAAAAGTAATCGACGAAACCAACAGAAGACGTGAAATACAAATAAAATACAATCAAAAACATGGTATTGTTCCCCAAACAATTATCAAATCTCATAAGTCAATAATGGCAAATACTACCAAAGAAACTCAATACTATATAGAATCGGAAAAAAATAACATCGCTGCCGATCCTATAGTAAAATATATGAGTAAAACTCAAATGGAAAAAACACTTGAAAAACTTAAAAACGACATGAATAGCGCTGCCGAAAATTTAGAATTTATAGAAGCCGCAAAAATACGAGATGAATACTTCCAATTAAAAAAACTATACGAAGAAACTTTTGGGAAAAAATATAAAAATTAATCCAAATGAAAAGAGGGCGTTCAATAAATTGTCGCCCTCTTCATCACCATAAGTAAAAAAACTTTTATTTCTTTTTATCAAACTTATCTTTTATGTATTTGAGTATTCCTCCTGCTTTTATCATTTCCACTTGTCTTTCATTAAGACCGTGTTTTACAGGTATTTCCACATTACCATTTACCTTTAATATAAGTATATTATCATCTCCCGGTGCAAAATTAGAAGTATCTATTTCTACATCATCTCCTTGTTTTATCTTTTCATAATCTTCAGGGTTTACAAATACCAAAGGTAAAATACCAAAGTTAACAAGGTTAGCATGGTGTATTCTTGAAAAAGATTTCACTACTACAGCTTTCACTCCCAAATACATAGGAGCAATAGCAGCATGTTCTCTTGATGAACCTTGTCCGTAATTTTCTCCACCAACTATTATTCCGCCACCTTTTTCTTCTTTTACTTTAAGTGCTCTATCTGCAAAAGTTTCATCAATTATGCTATACACAAATTTTGATATTGCAGGTATATTAGACCTCAAAGGCAACACTTTTGCCCCAGCAGGCATAATATGGTCTGTTGTTATATTATCTTCCACTTTAAGCAACACTTCTGCAGCTATTTTATCTTGCAATGGTTCTTTGTAGCCCACATAATTAATAGTAGGAGCTTTAAACACTTCTACTTCTTCAGGAAATGCGGCAGGAGCTATCACCATAGAATCATCTATTTCAAAATGATCCGGTAATGCTATACGAATAGGATTTAATCCTAAATTTCTCGGATCTGTAATTTGTCCTGTCATAGCAGCAGCTGCCGCTACTTCAGGAGAAGCTAAATAAACTCCCGCATCTTTAGTGCCTGAACGTCCATAAAAGTTTCTGTTAAATGTTCTAACAGAAACTCCTTTTGAAGGAGGTGCAAAACCCATACCGATACATGGTCCACAAGCATTTTCCAAAAATCTAAATCCTGCTTCTAACAACTTATCATAAGCCCCTTCCTTAGTAATCATATGAAGCACTTGTTTACTACCTGGAGATATTGCAGCAGTAACAAGAGGATAAACAGGTCTATCTGCATATTCAAACATTTTGGCAACAGTCATCAAATCCCTATATGAAGAATTGGTACACGAACCAATAGCTACTTGATGTACTTTTAAGCCTTCAACTTCTTTTACTTTTTTCACATTATCCGGTGAATGAGGAAGAGCTATCATCGGTTCCAATTCATCCAAATTTATTTCTACTACTTCATCGTAGGTAGCATCAGGATCTGCTTCTAATCTCCTCCATTGAGATTCGCGTCCCTCAGCTTTCATAAATAAATATGTTTGTTCATCACTCGGGAATATAGAAGTTGTTGCACCTAATTCCGCTCCCATATTAGTAATCGTTGCACGTTCTGGCACAGTCAATTCTTTAACACCAGGTCCTCCGTATTCAAATATCTTTCTTACTCCTCCTTTTACAGACAATCTCCTTAAAAGTTCAAGAATAATATCCTTAGCAGAAACAAAAGGTTGTAATTTGCCTACAAGATTTACTTTTACCACTTTGGGCATAATAAGATAAAAAGGTTCACCTGCCATTGCAAGCGCTACATCCATACCTCCCGCACCAATAGCTAATGCTCCAATACCTCCTGATGTAGGAGTATGAGAATCGGAACCTAACAAAGTTTTTCCGGGAATAGCAAACCTTTCTACATTTAATTGATGACAAATACCATTGCCTGCTTTACTATAATAAATACCATATTTAGCAGCTACAGTTTGTAAAAACAAATGGTCATTTGCATTTTCAGGACCTCCTGCTTGTAATGTATTATGATCCACATAAGAAACTGATAACTCCGTTTGTACTTTGGGCAATCCTATTGCTTGAAAATGTAAATATGCCATCGTACCCGTAGCATCTTGCGTAAGAGTATGATCTATTCTTATACCAATATTTTTCCCCGCCTCCATGGTGCCTTCTACCAAGTGGGCTTTGATAATCTTTTGTACTATGTTCAATCCCATTTTTATTTATTTTTTAAGATGTTATGGCACAAATATACAAATAAGATAAATTTGTTTAATATTTTTCTATAAATTATTTAGAGAATTATTTCTTTATATAAAAAAATATATATTTTTACCCAGACTTATAACAAATAAAATTTTTAAGTATTATGGAAAATACAAAACTATTTCAAAAACTATCAGAAAAAATTGAAGCACATCGTCCAAGAACAACCCGCTTGTTAAAAGAATTTGGCGATGTAAAAGCCGATGAAGTAAAAATTAGACAAATAATCGGTGGAATGCGAGGAGTAAAAGTACTTGTAACTGATATCTCTTATTTAGACCCTTATGAAGGAATTAGATACAGAGGATTAACATTGCCTGAAGTATTTGAAAAATTACCAAAACCTGAAGGGAAAGAATATCCTTATGTAGAAGGATTATTTTATTTATTATTAACAGGCGAAGTTCCAACACAAGAAGAAGTAAACGAACTGATAGAATTGTTCAAAGAACATAGAAAATTACCTCAATATGTAATAGATGTATTAAGAGCAATGCCAGCAGATAGCCATCCAATGGCAATGTTTGCAACAGCAGTAGTCGCAATGCAAAGAGAATCAAAATTCGCTGAATTTTACAGAGAAGGATTTAATAAAATGGAAGCATGGAAATATATGCTAAAAGATGCAATAGAAATATTAGCCAAACTTCCTATGATTGCAGCATACATATATCGTAGAAAATATAAAGGAGACATCCATATTCCTGAAGATACAAATTTAGACTTTGGAGGTAATTTTGCTCATATGATGGGAATACCTACTCCTTATGACGAAGTGGCAAGAATGTATTTTATAATCCATGCTGACCATGAAAGTGGTAATGTATCTGCTCATACAGGACATTTGGTTGCTTCTGCTTTATCTGATGCTTATTATTCAATATCCGCAATGTTAGATGGCTTGGCAGGACCATTACACGGATTAGCAAATCAAGAAGTGTTAAGATGGATACAAGGAGTAATGGAAAAAATGGGAGATAAACTTCCAAGTGAAGAAGATATGAAAAAATTTGTATGGGATACATTAAATTCAGGCCAAGTAATACCAGGATTTGGACATGCTGTATTAAGAAAAACAGATCCTCGTTATATGGTTCAAAGAGAATTTGCCCTCAAACACATGAAAGATGATATATTATTCAAATATGTTGACTTACTATATAAAGTAGTACCACCTATTTTGGTAGAACAAGGTAAAGCAAAAAATCCATGGCCTAATGTAGATGCTCATTCTGGAGTGGTACAATGGTATTATGGACTAAAAGAATATGATTTTTACACAGTACTATTTGGTGTAGGCAGAGCAATAGGTGTATTATCTAATATTGTATGGGACAGGGCTTTAGGTTACCCAATAGAAAGACCTAAGTCTATTACAACAGATATGTTGGAAGAAATAGCTGGAATGAAAAAATAAAATAATTTTATAAACTTTTAATTTAAAGGGCTGTGATTTTTTCAACAGCCCTTTTTTATTTTTTTAACTTTAAAAATAAAATACGCAACTTTTACCATAGCTTTTCGTTTTCTTATCAAAATTATTTATTTATTTTTGTATCAACAATGAAAAAGAATTTAAACAAAGTGAAACGGATAATATTTTTAGTAGCATTTTTAACAGGAATAACATATATTACTAATGCACAAACATATTCAGTTACAGACGGAGGAACGGTAAATACTTGTAATGGCACCCTTAACTTAGGAAATTATACACCTGGGCAAACTTATGTATTTACATTATGCTCTGATGATGTATCCAGTGGAAACACAAACATGTCTGTCACATTTGATTCATATAACATCAATAATGGCACTCTATGTGTTTATGATGGTACTTCTACAAATGCTCCCCAAATTGGCTGTAATGCATGGCAATCTCCATGGGCGGTAACAGCAAGTGGAGCTAATGCTTCCGGTTGTTTAACATTTGAATATACAGGAAATAGCACTGGAGATAATTTTTCAGGCACTATCCATTGTCATTTTCAGTGTCAGCATTCGGAATTGGTTCTAGACTCTACAAATCCGGCTTTTGTATATGAAGATAGTGCTTATTATGTAAACATATGTGAAGGACAACAAATATCTTTTAACATCCATGGAGAATATTCAAATGCAACTTATTCTCAATCAGACGCTACTTCTACTTTTACTTGGTATTGGTCCAATGATGACTCCATAATAGGTCAAGGACTTACTTCACAAACTCACACATTCACAGGACATCATGGTTATAATGTAAGAGTATATATGGAAGATGCTATGGGATGCGAATCCTCAACAATGGTAAATGTAAGAGTAAGGGTAAGTTTGAAGCCTTCGTTTAATGAAACTTCATTAGATCCAACTATTATTTGTCCATGTGACCCTGTAACACTTGGAAGTGATGCAAATAATGATGGTGTTGCAAATGTAGAAGAACCATCGTGGACAAGTATGCCTCCTTTGGTAGTTTCTGGAACAACTTATCTGCCGGACGGTAGTGGAGTTTGCTATGAAACTTCTATACAAGTAAATAGCTTTGAACCTGGACAAACATTAGATGATATAAACCAACTTAATGGTATTTGCATGAATATAGAACACTCTTTTATTGGAGACTTAACAATGTATATAATTTGCCCAAACGGAACACAAGTGCAAATGGAGGCACAAACAGGAGGTGGAGTATTCTTAGGAGATGCCAATGACAATAGCACAAGTCCGGGAACAGGTTACACATATTGTATATCTCCTAACCCCACCTATAATGGAACTTTAGGAGATGCTGCCAATGCAGGACATACAGTAGGTGTTTCTCAGGGAAGTGCAGTAGATCCAAATGACACCTATGCTTCTTACGAATCTTTAAGTGCATTGGTAGGGTGTCCCCTTAACGGACAATGGACTATACGGATTTGTGATAATTGGGAAATTGATGATGGTTATATTTTTGCATGGTGGTTAGATTTTGATCCATCACTATATCCTGATGTATGGCAATACACCAATAATATAGTATCTCAAACATGGACAGCACCAAATACAGGAGGACAAATATTAGATGATAATGGTCAAGGATATGGTGCAGGTACCTATTTTTGTGAAAACCCACCTAACAGTCAGACACAACAACCTTTTACATTGACGGTGGTAGATGATTATGGGTGTACATACGATACCACAATTAATGTAATAGTAAGATCAGTAACCGATACACAATGTGAATGTTATACTCCACCATTTACTATAGATGTAGTTCCTCCTCCTTGTGCAGATTCTGCTGCAAAATTTACATATAATGGAGGTAGTAACCCTGTAGATGCTAGTATTTCTACTTTTACTTGGGATTTTGGTCCTGGTAATGTAGTAGGTGGAGATGTAAACGGTCCCGGTCCAATATGGGTAAAATTTCCTCCAGGATCAACTAATACCGTAAGTCTTCAAGTACAAGAAAGTTATTGCGAACCTTATGATACATCAACAACAGTAACAACTCCGCCAACATTACTAACTTCTACATCATCACAAGATGTTTTATGTTACGGAGATGTAAACGGTGTTGCAATGGTAAATGCTAACGGAGGAACTCCTCCTTATACATACTCTTGGAACAACGGAGCTACTATGGACTCTTTAACAGGATTAGGTGCAGGATTATATAGCGTTACAGTAACTGACTCAAATGGCTGTTATTCCACAAATGCAGTAATAATACACCAACCTGATTCTCTAAAATTAGATGTTCAAGATAATTTTGAAGTATGTAATGGACAACCCTTAACCGTAACAACGTCTACCACAGGCGGAACACCTCCCTATACATATTCTTGGAATGGAAACGATGGAGGACCTACTTTAAATAATTTTCCGGATACAAGCATAGATTACAATATAGTAGTTACCGACAATAATGGATGCCTCGCACATGCATCTACTCATGTTCAAGTATCACCACCATTAAGAATGGAATTATTTACAAACAAAGACAGTATATGTCCTGGAGATGAAGTAGTTATATCAGCGGCATTTTTTGGTGGTGGTGGTGGACCTTATTATATTTATCTAGACAATGGACAAGTAATTACTTTGCCAATCAAAATGCGTTTTAATGAAAGTACTCAAGTTATTATTCATGCCAAAGATGTGTGTGGCTCTGAAGCAACAGACACAGTAAATATAGGAGTATATCAAATGCCTTATGTAACTTTTATAGCAGACACATTAGAAGGGTGCCAACCATTTACTGTTAATTTTAACATTACAGCAGGAGCAGAACAGACTCATAATTATATATGGAATTTTGGAGATCGAGATGATATAAACCTTTCTTTAAGTGGAAATCCTGAACATACTTATTTCGATGCAGGACTATATGATGTTACATTAATGTACACAACTAACAAAGGCTGTAAAGACACAGTTAGTATCCCCAATATGATATTAGTTCACAAAAAACCTGTTGCTCGTTTCATAGAAAAACCTGAACATGCAACCATAATAGACCCTGTAATAAACTTTGTAAATCAATCAACAGAAGATGCTATCTTATTTATGTGGGACTTTGGAGATGGAGATAGTTCTTTACAAATTAATCCACAACATATTTACCCCAAAGAACCTGCATCATACGACGTAACTTTATATGTAGAAACGGTGTATGGCTGTAAAGATACAACTTCACATGTAATAGATATAAACGATGTCTATGTACTATATGCCCCAACAGCTTTTACTCCTGATAATGATGGGATAAATGAAATATTTTATATTACAGGACACGGAATCACATCAAAAGGATTTAAATTAACCATATATGATAGATGGGGTGAAAAAATCTGGGAAACAGATAAATATGATCCTGAAAATCCGGCTCGCTATGGGTGGGACGGAATAGCAAAAAACCACAAAAAAGCTGAACCGGGAACATATGTATGGTATTGTGAATTTTATGACATATTCGGAAATTTTCAATCTGAAACAGGCACAGTACTTTTAATTAGATAAATGAATAAAAAAAAATTATATTATTTTTTAACAATATTTATATTTTTACCCGTATTATCATACTCTCAATTTGATTTACAGGCAGGAGTGAGTGATACTGATATTTGCCTTGGTGAATGTGTAAATTTATGGTCTAGTTATAATAACACTAATCAATTAATGGGTAATGATTTTAATAATGGTACCGTAGGTACAGGCTGGCAATCTAATGCCTCCCCAATGTTCAACAATCCATGTGGTCCCGGACCGGATGGCACAATATATGCATGGATAGGACCTGCAACCGACTTTCCAAGAGAACTCGTTACACAACCTTATACTGTAACAACAGCATGTACTATCTGCTTCGACATGAAATATGCAGTGCAAGCAAATAGTAGTCCTTGTGAAGGTCCTGACGAACCTACTGAAGGTGTACATTTACAATATTCCACAGATGGAGGTAACACATGGATAGACATAAATTATTGGGATCCTAACGGAGGTTATGATTCTTATCTAACCACATGGCATAACTACTGTGAAAATGTACCAATAAATGGCTCAAATGTTCAATTTAGATGGTTTCAAAATGTAACTTCAGGAAATGATTATGATCACTGGGGAATAGATAATGTATATATTACTTGTCCCAATGACCCTCCAAATATTGTATGGAATGATGGGAACCAAGATTTCTGGTATGATACTGTTCCTCCCACACAATGCCCAACACAATCTACCGATTATACCGTAACTGTATATAATGATTCACAATCAGAAAGTCAAACAGTACATGTTACCGTATATATGCCACCCACAGCCGACGCAGGACAAAATGATGAAGTTTGCGGATATCAATACACTTTAAGTGCAAATACTCCAAATGTTGGTGTAGGAACATGGTCTTCTACAGAAACTGGTGTTTCTTTCTCTGACATCAATAATCCTAATGCTACTGTAACAGTTACCTCACCTGGATACCATACTTTTTTATGGACAGTAAACAATGGAGTATGCAGTGCTTCAGATTCAGTAACTATACTGTTTGATGAACCTCCTGTGGCAAACGCAGGAATAAATGATAATATTTGCGGCTCACACTATACATTAAATGCAACTCCAAGTGTAGGAATAGGAACTTGGACATCCAATCCTCCATACAATATTCACATATACGATCAACACAATCCAAATTCGGAATTAGATGTATTTACTTATGGCGATTTTACTTTCACTTGGACAGAAGTAAACGGATTATGTTCAGATGCGGATTCTATAACAGTTCACTTTAAACTAATACCTACTTCGGATTTTTCCGTAGATTCGTTATGGTGTTATCAAGATGTTATAAACATTACTTATAATGGCAATGCAGACGATACCGCAAACTTTCATTGGTATTTTGACAATGCAACTATTATTAATGGTGCGAATGAAGGACCTTATTCCATATATTGGCCCAATCAAGGTAATTATAATATAAGTCTATGGGTAGAGCAAGAAGGTTGTTATTCCGATACTACAACTTATTCATTTTTTAACCCTCCGGAATTACAAGCATCATTAAGTCACACAAATGTTACATGCTATGGATATAACAATGCTACAATTACACCAACTGTAACAGGAGGTGTACCTCCATATCATTTTAATTGGAATACGGGAAATACAGATACGGCTCTTATAGACATAGGAGCTGGAAATTATAATGTTACCATTAATGATAGCCATGGATGCGAAGTAGAACTAGCAACAATTATTACAGAACCAGAATCTTTATCTATAGCAATGCCTGCATCCCTTGATGTCTGTAATGGACAACCTGTTACAATAAATCCAACCGTAACAGGAGGAACACAACCATATAATTATCAATGGAATAACGGACAAACTAATATTAATCTAAATTTTATTCCTACTAATGACACTATAGTTTCAATGTTAGTAACAGACAATAATGGATGCCAAGATAGTGCATCTACATACATAGATGTAAGCGAGCCACTACATATGAATCTTGTTACAAGTAGAGATAGTGTTTGCAAAGGAGACAATATAACAGTAAATGCCGCATTCTGGGGTGGCTCGGGAGGTCCATATTATATTTATGATAATGAACAAAATGTATTAACACTCCCTTTAATAGTAACGATTCAAAATGATACTACTTTTGTCATTCATTCTAGAGATGTTTGTGGATCTATAGCATCAGATACAGCAAATGTATATATATATCCTATGCCAAATGTTCAATTTATATCTGACACAACAAGCGGCTGTCAACCATTACCTGTAAATTTCACAGTAGTACAAGGAGCTGAACATTTAACCTCTTACATTTGGAACTTTGGAGATAATGACAATCAAAATCTATCTGTAGGAATAAATCCTTATCATTTATATAATGATTATGGAACATTTACCGTGACTTTAATGTACAAAACCGATAAAGGTTGCAAGGATACTGCAAGAATAGAAAATATGATAAATGTTTATAAAAAACCTCATGCAGAATTTATAACAAAACCCTCTGCCGCAACTATTATAAATCCAACAATGGATTTTATAAATACTTCTTTAGATAACATTATAAATATATGGAGTTTTGGTGACGGTGATAGTAGTATTCAAGTAAACCCGAGGCATATATATGCCCAAATACCTAAAACTTATTTAACCCGGTTAATTGTAGAATCGAATAAAGGGTGTAAAGATACTGCTACTAAATATGTAGAAATACAAGATGTAAATGTATTCTATGCTCCTACTGCATTTACTCCTGATAACGATGGAATAAATGAAATATTTTATGTAGTTATAAGAAATATCGACAATAAACAACCTTTCTATTTAAGCATGTTTGACAGATGGGGTGAACTTATTTGGCAAACTGATAAATACGATCCGGAAAATCCAGCCCATTACGGGTGGAATGGAATTATAAAAGGAGATAAACCCGCTCCTCCTGATACTTATGTGTGGCATTGTATGTATTATGACAAAGATGGCAATCAATATCAAAAGAGTGGAAATATAGTTTTAATAAGATAAAAACATAAAAAAAGATAAAATAACATGAAAAAAATACTATATTTTATAATTATAGCCTTTCTTTCTTTATCTGCGGTATCACAGGAAATATGTAATAATGGTATAGATGATGACGGAGACGGATTAATTGATTTAAATGATAATGATTGCAATTGCAGCGGATTTGGCTCATCTTCTACAATCCCATCCTTAATCCCAAATCCAAGCTTTGAACAAATGAACTGCTGTCCTAGTAGTTATAGTCAAATGAGTTGTGCCAGCACATGGGTTCAAGCTTCTGATGCTACAAGTGACTATATGAATACTTGTGGATTCGTAATGGGAGCAGCTTCTGATGCTGGATTAGTTCCTCCACCTGACGGAAATGGATTCGTTGGTGCTATTTATTCAGATGGGTGGCAAGAATATGTGGGAGCTTGCTTATCTACCCCTATGCAAGCAGGAACTTCATACACAATAAAATTCAACATAGCTAGTGCCCCCATTACCGGTTGGGGACAAACATGCAACGGAGGTCAAATAACTTATGGACCTATAGATATTACTATTTATGGTACTCCCACTTGTAGCGACTTGCCTTTTAGTGGCACTGATTGTCCATCAAATCATGGACAATGGCAAGTATTAGGTTATACAAATTATACTCCCCAAGCCGCATGGTCTGAAATAGAAATAACTTTCACACCAAGTTTTGATGTAGCAGCAATTATTATAGGTTCTCCTTGCTCATTACCTTCCAGTTATAGTAGTGGAAGTTGCTACCCATACTTCTATTATGACAATCTTATTTTGAATCAAACAGATATATTTGGGTCAATAGATATTACAAGTTCAGGACATTTATGTACCAATAATTTAGTATTATACTCACACGCTAACCTTCCGGGAACTTGGCAATGGTACCTTAATGGAGTTGCATTAGTAGGTCAAACAGATAGTATATTGAATGTATCTGCATTAGGATTAGGTAATGGCACCTATCAAGCTCGTTTATCAAACCAATATGGCTGTGATACTGCTGCTTATGTTGTAAATGTTTCTTATCCATCTTTGACTTTAGACAATGTTACTAACGTACTATGCTATGGAGGAAACAATGGAGCTATTGACATAACAGAAAGTGGTGGTGTTTCTCCCTTTACATATACATGGACAGGACCTAATGGCTTTTCTTCTACACAGGAAGATTTAACAAATATATATGCGGGAGATTACCACTTAACACTTACAGATGTAAATGGATGTACTGCAAACTTGGATGCAACGGTTACGCAACCCGATTCTTTGAGTATGAATTATACAAAAGTAGATGAATTATGCCCTGGTTATTCTGATGGAAGCATAGATATAACTACATCAGGCGGCACACAACCTTATACATATTCTTGGACAGGTCCCAATGGTTTTACATCTACAAATGAAGATATAACTGGATTAAGTGCAGGACAGTATTCATTAACAATAACTGACGCTAATGGTTGTACATTAAATAGAAACATTCAAATAGTAACATTACATCCTACCCCCACTTCTGATTTTACTATTGATAGCACATGGTGTTATCATGATACAGTAGCAGCTATATATACCGGTAATGCCAGTGATTCTGCCAATTTCCACTGGGACTTCGACGGTGCAAATATCTTATCGGGAAGTGGCTCAGGTCCAATCAATTTGTATTGGCCCCTTGCAGGTTATTATGATGTATCATTATGGGTAGAAGAATATGGCTGTTATTCTGATACTACAACAGCTCAAATAATGGTTCCTCAATTACTTGATATAACTATGGGAGGAACTGATTTAAGTTGTTACCATGACGGTAGTGGGAGTGTTTATTGCAATGTAAATGGAGGAATACCTCCTTATCAATATGACTGGAACAATGGAACTACAGGAACAGACACATTAAATTATGTTCAAGCCGGAGTATATCAAGTAACAGTAACAGATAGCAGAGGATGTAAATGGGAAAACACTTATGTTGTAAACGAGCCTCCATTATTACAAGTATTCTTACCCGACACTGTAGATGTATGTAATGGTCAAAGTGTTACTATTACATCAAATGTTATAGGAGGAACAGAGCCTTACACATATACATGGAACGGAACAAGTGGAGAAAATATATTACAAATAACTCCTCTGTCTAGCTATGATTTATGGCTTGTTGTAAGAGATAGTCATGGATGTACCGACAGTGCAAAAGTATATCTAAATGTGAGTGAACCACTACACATGGAACTATCTGTAAGTAGAGATAGTGTATGCCGAGGAGATAAAGTAATATTGAGTGCTAATTACTGGGGAGGAGCAGGACAACCATATTTTATATATGATGATAATGGAGATGTTGTTACTTTACCTCTTATTTTGCCTATTTGGAATGATACTACTTTTATTATTCACACCAAAGATGTGTGTGGGTCTATAGCATCAGATACAGTACCTGTAAGTATATATCCAATGCCATTTGTTAGATTTATTTCCGATACAATAGAAGGCTGCCAACCATTACCTGTAAATTTCACTATAGTACAAGGAGCTGAACATTTAACCTCATATATTTGGAACTTTGGCGATAATGATAATGAAAACTTATCATTAGGAGCAAATCCTTATCATTTATATAACGATTATGGTGTGTTTACAGTTACTTTAATGTATGTTACTGATAGAGGATGTAAAGATACTGTAAGTGTACCGGACATGATTATAGTTTATAAAAAACCTAAGGCAGAATTTGTAAATAAGCCTGAAGTAGGAACTATTGTTAATCCTACAATAGACTTCATTAATACATCAGAAGACAATATTGCTAACTTTTGGAGTTTTGGAGATGGAGATAGTAGCATACAAGTAAATCCTAGACATGAATATCCAAGAATAGAAAACATATATCAAGCAATGTTAATAGTAGAAAGCGATAGAGGTTGTAAAGATACTGCAATAAAAGATATTAAAATAAAAGATATAGATGTATTCTATGCTCCAACTGCATTTACTCCTGACAATGATGGAATAAATGATAGATTTTATGTTGTGATAAGAAACATAGATACTAAAGAACCGTTCTTCTTGGGAGTATATGATAGATGGGGTGAACTTATATGGCAAACTGATAAATATGACCCGGAAAATCCTTCTAAATATTCATGGGACGGAATGGTTAAAGATGACAAACCTGCTCCTCCTGATGTATATGTATGGAGATGTATTTACAAAAGTTTGAACAATAAAGGTTTTACAAAAACAGGTAAAGTTACATTAATAAGATAAACTTCTATTAAAATAATAGACACACAAATTATTACATTAGGAAGCTTTATATCTTATGTAAGAGCATAATATATTTATTTTTTACTTCTTTTTCTATCTATTTCTTTTAGCAGAATTTTTCTTACTCTTACCGACTTGGGAGTAAGTTCTATATATTCATCATTTTTTATATATTCCATATATTGTTCCAAAGACATTTTTACAGCAGGAGGTAAATTTACCTTCTCATCTGCACTTGCAGCACGCACATTAGACTGCTTTTTAGCTTTTGTTACATTCACAACAATATCTTCTTCTCTTATATGTTCTCCTACCACTTGTCCTTCATATACCATTTCTCCCGGAGAAACAAAAAACTTCCCTCGAGACTGCAATTTATCCAAAGCATAAGCAAGTACTTTACCCGTTTCCATAGCAATAAGAGAGCCATTTCGTCTTTGAGGCAACTCGCCTTTCCAAGGTTCAAATCCTTTAAACCTGTGGGAAATTACAGCTTCCCCCTCTGTTGCCGTTAATATAGGATTAGTTATACCTATTAATCCTCTGGAAGGAATAGTAAATTCTTGCACCAACCTGTCATTTTTCATAATAAACTGTAATATCTCTCCCTTACGAGCAGTAACTATATCTATAACCTTACTAGAAAATTCTTCCGGCACCACTACCGTTAATATCTCAATAGGTTCATACTTTTTACCATCTATATCTTTTATTACCACCTGAGGTTGTCCTATTTGAAACTCATAACCTTCTCTACGCATAGTTTCTATAAGAATAGACAAATGCAAAATACCCCTACCAAATACAAGCCACTTTTCAGGAGAATCTGTTTCTTCTACTCTAAGTGCAAGATTTTTTTCAGTTTCCTTATATAACCTGTCCCTTATTTGACGAGAGGTTACAAACTGTCCTTCCTTTCCAAAGAAAGGAGAATTATTTATAGTAAAAAGTAAGCTCATAGTAGGTTCATCAATTGTTATTCTTGGAAGCGGTTCAGGATTATCAATATCTGTAATAGTATCTCCTATATCAAAATCATTTTGCAAGAGTACTGCACATATTTCTCCCGCTTCCACAGGATATTTAACCTTTTCCTTTGCCAACCCTTCAAAAAGATATAATTCCTTAACTACTGCTTTTTGTATATCTCCATCTTTACGAGTTATTGCCACCGTTTGTCCAGCTTGTATAGTCCCTCGTTTTATCCGTCCTACAGCGATCCTACCAACATAGGAAGAATAATCCAGAGAACTTATTTGCAACTGCAAACTTCCTTTTTCCACTTTTGGAGCAGGGATTTCCTCTATTATGGTATCAAGTAAATAACTTACATCATTTGTGGGGACTTTCCAATCAGGTCCCATCCAGCCCTGCTTAGATGAACCATATACGGTTTTAAAATCAAGCTGCTCTTCGCTGGCATCAAGACTTATCATTAAATCAAATACTGATTCTTGCACCTCATCTGGATTGCAATTAGGTTTATCTACCTTATTTATAACTACTACAGGTTTAAGCCCAAGTTCCAATGCTTTTTGTAATACAAACCGTGTTTGCGGCATAGGTCCCTCAAAAGCATCTACAAGCAAAAGCACACCATCTGCCATATTCAACACCCTTTCTACCTCTCCCCCAAAGTCCGCATGCCCAGGAGTATCAATTATATTTATTTTTACATTTTTATAATGTACCGATACATTTTTGGACAAAATAGTAATACCCCTCTCCCTCTCCAAATCATTAGAATCAAGTATTAAGTCATCTACTTCTTGATTCTCCCTAAAAAGCTTTACTTGATGTAATATTCTATCTACCAAAGTAGTCTTTCCATGATCTACATGTGCTATTATTGCAATATTTCTTATTTCTTTTTTCATTATTTACCTATATACAATTAAAAACAAGGAGGCAAAGATAATGCTTTAATATTGTTCTTGTAAAAACCTACACAAAAACTATTGTAAATTCAATTTATAAAGCAACAAAAACCTCATATTTTTTATATTAATTTATAAAATAAATACCAGAATGTTTCGTTTTAGTAATTGTAAATAAAAATATCAAAAAATAAAGCCTATGATGCAAAATTATGATTGGTGGTTACTCATATTATTTGATAATACCGAAGCAACGGAAAATAAAAAAGACATAATCACTCTAAAAGAAAAAGAACTGTACCGTAAATTCTATGAGGCACATAAATATTTGCACAACGAGACAAACAAAATAAAATGTAAAAAAGTAAAACAAACATCAATAGAAAAAATTTTATTACATTTAGAGCCTTAATTGAAAAAAGGCACTTTTTATGGACATTCAGAAAATTAGAACCGATTTCCCAATCTTAAAAAGAAAAATCGGAAAGTATGATTATGTTTATTTAGACAACGCCGCTACTACACAAAAACCACAAGTAGTAATAGATACGGTAAATGAAATATATAGTCTGCTAAATAGCAATATTCATCGCGGTAATCATTATTTAAGTCAATTACTTACCAATAAGTTTGAAGAAGCCCGCAAAACAATACAAAATTTTGTAAATGCTCAATATGACCATGAAATAATTTTTACTTCCGGTACCACAATGTCTATAAATACAATTGCATACACATTTCTTCAAAGGTTTGCAAAACAAGGAGATGAAATAATAATAACAGAATCGGAACACCATGCAAATATAGTCCCATGGCAAATAGTAGCAAATATTATGGGACTCACCATTAAATATATACCACTAAAAGAAAACGGAACACTAGCAGTAGAACAACTTGAAAACCTGATAACGGAAAAAACAAAGATAGTAGGTGTAGCACAGGTAGCCAATGCAACAGGAGTAATTCATCCTGTAAAACAAATAATAAATATTGCTCACAAATATGATATTCCTGTAATGATAGATGCCGCACAATCTATACAACACATAAAAACAGATGTACAGGAATTAGATTGTGACTTTTTGGTATTTTCCGGACATAAAATTTATGGACCTACAGGAATAGGTGTTCTATATGGAAAAGAAAAATGGTTAGAAAAAATGCCACCTCTTTTTGGAGGAGGAGAAATGATAGACGAAGTAACAATGCAAAAAACCACCTACAACCAGTTGCCATTCAAAATGGAAGCAGGCACACCACATTATGTTGGTGCAATAGGATTAGCTGAAGCTATAAAATATATTGACAAAATAGGATTAGAAAATATAGCATCACACGAACATAAAGTGCTTTCAAAAGCAAATGAACTTGCAAACAAAAATCCAAATTTACGCATTATCGGAGGAGAAGCACTAAATAGAACAAGTGTATTGTCTATGGTACATAAATTTATTCCCGTAGGAGATATGGGCATGCTGTTAGACCAATTTGGCATTGCTATACGCGTAGGACACCATTGTGCCCAACCTCTTATGCGTTTTATGAAAATAAGCGGCACAGCAAGATTATCTATAGCTATGTATAACACCATTGAAGAAATAGAATACTTTTTTGATTCTTTATCCAAAATAGAAAAAATGTTTATGTAATAACAAATGAGTCCAGTTTTAATATTACTTGTAGTTTTTCTTTATTTTTTATTTTTAGTTACAGTTTCATTTTTAACTTCACACAAAGCCAAAAACAGTGACTTTTTCATAGGCAGCCGTAAGCAATCATGGCTTTTGGTATCTTACGGAATGATAGGTGCATCATTATCAGGCATTACATTTATCTCAGTACCCGGCTGGGTGCTTACCAACAAGTTTGCATATATGCAAATGGTATTGGGCTATGTGCTTGGATATGTATTTATTGCCCATGTACTACTTCCAGTATATTATAAATTGAACCTTACAAGTATATACTCCTATTTGGAAAAACGATTTGGAAAAATAACACATAAAACAGGAGCAATATTTTTCTTAATTTCACGAATTATTGGAGCTTCTCTTCGCTTGTTCGTTGTTACTGGAGTATTACAATATGTAGCATTAAACGCTATGGGAATACCATTTTGGCTAACTATAATTATAACAATATTGCTTATTTGGATATACACATATAGAGGAGGAATAAAAACCATTGTTTGGACAGATACCTTACAAACTACATTTATGCTATTGGCTGTAATAGGCACATTCTTCATATTACTGCATGATATGGGTTGGAATTTCACTGATTTTATAGAAAAATTAAAAAATAGCGGAGTTGGTAAAACATTCTTTTTTGATGATTGGAAATCGGGACAATATTTTTGGAAACAATTTATTAGCGGAGCATTTATAACAATAGTAATGACAGGATTGGACCAAGATATGATGCAAAAAAACTTAAGTTGTAAAAACACAAAAGAAGCACGTTGGAATATGTATTTGTTATCAGGAAGTCTTGTTATTGTTAATATTATTTTTTTATTATTAGGAGCTTTATTGGTATTTTATGCACAAGCAAATGCTATCACAGTTACAGATTCAGACCAGTTATACCCACAAGTATTAATGTATAATGGCAGTGGATTACTTATGTTGTTTTTTATACTTGGACTTATTGCTGCTGCTTTTTCCAGTGCAGATTCTGCTCTTACTGCCCTTACCACTTCCTTTGTTATTGACATATTGGAAGCAGACAAAAAAGAAAATGAAGCACAACTTAGACGTACAAGAATAATTACACACATAATCATTTCTGCAATAATTGTTGCTATAATACTGATTTTTGCAAAAATCAAAAACGAAGCAATAATCAGCACACTATTCAAACTTGCAGGATATACCTATGGTCCTTTATTAGGATTATACACATTTGGGTTATTTACTAACAAACAATCCAAAGACAAACTTGTTCCGTATATATCCGTTTTATCTATCTTACTTTCTTGGATATTAAGTAAGCAAATTCCCCTCTGGCTAAACGGATATCATTTGAGCTATGAATTATTGATAATCAACGGACTAATAACATTTTGTTTGTTATGGTTAACCTCCTCACCCCAAATACACACAAATAAATGAAAACAGTTGTTATAACGGTAACTAACGATTTGCTTACTGATAACAGAATGTATAAAACCGCTAAATTCTTACTTTCACAAGGTTATAAAGTAATTCTAATAGGTAGAAAATTACAAAAAAAATATCCTGAGTTTATAAATGATAAAAATGCAAAAACAATAAGGTTAAATCCTTTATTTAAAAAAGGAAAAATGTTTTATGCCGTTTATAACTTGTTACTATTTTGGCGTGTATTATTTTTGAAAAAAGACATCTTACTTGCTGTAGATTTAGATACATTGTTTCCTATGTTTTTGATAAGCAAGCTTACTGGTAAAAAACTTGTATATGATTCCCATGAATTTTTTACCGAACTACCAGAACTGGAAGGCAGAAATTTTACCAAAAGTATTTGGCAAAACTTAGAAAAAATAATCATTCCTCATATAAAATATGCTTATACGGTAAGTGAATCAATAGCAGAGGCTTACCACAAAAAATACGGGATAAAATTTGAAATAGTAAGAAACCTTCCGGAATATAAAACAATAAACACAAACAATATACCTTCAAAATATAACCTATCTAAATATTCCAATGGCAAAAAAATACTACTGTATCAAGGTGCTATAAACTTGGGACGGAATATTGATTTAATGATAAAAACTGTTTCTCTTTTGGAAAACTATATTTTGATAATATTAGGAGACGGAGACTTAAAGGAAGAAAACATACAACTAGCTAAAAAATTACAACTACTTAACAAAAAAGTATTTTTCTTAGGAAGAATTCCACTAACCAAACTAAAATATTACACAACACAAGCACATCTGGGTTTTTCATTAGAACAAAATTTAGGACTTAATTATAGATATGCTCTACCCAATAAATTATTTGACTATATAATGTACAATGTCCCGCAAATAGTAAGCCCATTACCTGAAATGGAAAAAATAATAAAACAGTATGAAACAGGTATAATTTATAGAGGAAATAGTGAAGAAGATTTAGCCAAATTGATAATAAAAATATCTCCAGAACAATATACCACAATGAAACAGAATTGCATAAAAGCCGCAAAAGAATTAAATTGGGAAAAAGAAAGTTTAAAATTAAAATCTATCTATTTTATTTAATATAAAACATCAATGAAAACTCAGCAGTAACAGCACCCAAATTAAAAAACGAGCTATATGAATCCTCTTCATCAGCAACATTAATAGAATAAATACCATACCCAAGCATAAATGAAATAGCTATTACATTCCACGTTTTGGCAGAAACTCCCAACCCAGTTCCAACAGAATAAAGTATAGGGTAATCTACATTAAAAAAATAGGAATAATTGGCAGCTAGCCCCAAGTAAGCAAAACCTGTAAAATTTTTATTATCACGTATTTTATAAAAACCTGTAAGCCCACCAGAAGCAAAAGCTATTCTAGAACCACTAAAAATAGGAGGCATTATAGTTGTTTGTATTGCCCAATGAGTTTTTATTTCCTTTTTCAAAGCAATACCAATCCCGGTAGATGTTCCAACATTAAATCCCATTGACCAAGTTGAAGCCTCCTCATTTTTCACATCATTTTGTGCAACTCCCTTATTATACATCAACATTATAAGTAATAATAATATAGAAAATATTTTTATTTTCATTTTCTTTCTTTTGTTGGAATGTAAAACATTAAAGATACTCCAATATCCACAAAAGTAAAAAATGGATTATCCGCAGTCACCTTATTTTGAAAATCTTTATTTATTCCATATCCAATCCTTAGTGTATATTGCAAATTAGGTGTTTTCAAAATTGCCCCCAATCCTGCTCCTGCTTTCAGCCTTATATTATCTATACTAGTAGTAGATTTATAATTGTGAGCAGATATATAAGAAACTAACTCTATTTTTTCGGTTTCAGTTATTATATACTGGCCAACTAAACCCAAAGAATAATATATAATATCTCTATAATTTTCATGATTTCTCCACTGTGATATAAATACAGGTGGAGTTACTACTCCCTGTATTTCAAAACTATTTTTAATTCTCTTTTTAAGAGCAAATCCAACTCCTGTAGCTCTACCTAGATTCCATCCGATTAACCATTTTGAATTTTCTACCTGAGCATTTGTAACAAAAATTAAAAAGAATGTAAATAAAAATATAAAAAAGCGTTTACTCATATAGTTTTATTTGACATAAAACAAAACAGAAATCTCTCCTGTAATAGAAGTAAATATAGAACCATCTGATTGAGTATATAACCCATATCCTGCCATAAACGATAAAGAAATGATATCCATTCTAAAAGAAAGCCCTAGTCCAGTTCCAAAATTCAAATTATTCCTATTAACCAATTCTTTTATTTCATCTCCATTCTGATAATTATAAGTATATCTTACATACTGGGAAAAATAATCACCTACACTTAAATAAGAAAAAGTGGACATATTTATATTTTCATAAAACTTGTAAAATCCCATTAATCCACCGGACATAAAATTTATTCTTTCATCTCGTATCCACGGAGGCATAAAATTTACTTGAATTGCAAATTTATTAAATTCTTTTCTTACCGCTAATCCTGCACCACTACAAGCACCAATATGAGCACCTATCATCCATGTCTTATTTTGTATAGGAGTATCTGTTACTTTTTTACCCTGTGAAAAAAGATTTAGATTAAATAGAAATAATAAAATAACAACTAAATAAATCTTTTTCATACTATTTACCAATTCTTATTTCTCTTACGAGCAGAGTAATTTATTTTAAGAGCATTTACTTTTCTCAATTCCTGCTTAACATCGGTAACTATACCCATTTTTGTATCCTCATCTACTTTTAAAGAAGTAGTCATAAGAGGAATCATTTTTTCATTTCTTGCTTCGCGTTCTTTAATTATAAATTGAGGAACATCCTTCACTTCAGCAAAAGCATCATTTAATTGTATTCTTGGTTCAGTTCCGAATACTTTTTGGAAACGCGCTTGTGGCTTTCCTATGTAAATATAACTTACCAATGATTTTTTTTCCAATTTTTGCAACTCTGTTGCTTTTGGTAATTTTACAATAATCTTAAGTTCCACTTCTCGCATAACGGTAGTTACCATAAAGAAAAACAACAACATAAATATTATATCAGGCAAAGATGCTGTTGATATAGCAGGCACTTCTCTATCTTTATCTTTTTTGAATAATGACATTTTACTTTCCTCCTACATTTTTAGGTTCTGCTTCTGATATTCTTTGCGGATAAATCTTCTTTATAGCTTTTTTTTGATCTTCAGGCAAATCGTTATAGTGTTTTCCAAACTTTTTCATAGCCAATTCATCTCTTAACTCATTGTAAGCCGCTACCAACTCATTTTGAACAGCTATATACATTTTATAACTTGTTCCCCTATCATTCTGCAATGATATAACTTGCTTGGATACGGGATAATTGCCAAAATATGGTATATTCATTATTTTCTTTTCAGGCAAATTAGATTTATTATAAGGATTAGCAATAAATTCTTTTGCTTTATCTTTTAATTGATGAATATCCAACGGCTCTCCTTCTACCAATAACTGGTCTTTACTATTTACCAATACTATAAATACATTTCTTTCTTTAATTGGAGGTGTTTTTTCTTGATTAGGCGGAGGTGGAGGTGGCAATTTCCTTACCAATCCCGTATCTACATCCATTGTGGTAGTTACCAAGAAAAATATCAATAACAAAAATGCTATATCTGCTGTTGAACTTGCATTTACTTCAGGAACTTTTCTCTTTGCCATATTACAATGTATTTTAATAAATAGGAAAGAAGGCTAACAACCTTCTTTTCCCTATTCATTATTATATTTATTTCAAACTATTATAAATCTCCGTAACAATTATTGATGTTATGGCTAACAAAAACAAAATATAAGTAGTAATCAAACCTGTCCCCACTGCTTTTTGCATACTTGGAGTATTATCAGGACCACTATATCCTACCATATGCATTACTTGGTCAGATGCCAAAGCATACGCTATCAAAACAATAACCGCCATAATTCCCAAACCGATAAAAGTATTTACGGCACCTTTGGGATTAGTTATCATTTGGTATATAGGAAATCCTATTGATAATACTGCAGCTATTCCAAAATATACATAAGCCAAATCTATTAATAATTCTTCTGAGATAACTTCTGTATAAAACAGTATTCCAATAAGAGCTCCTGCCCCAAGTAATACATATAAAAATATGGTAATTGCTTTTACAAATTTCATAATCTTAAATTATTTTATTGGTTATTTTTTTGATATTTAACCATAATATCCATAAAGGAAATAGTAGCATCTTCCATACTTGTTACCAAACTGTCAACTTTTGATAAAATATAATTGTAGAAGATTTGAAGTATAAGTGCTACAATCAACCCCGATACTGTGGTAATCAACGCAACTTTAATACCTCCTGCAACCAAAGAAGCTGACACATCACCTGCTTTTTGGATAGCATCAAATGCTTGGATCATCCCGATTACTGTTCCCATAAATCCTAACATAGGAGCAATGGCTATAAACAATGAAATCCAAGTAAGACCTCTTTCCATAAGTCCCATCTGAACGCTACCATAAGATATAATAGATTTTTCTATCATATCTAAAGTGTTGCCATCTTTATATCTCATAAGACCTTGATAATAAAGACTTGCTATAGGTCCTCGGGTGTTTCTTGCTACTTCCAATGCAGCATCTACACCTTGATTAAATAAAGCATCTTCAAACTGTTGAATAAATTTCTTTGTATTTATTGTGGCTAAATTCAAATAAAGTATTCTTTCTATAGCAATAGCCAAACCAAAGATAAGTGATAACAAGATAGTTGCCATAAATCCGGCACCACCTTCTATAAATTTCTTTTTGATTTGATAATGAAGACCTGACTTTTCGGGAACGTTTGTTTCGTCTTTTTTTGCTTCATCTTTTTTTACTCCTGCAGTATCTACCTTTGCAGTATCAGTCTTTGTTGCACTGGTATCTTTTGCTACTGCCGTGGTATCTGCAGCTGCTTTAGACGAATCTACTTCTACTTCCGCAAAAACAGTGTTTACACTGATTGCCATCAATAGTACTACCAATAATTTTGTCATTTTTTTCATAAGAAATTATTTTTTTTTAATTATCAAAAAATGTTTTTTCAGCGTGCTAAATTATAAAAAAAATCTTTACCAAATAATGTTTTTCTAAAAAATGGAATTTTTATTTTAACAAAAACATAGAAGTAAGGATTTAGGTTTGTTCAAATAATGTTAATTTTGCACAAAAAAATTAAATTTATGGAATATCCTAAAGTTAATGATTTAGAACATTTTGAAACATTAAGAAAAGATAATGCTGCTATACTATTTTATTTTTCCAATGATGACTGTAATGTATGCAAAGTTCTTAAACCAAAAGTATATGAAATGTTACAAGAAAAATACCCAGAAATAAAATTTTATTATGTAGATACAAAAGCAACACCTGATATAGCAGCACAAAATAGAGTTTTTACTATTCCTACTTTACTTGTATTTTTTGATGGCAGAGAACTCATTAGACGAAGCCGTTATATAGGGATAAATGAATTGGCAAACGAAATAAGCCGTCCTTATGAAATTATGTTTTCCGAAACGATATAAATTACTAAACAATGAACAATATTGATTTTTTATCTAAAAAAAATAAAAACTTTTTTTTACTTGCAGGACCTTGTGTAGTAGAAGGGGAAAAAATAACTTTTGAAATAGCAGAAACAATTGTAAAAATAACTGACAAACTAAAAATACCTTTTGTTTTCAAAGCTTCATATAAAAAAGCTAACAGAACAAAATTATCTTCTTTTAAAGGGATAGGAGACAAAGAAGCATTAACCATATTAAAAAATATAAAAAAAGAATTTTCCATACCGATAATCACGGATATACATTCGGAAGCAGAAGCATATCTTGCAGCAGAATATGATGTGGACATTTTACAAATACCTGCTTTTTTGTCAAGACAAACAGAATTGCTTATTGCAGCAGGTAAAACAGGAAAATATGTAAATATAAAAAAGGGACAATTTATGGCTCCTCATACTATGAATTTTGCTGCCGAAAAAGTAGCAAGCACAGGTAATGACAAGATTTTGCTAACCGAACGCGGCACATTCTTCGGGTATAATGATTTGGTAGTTGATTTCCGCTCCGTGCCTATTATGCAAAAAACAGGATATCCCGTGATAGTGGATATTACCCACTCCCTACAACAACCCAATACTACTAAAGGCGTAACAGGAGGCAACCCAGAACTGATAGAAACAATGGGACGAGCAGCAGTGGCTGTTGGAGCTAACGGTATCTTTTTAGAAACACACCCTCAACCTGAAAAAGCGTTATCCGACGGAGCAAACATGTTACGATTAGAACTTCTGGAAGATTTATTAAAAAAATTGATAGCTATAAGGAATGTAGTATAAAAAAGGAGATTAAAGAATATTTTTTTCTTCCCTAATCTCCTTTTTAACCAGAAAAAGATAAAGTATTAATATGTAGTAGTCATATCTTCGGGAACTACTATGATATAGTCGGCTTTTGTTTGATTTTCTTTATCCAACTTTGATACATCTTTTTGCATTACGGTAGATATTGTTTTTATGCTTACTTGTTTGTTTTGTAACTTTATATGCCATACAATACCTTGATAGTTATCAGAATGATAAGAACCGTTGAAATGATAAAATGTTTTTCCTTTTTCCCAGTTTTTCAGGATAAAATATGCCATTGTTGCATCTTTTATAGCTTGAGCTTTGGGCAGATTTTGATTTTTCATTGGTCCCATCATACCTTTTAAGTGTCCTCCCATATTTAGCATATTTTTGTAACATGGCAAATTGGGGTCATAATTTATAGGTAATGGTGCAATATATTTTTTTGCCTCATTTGAAAGTTTGTTTAATGCTTCAAAACCACCTCTTGCAACCATTGCTGCATAACGGCGAGGGATATTTGTTGCAACAAAATGTATTTTATTTTTCACTGCAAAATCTAATAGTGGTTTGTAGTCGGTTTTATAATTAGGCCACAAACGGGCTTCTTCTTCAAAATCTTTTGCTCTGATTATTCCATTTTGATATTCATCAAGCATCAATTGATTATCGGCTTCAAACATTTCTGCTCCCATTATAAGTTTTTTGCCTTTTTGGGCAAAAAGTCCCTTTGCTACTTGTAATTCTAACCAATGTGATATTGGATTGTTGTGTAATTCTCCAAAGAAAATTATATCTCCTTTGGCTACATCATTAAGCATAGTGGTATAATCTACTTTTTCACCCTTGTTGTTAAAAATTTGATATGCAGGTTTGTCTTGTGCAAATAGTTGTATGCCTGTCCACATTACTACTAATGTTGTAAAAATAAGTTTTTTCATAATTTTATATTTTTAACTGTTTTGAGCTTTTTTTATGAGTTTATCACCTTTTTGTCTAGCTTCATCTATTATTTGTTGAGCATTTTTATTGGCATCTTTTTCCAGTTTATCAGCTTTGGAATTAGCATCTTTCTCTACTTTTTCAGCCTTTTTATTAGCTTCTTGTTGAAGTTTTTGAGCAGAAACTGTTGCTTTTCTTTTCTCTGCCGGATCTTTGGCTTGTTTGATTAGTTGATCTCCTTTCCGTTTTGCTTCATATCTTATTTGTTGAGCGGTTTTCTTACCTTCCGACCTTATTTTTTCTGCTTGCCTATGTGCTTCATTATTTATTTGTTGTGCTTCCTTTTTAGCTTCTGACAATAGTCTAGATGCTTGCTTCTTAGCTCTTTGTATAGCTTCTTGTTTTTTCTTTTTGGGCTTACCTTTCACGTGTTGTTTTACATTTTGCACTACTTCATTGTTATATAAATTTCCCACCAATATTATCTCTCCTTTATCTAAGTTATTAAAAATAGATACGGGCTTATCTTGTACATACAAATGAATATTTGCCCACATTACTACTAATGTTGTAAAAATAAACTTTTCCATAACTTTATATTTTTCAACTGTTTTCAGCTTTTTTTATAAGTTCATTACCTTTACTTTTTGCCTCATCCACTACTTGTTTAGCACGTTTATTAGCTTCTTGTTCTAATTTATCAGCTTTGGAATTAGCTTCCTGTTCTACTTTTTTAGCTTTTTTGTCAGCTTCTTGTTGAAGTTTTTGAGCAGAAATTTCTGCTGCCTTTTTGGCTATTGGATTTTTAGCCTTTTTTACTAGTTCGTCACCCTTGCGTTTTGCTTCGTCTCTTATTTGTTTAGCCGCATTTTTACCACCTTCACGTATTTGTTGGGCTTTCTTGTGAGCTTCATTTTTTATTTGTTGTGCTTTTCTATTAGCTTCCGCTAACAATTTGGCTGCTTGCTCCTTTGCTTTTTGTATTGCTTCTTGTTTCTTTTTGTTCAATTCTTCTTTTACTTTATCTTTTACTTGCTGCTGTATGCTTTCCTGATTATCTCCCTGTCCACCCAACAATGCTTTATATTTAGGTTTATCCAATGTGCCTTGAATAAGAGTTTTTACTTTTATAGTATTTCCGATATTTGCATTTATTCCTTGTTTTGACAATTGGGACGCAAGTTTATTCATCACTGACACAGCTGCCGAACCAAGAGCGTTTTTAGGCATATCCCATTCAATAGTGTAATTTAATTTACCATCTACATACTGTTCTCCTGATGCGTGGGCTTTTATGTTTCCCACGCTAAAATCAAAAGGGTCAAAACTGATTTTTCCATTTTCTATTTTTATTGTGAGATTAGTATTTTGTGTTTTTATTTCTTTAAATTTATCCGTCTTGAAAAATGAATTCATAAATTTGAATAGTCCATTTTCTTTTAATACAAAGTTTTTAGTTTGAATATTACCAAGTCCGTTCATGGTTTCCATTTTGGGACTCATATCTTGCAACAAACCTGTTTCTATTTCCATCTTACCATAAATCTGTCCTGAAGCATTTTTCAATAATGGTGCCACTTTTTGCAAAGTTTCTATTGAGGAATATGTTTTATTTAAATCTAATTTATTTATTTTTAAAGAGTATTTTACGAAAGGATTAGACATATCCATTGTGCTATATTTTCCCGTCATTACAATATTGCCACCAAATATATCCATAGATAAATTTTGTAATGTTGCTTCTCCGTTTTTTATTATTATTTTTCCTTTTAGGTTTTCTATCTTGTATTTGTCGTAATATAGTTTTTTGATGTCTGAATTTAATGTAAAATCGATATTTTTTGGTACTTCTATTATTTCCAGTGCAGAAGTATCTGTTTGTTGTTGTGTTGTTGTATCTTCCGTTGTTTCTTCTCCAGTAAGCCACATATTAGCATCTATCAAATTAGAAGAAAGATTGAAAGTTCCTTTGAGCAAACTATCTTTGAAATAATACTGTAGCACATTGAATATTTGACCATTAGCTGATATATCCGAGTTTCCTGCTTTTGCATAAAAATCTTTAAGCAACATTGCCTTTGGTGAAAATTCAAATAACATATTTTTTATTTCCATTGGCACAGGCTCATCCGAAGATTTATAAATCATATTGGTAATTTTCAAAGAACCCTCTGCATAAAAGTTATCATATTGTTCATTTTCTATAGAAGACATTTTTCCTTTCATAGAAACATCGGCATCTATTATTCCCGATAAGTCGGTACTATCAAGTGGAATTGCTTTTTTCAATGAAGTAAGGTCTAAATGTGTCTTTAAGAATGCATCTATATACGGATCTACCATTACATTGGAAGTAACAAGGCGTGCATCTACAGGATTACCTGCAATTTCAAGGTGGAACTTGGAAAGATTTACTATTGTTTTATTTAAGTCGATACTATCCTTGTTATGTATATTTAATGCCAAATTTATGTTCTTTATATCCTCTGGTAAATCAGGATACTTGATATACCCGTTGTTCACATTCAAATCCATATCATATGCAGGCATTAAACTATCATTGTATGTTCCGTTTAATTCCATATCAAAATCAAAATTCCCTTTTACCGTAACATTTTCGTATCCTGACATATAAATGCTTGGCACAAGAGACATCAATTTTTTGAAATTTCCTTTTGAAGTTATCTTTAAATTCATCAATATGTCATCTGTAGGCATCGCTATATATCCGTTCATTGTAACAGGTAAGTCGTTTATTAAAAGTTTGTTGTCTTCAAACACATATTTACTACTATCCAAATCGGCAGATATTTTTGCCGTAAAATCAGCTTTTGCCTTTTTGAGATAATCAACACCTTCGTAATTAAATGTAAGTGAAGCTACTTTCATTGCCATATTCATAATAGCATTTGATGAAGAAAAATCCCCTGTTAAATCAAAAGATAATCCTTTGATTTGGCTGCTCATATCGCCTTCGTAATCAAAATATGATATATCAGCATCTGTTATGTTTAATTTTTGCAAGTGCATTACCATAGAAGCACCACTTGTGGTATCCGTATCATCTTCAGTAGCAGTAGTATCTTCCTTAGCAATATCCCAATTAGCCTTACCATTTTTTAATACAATGGCTTTGATTACAGGGTGTTCTACAGAAATCGAATTAATTTGTATTTTGTCTCCTAATACACTCGTCAAATCTATATCCAATGCAAGCTTGTCAAAACTTGCAAGTGTATCGTTTTTGAAAGTATCTACTCCTACCACAGATAAATCTTTTATATAAAATGTTAGGTCGGGAAAGCTGTGAAAAATGGTAAGATCAAATTTACCAAAGTTTACTTTTGCATTTACATTTTTATTTATCTCTTCTTTGGCAATTTTTACTATTTTACCTTTGAATATAAATGGTATGGATATTATTACCAAAAGGAATAATATAAAAACAATTACTATCCATTTAATTATTTTTTTCATAGTTATACAGTTTTCATTTTATACACACAAAAATAAGAAATAAGTTTAATATTTTCAACATATTTATTTAATGGGCTAACCATAATTCTGGATTAACTTTCTTTAGTCCGTCCCATATCTGCAATTCTATTTCTGTTTTTTGCTTTTCATCGTCGGTATATACTTCGCCTATTGTTTGTTTTGTTTTCACTTTGTCTCCTTCTTTTACAAAGACTTTTGCAAGATTACCATAAACAGAATAATAATTCCCGTGTTTAATCAACACTATTTTGTGCTTACCAGGTACTTCAAATATTTTCCGCACTTCCCCATCAAATATTGCTCTTGCTTTAGCTCCATGTACTGTAGATATATATATTCCGTTATTATTTACCTTTATACCTTTTAATACAGCATGTTCGTGAGTTCCAAATCTACCTGTAATTATACCTTTTGCCACAGGCCAAGGTAATTTCCCCTTGTTTTGTTCAAATTTGCCAGAAATAATTTTTTCTTCTGGAGTTAGATAATATGTCGGAGATTTTTTACCTGTACTTGTTTTGCCTCTATTTTTAGATTTTGCATTTCTCTTTGCAGCTTCGCGTCTTGCCCTTTCTCTGGCTTTTCTTGCCTCTTCCTCAATAAGTTGTGCAACTCTATGTTTTAGTTGTTCGGCAGCTTTTTGTTGTTTTTTAAGTTTTGCAAGCAAGTCTTTCTCTTTTTGTTGCAAATGTTCTATTGTTTGTTTCTTTTCTTTTTTACTTTGGACAAGTCCTTGTTGTTCTGTTTCAAGTTTTTTCAAAACATTTTGGCGTTGGGTACGTTTTTGTTCAAGTTCCAAAGACCTTTGTTCCAATTCTTTTTTTATTGCTTGTATTGCTTCTACTTGTTTTTTTCTATAATCGGATATTTGTTGCAAATATTTAACCCGCATAAAAGCTTGATTAAATGAATTTGCCGCAAGCACATACATTATTTGCTCATAGGGAGATGAGTTTTTCCAAGCAAAATAAATTAATCTGGCATATTGTTCTCTTATGGTTTTTAGATCTTCTTCCAAAGAGTTTATAATCCATTCATTTTCAGAAATTTTATTATCAATCTGAGTTAATTCTTTTTTTAGTTCTTCAATTAATTCTTGACGAAGTTCTATCTGTCTATTTATAAGTACTAATTTATTGTATGTTTGTTTTTTTTGTTGTTTTGTTTGAGATAATAGTTTTTTAGTAAGTTTAAGTTCTCTTTCATATTTTTTTATTCTTCTTTCAAGTGTTTTACGACTTTGCGAGAAAGATGGTAAACTTAAAATTATTATGAATGTAAATATTATGTAAAACTTTTTATGCAACAACATTTACTTTGGAATTTTAAATTTTAATTTTAATCTATCTTTTTTCACTACTTTATAATATTTTATGTCAAAGTTATATGAATTGTTTTTATTATTTAGAATAATTTTCATTTTTTTAACAAAAGGTTTATTCCCCAAAGTATTACCATAGTTTATATAAAAAACATCAAGTTTATAGTTATTTACAAAATCTTCTATAATAGATCTATCCAAAAAATAAGTATTTGCATTTACATAAAACTTCTGTCCTATCAGAGATTGTCGTAATCGTACGGATATCTTTTTACCTTTTTTATTTTTTTTATAATACCTCTTTATTTTATTATTTTTAACAGAATAAAATATCACATCAGCAGAATCTTTTTTACGCTTAAAATCCTTAAATTTTTTAAATGAAAATACGGTATCGTCATAAATGAAAGGGCGAGCAAATAATAATGCTTCAATATTGCTGTATGTCAAATTTAGGGCATATTTATCACTTATCCACTTATAAGTTTTTTTATAAAAATTATGATTTAATTCATCTATTAAATATATGGTATCTTTAGTAAGTTTCAATTTTGCCACAGGAATACCTGTGCTATGGTATAATGAAATAATCATCATAGAATCTTTAACCACTCTAAATATACCCCTAAGCGAATGAGTAGTATTATTTTCTTTAAACTTTATTTTGGCTTTAGCAAGCAAATAGTGATAATCAGGATAAATTGAGTTAAAAGTCTTAACAAATTTTTTATGAGTTATTCTTTTTGTGTGTCTTTGTGTTTGAGGCTCAGTTACAACATCTGTTTTTAATACCGAGCAAGCACTTGACATTAATATTATTGTTAATGAAATTATATAAACTATTCTTCTTTTCACTCTTCTATTATTTTTTTATTCTCAATCTTCTGCAATAAAACCTGCCTCCTTTTACCTGTCTTGCTATATGCTTCTTTCCAGTATTTTACCGCCGTAGTAACATCTCCATTCTTAAAAAATATATCTCCTGCATGTTCTAATATGGTTGGATTTTTATCTCCTCCGTTTTTTAATGATTTAACTATATACTTTTGAGCTTTTTGGTATTCTTTTTTCTTATATAAGACCCAAGCATAGGTATCTAAATAGTTAGGATCGGTGGGAAAATATTTCAGGACTATTTGCATTAAAGTGTCTGCTTTATCTAAATTTCTATTTTCCAAAGCAAGGAAAAAAGCATAATTATTCATTGCTCCTACATCATTTGGATAAATATCCAATAATTTATCGTAATAAGCAAATGAAGAGTCCGGCTCATGATTTCTATAATAACTCTCTGCAAGAAAAAAATAATAACTTCTAAGCAAATTGCTATCAGGCAATAATTTCAATCCTTTCTTAAAATAATAAATGGCACTATCATACTTAGTTTCTCTATAAAAACCTAATCCTCCATATAAATAGAATTGTGAAACAAATGGGAATAAGTCCATTGCCTCACGAGCATGTACAATAAGGGAATCATTTTGATTGTAATTATTATCAATAAACATAAGCTGTTGCCATACAAGATAATTGGATTTATCTTTATGTCTTATTTTATTTAGATATTCTTTTGCTTTTTTATAATCTTTCACTTGTGAATAAAAATCAGCTGCTAATCCCCAAGACACAACATCACCATTATACTCTTTCGTTAAAATATTTACCAAAGGTTCTATCTTTTTAAAGTTTATACTATCCTTTCCATAATACTTCATGTAATTATATGCTATCTCTACTTTTTTACTTTTATCCAGTTCGGGAGATTCAAATGCTTTTGCCAATGCCCAAAAAGCACTATCTGTTTTTCCTACAGATTGATAATATTCTGCAAGAGACACATATATTTTACCATTAGTAGGTTCTATTGATATTATCTTTTTCAAAGTATTATATGCTTTATCTAATTTATTTTCAGACATATAAAGTTGTGAAAGCAAAGAGTAATACTTTGTTTCATCAGGATTTTCTTTTATAAGTTTTATTACTTCGTCTTCCGCTTTATCATACTTTTTAAGCTGCGTATACAACTGTGCTTTTTCCAATACAATATCATCTATTATTCCTGATTGTTTTTCTATCTCATCATACAATTTTATAGCATCTTGTAATTTCCCTTCAGATTCATAAATATTAGCCAATTCAAGCTTCAAACTTGTTTGAGTATTATCTTTTGCAAGTAATTCTTTTATCACCTTTTTTGCTTTATCAAGTTTTTTAGTTTCCTTATATATAGCCACTAAAAATGTTCCATACCACTTATTATCCTTATTCATTTGGTAAGCCTTCTCAACATACTTTTCGGCATCTGAGAGTTGTCCGTTAAGATAAGCAACTTGCCCTAATTCATAATAAACAGAAGGAATGGAGTTATTTAAAGTCAAACATTTTTTAAAATATGATGCAGCCTCTAATGTTTTTCCAAGAAGTTTGTTTTTCACTCCTTCGTAATAATAATATTTAAATTTTGTATCTTTTTTATCATCCTTGGTAGGTTTTTGGACTTTTATCATAGTCCTACAAGAAAACATTATAAATAGTAAGAAAAAAGTAACTATAAATAATAAAAGTTTAACAACCTGTCTTATAATCTTTTTCATTTTACTCCAAAATCAACGAAGTTGCAAAGATAATAAAAAGATAAAGGGAAGTATAAAGTGTATGATTTTTTATATTAAACTTGCAGTTTGTAAAAATAAATAAAAACACAATCTTATGAAAAATAAAATTGCAATTTTTACAAGCCTTATTGTATTGACAATAAACGGTTTCTCTCAAGTAAATGCCGAAAATACAAATCGAAAAAATGCATTAAATGTATTTATGGACTGTGGGTTTTGCGACATGGATTATGTACGCAGAGAAGTTAAATTTGTTAATTATGTAAGAGATAGAAAAGAAGCCGATGTGGTGATATTAGGCACTTCACAAGAAACAGGAAGCAAAGGTGATGAATATATTCTTACATTTTTGGGTTATAAAAAATACAAAGGAATAAATGATACTCTAAAATATGATGCTCCCCCGTCATCTACCACAGAGGAACACAGAAAAGCCATTCTTAAAATATTCAAACTTGGACTAATAAGATATGTATCACACACCCCGTATATAAGTTATTTGGAAATCAACTCTTCATTGAAAAAAACAGAAAATGACTCTACAAAAGTTAAAGAAACTGAAGCCGTTGATAAATGGAATAACTGGGTATTTAGAATAGGAACTGATGCTTGGTTAAACGGAGAATCAACATCACAAAGCACATATATGTCAAACACTATATCGGCACAAAGAGTTACAGAAAAATGGAAATATGATTTCAAAATAAGAAATAGTTATAATCAATCAAATTACAATTATCAAAATTTTAAGTATATAAAAATAGTTAGAAATTATGGATTTTCTGGTAGTGTAATAAAAAGTGCTGGAGAACATTGGGCAATAGGATTATTTAATGGAGAATCAACAAATACTTATAATAACTATAAATTTTTATATAATTTACGTCCGGCAATTGAATACAATGTATTTAAATATTCAGAATCTGCACACAAAGAACTACGCATAAGTTACGGAATATCTCACATATATGCTCAATATATAGATACTACTATTTTTAACAAAACACAAGAAAATCTGTTTAAACATTCATTATCTGTAGATTTTCAAATAACACAACCATGGGGTAGCATATCCACTTCATTTTGGGCTTCTGACTACCTGCATGATTATCAGCTGTATAATACTGGAGTATGGGCATATATAAATTGGAGAATAGTAAAAGGATTATCATTTTACACAAATTTTTCAGCATCAATAGTACACGACCAAATCTATTTACCTAAAGAGGAGGCTTCTATAGAAGATCTTCTTGTAAGGAGTAGGAGTATGCCAACTACATACAATTACTATATGTCTATAGGGCTATCTTATACATTTGGCTCCATATACAATAACATAGTAAATCCCCGATTTGATTAAGAAATGACATCGCAACCTAATTAACAGTAAGTAAAGGGAGGTTGTTATCTGCTTTAGCAAACGCAATAATAAGGTTCGGTACTAGTTTGTTATTATAGGTAGTATCCCCGAAATAAATATGAAAATAACTAAATCATTTGTAATAAGTGTGGTTTTTTTATCTTAAAAATTGTTCCGAATATATTGATTCCCAAAAATTAAAATTTACTTATTATTTTTTAGAAAAAATTCTTCATAAATAACTTCCAACTGCTCGTAGAAATCATTACCAAACATTCTTTTTAGAGGAACTTCTAAAAACTTAAACAATGGTGTTTTTTCTTTTTTCCCTTTTATTAAAGCAGCCTTACATATAGAACGTTCATCATAATTTACAGCAAAAAACTCTTCATATTCCTTTATGCGAACAGGATAAAGATGACATGATATTGGCTTTATAAAATCAATTTCATTATTGAGGTATGCTTTTTCAAAAGCACACTTAACTATACCTTTTTCGTCATAATAAGCATACACACATTCCCTATTATTTATAGTTGGAGTAACTAAATCTCCATCATAATCTGTAATGTAAAGTCCTTGTTTCTCTATCTCTGAAATAGCTTGTAGAGGTAAATATTTTTTTATGATAGGATAAACTTTTCCCATCAGTTTTGCCTCCTCTTCTGTAAGAGGTGCTCCGGAATCGCCGTCCACACAACAAATTCCTTTGCATTTATCCAAATTACACACGAAATTCACTTCGAACAAATCATCTGAAATAATTTTATCGTCTATTTGAAACATTTTTATTCCTAAATTTTTTTAAGAAAAGATTTACTTATCCGAAGTATTTTCTGCTTAAATGCATCATTTTTATTAAGGCAATTGCTCCTTCCACCCCTTTGTTCCCCAACTTTCCTCCTGCTCTGTCTTTAGCCTGCTGGTAAGTGTCAGTAGTAAGCACACTGAAAATTATTGGTGTTTTTTGCAAATTATCTATACTAAAAGCACTTTCATTATTATCTCTTACTGCCGCATTTAATTTTGCAATACCGTAAGTTACTCCTTGTGCAATAAAATCAAAATGAGGAGTTTCTCCTCTTATTATTGCACCAATAGCAATCACGCCATCTACTCTTCCACTGACAGCCAAGGCTTTACTTCCAAAGATTAGTTCAAAAGAACCGGGAACATATTCCACAGTTATATCAAAAACACCATGCTTTTTTAATGTCTCAATGGCTCCATCAAGCAAAGCTCCTGTTATTTCATCATTCCACTCAGCAACAACAATTCCTACTCTAAACCCACGGGCAGAAGGTATTTTATCTTTATCGTAATTGGATAAATTTCGGGTTGACATTTTAGATTTTATCTTTACCTAATTTCACTTTTACCCTTGCAATATATTTTTTTATTATTCTATGTTCAGCAGAATGTGGATATTCCTTTTTTATAGTTTGATAAAGATTCAATGCTTTTTCATTATCACCAAGTAACTCATTCATCAATCCAGCTTTTAATAAAAATGTAGGTGTTGTAAATTCATTTTTATGTTCTGTAGCAGCTTTTTCATAATATTTTGCGGCATCTTCATTTTTACCCATATTAGCATAGGCATCTCCTATTGCTCCCAATGCCATACTTGACACCATTAAATCATCGCTATCAAAATCTTTCAATAAATCTATTGCTTTTTCGTAGTTGCCTAATTTCAAGTTAGAAATACCTGCATAATAATGAGCTAAATTACCTGCTTTAGTGCTACCATATTCATCTATTATATCATAAAATCCCATGTAATTACCATCACCATTCAAGGCTAACTTAAAAGAATCTTTTTCAAAATATCTTACTGCCATAAACATTTGAGACTGTGCTTCTTTTTCCAACGGCTGCCAATAATATTTTTTAAGAGCCATAAATATTAAAGCAACGCCTAATACAATAGTAATTACCCAACTTAATACTTTTTTATTTCTTTCAATAAACTGTTCCGACTTTGTTAAAGTCTCTTCTATTGTTTCAAAACTGTCTTCGTGTTTAAGTTTTTCCTTTTTTGACATATTCCTTTTATCTTTTTTAATCATTAAATAATTAAACAATCATATTTCCAAACCATTTTTGGAACAGATCCCCTATCAGAGGCAAATATTTCATTTCCTTGTTTATTGCATTTATCAATCCTAATAACCATAGGACAAATAATCCTAATTCTCCAATAAATGCAAGAATCCCAATAATAGGTATTCTAGCAAAAATAGACAAACCAATACCAAACAGCATTAATCCTAACATTTCTCTTAAATGGAATGCTCCAAGTTGAGTTTTTTTATTAGAATGCATAATAAGGGCAATAATCCAACCTATAATAGTTATATAAGCTATTATAGCAACCGTATTGTCTTCATTTGATTTTACATTGTTAACTTGTGGATTAGTGCCTGCATTTTCCATAACGATAATATTTTTTGTGGTGCAAAGATATTATATTTTGATTAAAAAATATCTTTTAATAAAAAAAGAGTTTAGATTTTTTATATCCGTTTATAAAAGCTCTATTATCCATTGCCTTTTTTGAAGCAAGTTTTATTTCAATAGGAACTATATAACCATCTGTTGTTGCTATATGTAATATTCCGTTTTCTATCTTTATTTCACCAGACATTATATTTTTATCTTTACCGTAAATAGCAGAGGCATATAATATTTTTGCTTCTGTTTCTTTTTCGTTTATTTTAATATTACTCCATGCCCCCGGATACGGACTTAGCCCCCTTATAAAATTATATATTTGTTGTGTGTTATTTTTCCAATTTATCTTACAATCTTCTTTAAAAATTTTTGGTGCAAACTTTATTTCGGACAAACTAATCTCATCTTGAGGAATAGGAATTATATCTCCATTCATTATTTTATCTACCGTTTTCTCCAAAAGCTCGGCTCCTGTTTCCATCAACTTATCATGAAGGCTTCCTGCAGTTTCCTCTGGAGAAATATTTACTTTTTCTTGCAACAATATATTCCCGGTATCAATATTTTCATTTATAAAAAAAGTAGTTACTCCCGTTTCTTTTTCACCATTTATTATAGCCCAATTTATAGGTGCCGCACCTCTATAATTAGGGAGTAACGATGCATGTAAATTTATCGTTCCATACGGAGGAAACTGCCACACCTCTTTTGGAAGCATTCTAAAAGCCACCACTATTATAAGGTGTGGATTAAGCTCTTTTATATCTCTCACAAAATCTGGATTCTTTAATTTTTGAGGTTGCAATATTGGCAAATTATATTTTTGTGCAGTTTTTTTAACCTCACTTTCTTTTATTTTCAGCCCTCGCCCTGCCTTTTTATCAGGAGCTGTTACCACTCCTACTATATTATAATCGTGTTTTAGCAAATATTCTAAATTGTAAGCGGCAAAATAAGGTGTCCCCATAAAAAGTATGCGAAAATCATTTTTTCTCATAAGCATCTTTCCTCTTTTTACTAAAAAATATTTTGGATTCCGTTCCCGTAAGTAAGCGTTTTATATTTGAACGATGAGTATATATCACAAGAAAAAATATAAAAATGAAAAAAATAAGTAAAGGATAGTTCAAATCAGATTTATGTGTGAAATAATATATTATAGGTAACGCCAACCCTGACAAAATAGAACTTAATGATATATAATTGGTTATCGCAAAAGTTAATACAAAAACTATAAGCGTATATAACACAGTAATTGGCGATAAAGCTATCACTACTCCAAGTAAAGTAGCAATTCCTTTACCTCCTCTGAATTTTGCAAATAATGGAAATATATGACCAACTACAGCCAATAACCCCAATATTATTTTAGTTGGTATTGGCAACCATGTTAAATTAAAAATATTATACAATTCTACAGCCAACAGCCCTTTGCCTACATCTATTAAGAGGACAGGAATAGCAATTTTCCAACCAAGCACTCTAAATGTATTTGTTGCACCAGCATTTCCACTCCCATAATCTCTTACATCTATCCCCTTTGTTAATTTACCAACCATTACTGCAGAAGGAATAGAACCCAACAAATATGATAAAAGAAAAGATAAATAAGGAATCATAAATCTATTTTTGATTTTCTTGCAAAGTTAATACAACAAATCTTTAATACTTGTAATAAAAAATATTTTTTATCTTTGCTTTTTGAAAAAAACTGATTTTAATATTATGAAAAAGCCATTATTATTTATTGGTATCGTTTTTCTTATTGCTCTTGGGAACAATATATATGCCCAAAAAAAAGAAGGAAAAGAAAATAAAAAGTCTCCATATTCATTAAAAATGGCTAATGCTTGGCTATTATATTCCAATGATGATTATTATGGTGCATTAAGAGAATACAGAAAGTTATATAAGGATTATAAAAATGATGCAAACTTAAATTTCAGAATAGGAGAATGCTTGATAAAAATATATAAAATGGATTCTGCCTTATTCCATTTGAAAAAAGCAGTAGAAAAAGATACCAACATTTCAAAAGAAGCCTATTTATCATTAGGACGAGCCTACCACTATTTAGGAGATATAGATAATGCATTAAAATACTATAACGAATATAAATCAAAACTCAAGAAAAGAAAACAGTACGAAAGAACCTATGTAAATCGTTTAATAAAACAATGTTACACTGCAAAAGACTTAATGAACAATCCAGTAAATGTTAGAATCATAAATATGGGAACAGCAATAAATAGTAAATATACAGATGCTAATCCTTATATTTCTGGAGATGGAAGTATCTTTGTTTTTACTTCCAGAAGACCTGAAAATGTAGGAGGCAAAATAGACCCTGCCACAGATGAATATTATGACGACATATATATATCAACATTTAATGAAGAAACAGGAGAATGGTCTCCTGCAAAAAATATAGGACCTCCTATAAACACAGAATACCATGATGCAGACTTAAGTATTACTTTTGATGGGAAAAAAATCTTGATATATAAAAATGTAGAAGGTGTTACTCGGAGCGGAGACATATATTATTCCACTATCAAAGAAGATGGCTCATGGACAACTCCTAAACCCTTTGGTAATAAATACATAAACTCATCTTATTTCGAAAGCTCTGCCTGCTTAACGGCAGACGAAAAAACATTATATTTTGTAAGTGAACGGGAACGCGGAGGATTTGGACACGGCGACATATATGTTTCACATTATGTAAACGGTGAATGGACCAAACCTGATAACCTAGGACCTGTAGTTAATTCCGAATATGACGAAATTGGTGTATATATTCATCCCGACGGGAAAACCTTATTTTTTAGTTCCGATGGACACAATACAATGGGAGGACATGACATCTTTATGACCACCAAAAAAGACGACGGTTCATGGACAACTCCTATAAATATGGGGTACCCAATAAACACAACAAGAGAAGAAATTCATTTTGTTTTCACTACAGATAGAAAAACAGCCTATTTATCAAGTTCCCGTCCAGGTGGATATGGTAAAATGGATATTTACAAAGTAGATATGCGGTATTACTTTAAATCTAATAAAGATTTAACACCAGAACTTGCTAAAAAAATATCAGGACCTCCTCTTTCCATTATAAAAGGAAAAATAATAGATGCACAAACCAAAAAACCTGTTCAAGTTACAATTTCCATTAAAAATACCAATACAGGTAAAACTTATATACTACGTTCTAAAGCCACAGGAGATTACATGGCAACCTTGCCTGCAAATAACAAGTATGAATTAACCATCGTTGACAAAAAATACAAACCTGTAACAATGAAATTCAAACTTATAGAAGGTAAAGACAAGACCTATATATTAATAAAACACATTTTCCTTAATAAAAAATAAATTAACTCATGAAAAAACGAATGCTATTAATTAGTAATTCCACAATGGCAGGTGAGCCATATCTGTATTACACAAAACCTTTTATTAAAGAATTTTTTAAAGAGATAAACTTTACACCTGACAACAAAAATATAATATTTATACCTTACGCTGCAGTTACATTTAGTTTTGACAAATATGTTAATAATGTAAACAAAGCATTATCAGAATTAAATATAAAAGTAAAAGGAATACAGAACTACAACAATCCTAAAAAAGCTATTGAAGATGCAGACATGATAATTGTAGGAGGTGGAAACACATGGCAACTTATCAAAATGTTACAAGACAATAAACTATTGGAACCAATAAAGAAAAAAGTAGAAGAAGGCATACCATACATAGGTTGGAGTGCAGGAAGCAATGTTGCTTGTCCTACTATAAAAACCACCAACGACATGCCAATAGTAGAACCAAAAAACTTTAATGCAATAGGTCTAATTAATTTTCAGATAAATCCACACTATTTAGACGCAAATCCTAAAAATTTTGGAGGCGAAACAAGAGAACAACGTATAAAAGAATTTTTGGAAGCAAATAAAAACACTACGGTAGTTGGATTAAGAGAAGGGACCATGCTGTATGTGTCTGGAAACAAAGAAATTATACTATGGGGGAATAAGAATGCACGAATATTTAAACATGGAAATGAGCCAAAAGAAATAGTTCCTAATCAAAATTTACTCATATTTTTATAAAATAAAAATTGAAAAATACTGTTATAAAAATAAAATTGAATGGCTTTTTGTTTGGTAGATTAAAAAAAAATGATTTACTTTACGGCGGGAAAACAATGTTTTGTGTTAAAAAACATCATCATATGAGAAATATTATCTTTGTTATGGCTCTTGTGTCCGTGCTATTTTTAGCAAAAACAAGTAATGGACAGCAAGAACCTCAATTTGATTTTTATCCTTATGTTCATATGTTTACCAATCCGGGTTATTCTGGAATGGGACAAGCAATTTGTGCAACATTAGACCATAGACAACAATGGATGGGATTTGAGGGCAATCCTGTTACAACAGGTTTTGCCGTTAGCGGTTTTTTAGAAGGAATTACCAGCGGAATAGGATTAATAGTACTTCAAGATAAATTGGGATACGAAAAAAATACCCATATTAAATTATCCTACTCTTATCACATGGACGTAGGTGATGGAACCTTAGGAATAGGTGCAGGATTGGGTATTAAAAACAAATCATTAAACCCTGACCAATGGAACACTTATGGTAGTTTGGAAAATCCTAATCAAAATCCATACGAAGATCCTGCTATTCCACACGCCGGTAAAAAAATGGCTTTCGCATCTTCATTGGGAGCATTTTATCTTACCGATTATTTATATGCAGGACTTGGTATAGACAATTTAATACAATCAAAATTAAATTATGAAACAGGAAAAGAATATTTCCTAAAAAGGCATTATTACTTAACTGCAGGTTATTATTACACACTTCCTAATCCTGTCTATGAAATCAGACCTTCTATATTTATTTCCAGCGACGGAGTTGTCAATCAATATACATTAGGGGCATCACTATTGTATAATAAAGCAATTTCCGGGGGAATAGGCTATCGTTTTGGAGACTCTTTCATAATCCATGCTGGATATGTTTTCCCGTTTAATATGACAATAGCTTTAGCTTATGATGTTAGTTTGTCAAAATTATCTAAATATAACAATGGGTCATTTGAAGTTGTATTGAATTATTGCTTTAATTTAAGCATGAGTTCTGGTAGAGGTGGTTATAAAAGTGTAAGGTTATTATAATATTTAAATATAAAATCATTTTATTATGAAAAAGATAAAAACTTATTATTATTTCATATTCTTAACACTCTTGTTACTATTGGGAGGATGCAGTAGTAACACAGGAGAACTAACAGGGGTGTTAGATAGGGAAATCTGGTACGAACCTCAACCTTTTGGAATGGTATTTATCCGACAAGGAAGCTATAATATGGGGCTAAATGACCAAGATGTTCCAAATTCTATGACTGCTTTTCAAAAAACAGTTTCTGTTGCTCCATTCTGGATGGACGAAACAGAAATAGAAAACAATGAATATAGACAATTCGTATATTGGGTTAGAGACTCTATTGCTTATAAATTACTAGGAGATCAATATGATGAATATTTAATATCCGAAGATTACTACGGCAATGAATTAGACCCTCCTTTTATCGATTGGACACAAAAAATTAAATGGGATGATCCTGACCAAAGAGAAATATTAGAAGAACTCTACCTACCAGAACATGAACGATTTTATAGAAGACGAGAGATAGATACCAGAAAATTGAATTTTGAATACTATTGGATAGATCTTCATCAAGCAGGTAAAAAATTTGAATTTGGCAATGAAATAAGAAGATCTTATAATTTTGAAACTGGTAAATATGAAGGAGAAGTTATTAATTATTCAAAAGAAAAAAGAGGAATAAAAGAACCTGTCAAAGATCGTTCTTCTTACATAATGCATGATATAATTAATGTATATCCCGATACATTATGTTGGATGAGTGATTTTACATACTCTTATAACGAACCAATGGCAAAAATGTATTTTTGGCACCCAGCTTTTGACCATTATCCTGTAGTGGGAGTAAGTTGGAGACAAGCCAGAGCATTTTCTATATGGAGAACACAACTTAAAAATGGATTTTTAAGAGAAATTGGAGATGTTTTCGTACAAGATTATAGACTTCCAACCGAAAGTGAATGGGAATATGCCGCAAGAGGAGGATTAAAAGGAAGCATGTATCCGTGGGGTGGTTATTATGCTGCTAATTACCATGGGTGTTATATCGCCAACTTTAAACCATTAAGAGGTAATTATACAGCAGATGGATCCATTTATCCTATTATAGTTGCACATAATGACCCTAACGAATGGGGACTTTATGACATGGGTGGTAATGTTGCAGAATGGACATCAAATGCTTTCGATGAATCGGCTTACCAATACACAGATGATTTAAATCCTGATTACGAATATGAAGCTTTACCAAATGACCCTCCAGAAAAGAAAAGAAAAGTTATAAGAGGAGGTTCATGGAAAGATGTAGCATATTATATGCAATGTGGTGTCAGAACTTATGAATATCAAGATAGTGCTAAGTCATATATAGGATTTAGAAATGTGAGATCATATTTAGGACATGACTTTAATGATGCAGGAACGGGATCGCAAATTTATTAATGTTAAATAAAATAAATGTTTAATCTAAAAAACTAAAAATTATGGGTTTCAGCGAATTTGTAAGAAGTGAAAAGTACCAAAATGCAATGAAATTTGTCTATGGTTGGGGAGCAACCGTAGTGTTAATTGGAGCATTGTTTAAAATTAATCACTGGCCGGGAGCTACAATAATGCTTATTGTAGGTCTGGGAACAGAAGGTTTTATTTTCTTTATGTCAGCATTTGAACCGCTACATAAAGAATGGGATTGGAGTCTGGTTTATCCAGAATTAGCAGGAGGTGAAGCAGAAGAAGCAGAAGAGCACAAGGGACATGGAGCAACAAATGCAGTAGAAAGATTTGACGAAATGCTTCAAGAAGCAAATATTACCCCAGAAGTATTTGAAAGATTAAGTGAAGGATTACAAAAACTTAATGAAACAACTTCTAAACTGGCTGATATTTCAGATGTTACAGTTGCAACCAATAATTATGTAGATAATTTTGAAAAAGCATCTGAAACAGTAAAGGAATTTAGCGAAAAATATGCAGAATCTTCTGAAAAATTAAACAATGCAGCAGAAGAATTATCAAATGCTTATGTGACATCATCTCAAAATGTAACAAGTTCTGCTACAAAAATAGCAGACACTTATGAAACTTTGGTAAATGCTTTGAACGAAGAAATAGAAGTAAATAAACGTTCCAATGAATTATATAGTGAAAATCTATCTTCATTAAATAAAAACCTGGAAGCATTGAATAAAGTATATGAAATGCAATTGGAAAAATCCAATCAATTTGTAGAAAATACATCTAAGGTGTACGATGATTTGGAAGAAATAGTTGTAAACTTACGTTCTACTGTAGATGATACTAAGAAATATCAAGAAGAAATTAGTAAATTGAACGAAAACTTAGCAGCATTGAATACTATTTATGGAAATATGTTAAGTGCTATGAGTCTGAGAAATCAATAATAGTTTCAATAAGAAAATATGAGTGAAAGTATAAATTTTGAATTAAAAAAAGATTAGCGTATGTCAGCTGCAAATTGTCCAGAAACCGCGAGACAGAAAATGATTGGAATGATGTATCTGTTTTACACAGCAATGCTTGCATTGAATGTGTCTAAAGATATATTGCATGCGTTTGTTGTTGTAAACTCGGGGTTGGAAGCAACAAATATGAATTTTGAAAAGAAAAATGCATTCATGTATAGTGCATTGGATAATGCACGAGCCAATGACCCATTAAAGGTTGAACCTTATTATCAAGCAGCACAAAAGGCAAAGAAATATGCCGATGCAATGAAAGAATATATAAAAGAATTAAGAACTGAATTATATATTCATTTGAGTGTTCCTAAAGATTCAGCTGCTCATTGGACAGTAGAAAAACTTGAAAAAAAGGATGATTATGATACTCCTACTCACTTCTTTGTAGGAACAGGAGATAATGGGGGAAGAGGTCATAGGGCTACTGAACTTAAAAAGAAACTGGAAGATTACAGAAAAAAGTTACTAGACCTTTTAAAGAATCCTAAAATAAAAATGATAAATAAAGACCAGCGTATAAAACAATTAGGAGATTTAGGAATTGATACAAAGGATCCTAAAAAAGGTATAGAAAATCCTGAAGAAGCAACATGGGAAAATAGCAAATTTTATCACATGCCGGCAGCAGCAGCGTTTACTGTACTTTCCCAAATAGAAAATCAAGTAATAAATGCTGAAGCAACTATTGTAAACGAATTATTAAGTAATATTGGTGCTACCGACTTTAAGTTTGACACTTTAGCAGCTAAAGTTGTTCCCAAATCTAATTATGTTGTAGTTGGAGATAAATATGAAGCTGACTTATTTGTCGCTGCTTTTAGCACAACAAGTAATCCTATTGTTTTAGTTGGAGAAGGATATGACACTGCTACAGGAAAATTAACAGGAAAAATAGATACGGTTCCTGTTGAAAGGGGTATTGGTAAACTGGTAATCCCTGCTACTAGTGTTGGTATCCATAAGTATGCCGCTATAATAAGGGTTAAAAATCCTAATACTGGCGAATATAAAGATTATCCATTAATTACCAATGGGGGATATGGTGCAGAATTCATGTGCGCAAGACCTGTTGCTGTTATTTCTCCTACTAAAATGAATGTTTTATATATAGGTGTAGATAACCCAATAAGCATATCGGTATCAGGTTTTGCTGACAACCAAATTACAGCAAGAATATCACAAGGTAGTCTGAGAAAAGTAAAACCGGGACATTACATTGCAAAAGTTAGAAAACAGGGGAAAGCATACATTAGTGTAAGTGTAAAAGATAATAATGGTAATGTAAGGTCAATGGGAAAACAAGAATTCAGGGTAAAACGTGTACCTGACCCAGTACCTATGGTAGCAGGAAAAAGAGGTGGAACAATTAAGAAAAATGTATTGTTGAGCCAAATAGGTATAAAAGCAGAATTACCTAATTTTGATTTTGATTTAAAATTTATCGTTAAAAGCTTTACGGTTTCTGCTACAATTGAAGGTTTTGAAAGAAGTAAAACCTCAAATTCATATAGGTTTACTCCAGCCCAAATATCTTTAATTAAGAAAGTTAGACCTGGAGGTAAAATCTATATAGAAAATGTAAAAGCCGTAGGTCCCGATGGTAAAATTAGAAGACTTGGAACTATTGCTTTGAGAGTTAGATAAAAAATATATATACTATGAAAAAGTTATATTCAGCATCACTATTTGCATTTATTTTAATAATCTCTTTAGGAGGAGTAAATTCCGTAAAAGCTCAAAATGTGCTTGATGGAATTTATCAACCCGAACATGCTCCTGTGAGAAAACCTATCCCATATTATTACTTACGGGAAGCCGATGTAATGTGGAGTAAAAAGTTAATAAGAATACTGGATCTAAGACAAAAAATCAATTTGCCTCTTTATTACCCCACTAAACATTTTGGAGACAGGTATAGTCTTACCGACCTTTTGATATGGGGTGTTGAAAATGAAAGTATTACCGCATATGATCCTGATGAAGGAGGACTAAATGAACCATTCTCCGTTCCTATTTCCTTAAAACAAATAGATGAAAATTTAGGAGCAAAAATCGATACCGAAATGGTAGAAGACCCTATGACAGGAGAAGTTACACAAAAAATAACTAAAGAAGAAAGAAAAAGTTGGGAAGTAACACGATATCTAATGCGTGAAGTAT
>CAYQWX010000003.1:72126-73876 GCA_964421355.1 uncultured Bacteroidales bacterium
TGTTACAAGTAAGAATAGTTGGCTTATGCCCTATTAGAATGTACGAAAAAGAAGTTGATAGTGGAGATTTTGGTGATAATGGAGGTGATAACGGAGGTGAAAAAGATTTAACTGCTAAATTAGTAATGTGGGCTTATTATCCTTCCTATAGAAATATTTTTGCAAATCATATAGTCTTTAATGAAAGAAATGATGCTGAATATAGAACTTTTGAGGATATATTTTCAATGCGCAAATTTTCCTCAAATATTTATAGAGAAGCAAATGTATATGACAACAGGATATTACAAACTTATGTAAAAGGTTGGGATGTTTTACTAGAAGGACAAAAAATAGAAGAATGGATTAGAAATTACGAACACGATTTGTGGGAATATTAAAATATAATTTTTTCAGAAACAAAAGGGGGCGGCAAAAGCCCCCTTTCTTTTTTATTCATATTTTTGCCTGTAAAAGATTTAGTTAATGAAGTATATTGCTATTTTTTATATCCTATTTTTTTTAGTAGTAAAGATTGGACTTTCACAATTATTGATAGTTAAAAACATACAATTTGCTGGAAACAAAACCACTAAATCTTTTGTTCTACAAAATGAATTACCAATAAAAACCGGAGATACTATAAAAACACTACAAATAGATAGTATAAAAACACTTATCCATAATAATTTAATGAATACTTCTTTATTCAATTTTATTTTTATTACCGATAGTATTAAAAATCAATTCATTTATTTTTATATAAATGTAATTGAACGGTGGTATATTTGGCCTTACCCAATATTGGAACACGCCGACCGTAATTTGAGTTCATTTTTGTATAATAATAATTGGAATAGAGTAAATTATGGTTTTGTTATAAGATGGTATAATTTTAGAGGAAGAAGAGATTTTTTAAAAATAAAAGCCCGTTATGGATATAAGCAACAATATGGATTAACTTATGACAATCCATACGCTTTCAAGAGTAAATATTTTTCTTATAATGTTTCAATATTATATAACAGAAGGCAAGAAATTCCTTATTCCATAAAAAACAACCTTTATGAATATATATCGGCACCATATTTTATCTTTAAAGAAAAAAATATAAAAATACAGACTGCTTACCGTTATAATCTATATTCAAACATTGGGGAATATATAAATTGGCTACAAATGCAAGAAGAATTACCATCTTTAATTCTTCTCCAAACATATAAAGTTGGAATATTTTGGAAACAAGATTACCGTAACTTACATTATTATCCAACAGAAGGTATATACAGATATATATCGATAGAAAATTTTACAACTACAAAATCATTGATTGATAAAATAGTATTAGACTATAGACTATATCATACATTTTATAACAAAATAAACTTATCTGCAGCTTTAGGCTTTAAATACATAAATTCACATTTACCATTTTATTATTTATCTGACGATTGGAATAGTACTCAAGTAAGAGGAATATATCTAAAAGTATTGCCTTATCAATCAATAGCAAATATCAAAACCTATATTAGATATAATATTATAGAAAAAAAAGACCTGTACATCAAGATGTTAAAAAAAGATGAATTTGCAAAGACTTTTTATTTTGCTTATACAGGTTTATTTTTTGATGCTGCCAATGTTTTATATCAAAATGAGTATAAATTTTATTATTCTATAGGATTAAGTTTTGATTTTGCTACTTACTATGACAAAGTATTACGCTTGGAAATAGCATATAATACATTAGACAACAATATTGGTTTATTTT
>CAYQWX010000004.1:0-67553 GCA_964421355.1 uncultured Bacteroidales bacterium
TTTCTTAAACTATGGAGACTTCCTTTGTTTATTGTCAAATTTCAAGTAGCAATATAAACTATTTTTAATTAATGAAAAAATTTTTTTTAAAATGGTAAAACATTAAATACAAATGATTATTTTTAATAATTGAAAATTTGTATATAACAATGAAAAAAATATTGCTTATTGCTATTTTGGTTAATAGTTTTTTTATAAATTACACACAAGGGCAAAATAAATTAACATACGAAAAATTACAATCTGTAGAAAGTTCTATAATCTCAAATCCCCAAAAGGTTATAAAAGAACTTTCTGATTATGAGAAACAAGTAAGACGAGGCAAAGTTGTAGATTCGGTAGCGTCATGGTATTATCATATATTAGGAGATGCATATTATTATGCACAAAATCCTAAAAAAGCAATAAAATATTACGATAAAGAATTAGATTATATAAAAAAGCATTCTGACCCAAGAAAATTAGTAAGGATATATTACAATCTAGGAACTATTGCATACAACATGAAAAATTATTGGAAAGCTACCAATTATTATAAAAAAGCATTGGAATATTCCAAAAAAGTAAAAGATAATTTTCTATTTTTACAAATATATAAGGCATTATCCCAAACATACAAAAAGCAAGCCCAGTACAAAAATGCTTATCAAGCATATTCTAAATATTCTTATTACAAAGACAAAGTTTATAAAATAAGTTCCACGGAAAAGTTAGCCCTTCTAAAAGAGAAATATACCCAAATAAAAAGAGAAAAACAAAAAAAAGAAGTAGAACTATCTCAAAAGAAACACGAATTATCTAAAACAAAGGAACAACTAACACAAACGGAAACAATAAATAAATTACTGGAAAAAGACGCCCAACTAAAAAAAGAACAAATAAAACGCCTAAATCTTGAAAAAGAGCTTAAAGAAAAGATAATAAAACTCAAAGAAGCTGAAGCGTTAAGAAAAAGTGAAAAAATAAAAGAACAACAAAGAGTCATAATTTTGATTTCCACATTGATCATAATAGTACTTTTATTTTCTGGATTTGCTGTTTTTTTGCTTATAAGGTTGAAAAAAACTAATCGAATACTAAAACAACAAAAAGAAGAGCTCGAAAAGAACTATAAAATAATAAGACTTCAAAACAAAAAAATAACCGATAGCATAAATTATGCAAAACAGATACAATATGCTCTTCTTCCTTGGCCAAACACAATAGCAAAACATTTTTCCGAACACTTTGTATTTTTTAAGCCAAAAGATATTGTGAGTGGAGATTTTTATTGGCTCACAACAAAACAGGATTACACCTATATTGCTGTAGCAGATTGCACAGGACATGGGGTTCCAGGCGCTTTTATGAGTATGCTAGGTATCGCATTTTTATCCGATATAGTTAATGGTACCGACAGCCCACTGGAACCAAAAGCCGTTTTGGAAAAATTGAGGGAATATATAATGCTTGCATTAAAAGATAAAGATGACGGCATGGATATGGTATTATTAAGATTTGATAAAAATAGAAAAGAAATTTTATATGCAGGAGCAAATAACTCTATTTTGGTAGCAACTCAAAATGATATTGTAGAATACAAACCAACACGAGCTCCTATAGGTAGATACATAAAAAATATTCCATTTAAACAAGAAAAGCTGGAAATACCTCATGGAAGCATAATATATATGTTTTCCGATGGATATCTAGATCAATTTGGTGGCAAAAACGGAACAAAGTTTATGAAAAAGAACTTTAAAAAATTGCTATTTTCAATATCACATTTACCTTTGGAAGAACAAAAAAATAAATTGGAAACTTCTTTTCAAGAATGGACTACTGCAGGTAACAACAACTATCCACAAACAGATGACGTCTTGGTAATGGGAATAAAAATATAAAAATGCAACTTTTTAATATTTCGTTCGTATAAAAAGATTAGACTCAAAAACTTACAATATGAAAAAAATTATAATTTTTATTGTCCTTTTATATATGGGAATAATACTCAATGCCCAATCATTTAATGTTTATACTGATGAAAATTGTACTTCAATAATAAATAATGGTGACACAATTACCATTAATGCTGATTCTTCTGGACAGATTTCATACGAATTTTTTGGTTATATAAAAAACAATACTCCTACCGATTTGAGCATACATATTGAAATGGCTAAGATATTGGTATCAGAAGGGAATCTGTTGCAATTATGTTTTAACGGGGTTTGCCACAATTCCCTTGTCTGCGATGGCACTGTAGGAGTGGCTTCTCCAGAAGAGTTGCACATCACTCTTTATTATACAGCTTCTGATACTGCAAGCAATATAATACAGGTAACAGTGATGCCTACATCAAGTAAAGGTGACACTTCTATCTTTTATGTTAAGTTTAAACCTGCTGCTGCAACAAGTAATAACATTTTGAGTAGTCCTAAAATATTTGTTTCTAAACCATATCCTAATCCTGCTGACGAATATGTTCATTTTAAGTATAACATTGTACCTCAAAATGAAACATACATAATAATATATAACATATTGGGAAATGAAATTTTAAGAAAAAAGTTATCTCAAAACGAAGGAATAGTAACTATAAATACAACTAATTTCAGAAATGGTTATTATATCTATACATTAAAATACGGCAGTAAAAAAATTACTACTAATAGATTTCTAGTTAAACATTAAAATAAAGTTTTTTACTGTAATTTAAATGAAACCTATCCCAACTAATACTGGTTGTTATGTTTATTTTCAAGATTTTTTTGTAAGTCATTCTGTTACAAACAAATTTTTGTTTACTTTGTAAAAAATTTATGTAAATAGATTTTTTCATATAAAACTGTTTAATATGGAAACGCCAAAGAGGATTTTTGATCTTTTCAAACATTTTGAAAACAATCCCGACACTGTTGGTAAATTTTTCCTTTCGGAAAAAAAGAATAAAAAGTGGATAAAATATGATGTGAAGCATTACCGACGTTGTGCTATGAAATTGAGTTCAGGATTTTTGGAATTGGGCATAAAAAAAGGAGATAAGATAGCTACTGTAACGAACAATCGCCCACAGTGGAACTTCATAGATATGGGAATACTACAAATAGGAGCTATCCATGTTACGGTATATCCAACCATTGCTGCCAAAGAATTCGAATACATATTCAAACACTCCGAAACTAAAATAGTTTTTGTATCTAACAAGGTGTTATACAACAAGATAAAGCCCATTGTAGATAAAATAGACACAGTAGAACACATTTTCACCATAGATGAAGTGGACGGAGCTAAATCTTGGCAGGAAGTTACCCAGTTGGGCGAAAAAAACCTTGGGAAAAATTTTGATAAGATAGAAGACCTCAAAGATTCTATTGATGAAAATAATGTAGCTACTCTCATTTACACATCTGGCACAACGGGAACTCCAAAAGGAGTAATGTTGACCCATAAAAATCTGATGAGCAATGCACTTGCAAGCTGTAATATTCAATCTCTTACTTATAAAGACACCGTATTAGATTTCTTGCCGTTATCGCATGTGTTTGGACACATGAGCAACTATATGTATCAGTATTTGGGAACAAGTATTTATTATGCCGAAGGAGTGTCCAAAGTAGCAGAAAATATTAAAGAGCTGAAAGTAAACGGGTTTATAACCGTGCCGCGTTTGCTGGAAGCTATTTTTGAGAAAATAAACTCAAAAGCTCAAAAATTACCATATATCAAGCGTAATTTATTTGAACATTCTTTAAGAATAGCAGAAAAATATCATCCATACAAAAAGTTAAATCCCGTCTATAAATTCCAGTTAAAATTGATGGACAAACTGGTATATTCCCAATGGAGAAAGGCATTAGCTCCAGACTTGCGTTTCATCGGATGCGGGGGTTCTGCATTGTCACCCAAATTAGCACGAGTGTTTTGGGCAGCAGGCTTTAAAATATTTGAAGGATACGGACTTACGGAAACTTCTCCTATTATTGCCGTAAATTATGACAAACCAGGCAAAATAAAAATAGGAACTGTTGGAACTATTCTAAATGGCGTAAAAGTAAAAATTGCTGAAGACGGAGAAATTTTAGTTAAGGGGCCGGGAGTGATGAAGGGATATTATAAAGCTCCTGAACAAACTGCCGAAGTATTTACCAAAGATGGTTGGTTTAGAACAGGAGATATTGGCAAAATAGATAAAGATGGCTTTTTAAAAATAACCGACCGCAAAAAGGAAATTTTCAAACTTTCTAACGGTAAATACATTGCACCCCAAGCAATTGAAAACAAGTTAAAAGATTCTTTTTTAATTAAACAGGCAGTAGTAGTAGGTGAAAATCAAAAATATCCTGCAGCCCTGATTGCTCCCAATTTTGAATTTTTCGAAGAATGGTTGCAAAAAGAAGAAAAAGTGAAAATAAATGATAAAAAAGAAATTATAAATTTCAGTAAAGTCTATCAATCCATTCATAATGAAATAAAAAAGATAAATAAAAGTTTGGGAGAACACGAGAAAATAAGGAAATTCAAACTACTACCCAACGACTTTTCGATTGAAACAGGGGAACTCTCAAATACACTTAAACTCAAACGAAAAGTTATTGTACAAAAATATCAGGATACCATTAACCATATTTTTTCTAATGAGACGGAAACAGTAAGTGCTAAAAAACATCACTCAAGTAAAAAATTGCATAAACAAAAGCATTATTGAAAAATTTAATTTTGTTATTTAAATAATATCACTTATGGGTATTTGGTAATAACTTTTTAATATCTTAAAAGTTGTATTGCAATTTTATTTTTTCATCTCTTGCAAAATATTGAAAATTTCTTTAAATACTTCTGACGCTTTACCTTCTATATATAAGTCGGTAATTGTCGGAGTATATTCCGAATGATTTATGTTTATTTCTATTATTTTAGCTCCATTTTGTTTAGCTGTATGAGGAATTTTAGATGCAGGATAAATTACTCCTGTAGTACCTATAACTATCATCACATCAGATCTTTGTGCATCATACATAGATTCTTCAAACACTTTTTGCGGTATTGGTTCTCCAAAAAACACAAAATCAGGCTTTAATAATCCTCCACACTCACAACGAGGAGGAATATTGCTAAAATCCCAATCCCTTACAGAATGAATTTTCCCACATTCTACACATACCATATTGCGAGTATTCCCATGAAATTCTCGCACAACTTTGCTGCCGGCATCAAAGTGTAAATTATCAATGTTTTGTGTAATTATAGAGTGTAATAATCCCTCTTGTTCCATTTGGGCTAAAATAATATGAGCATTATTAGGTTTAGCTGAAAAAATGGTTTCGTAAAACACTTCATATATCAATTTCCAGTCTTCAACAGGATGAGACAAAAAATAGTCCAAATCAAAAATTTTAGGCTCATAACGATTCCATATCCCATTCTTACCACGGAAAGGAGGGATACCACTCTCTACAGAAATTCCTGCTCCCGTAAAAGCTACCGTATAATTAGAGTCTATTATCCATTTTGCGGCTTGTTTTAATTTTTCACTATCCATTATTATTTTGTTTTTGTGTAAAAAAGTCCGCGGTCCCCAAATTCATGTGTAATTTTCCCTTCGTGTTCTAATACATCCAGATATTTGTTTATTTCGTTTATATGCAATCCAAGTAATTGTTGTAAATCTTTCATAGTAGCAGGACGACGTGATATAAGTCCAAGTATTGTATTTTCAATATCTGCATTATAAGAAGTTATTTTTTTACGAGATGGGGCTTTAGATATTATTTCCACATTGGGCAAATTCCAATAATGAATAATCTCATTCATTTCTTGGCGACTCATTGGTCTCAATTCTTTTTCTGCACCTGGGCGGTCCAATGTGTTTAATTGCACCTTATCTGGACGAATTTTAAGAATCGCATCTTTTAGTTTATCCAAATTTTCCCGAGAATCATTATATCCGGATAATAAAAAGATTTCCAGCCATATAACTCCTTTGTATTCTTGTCTAAAAAGTATAAGTCCTTCAATATATTTTTCCAGAGACAGATGTTTATATGGACGATCTAATTTCAAAAAAGCTATTTTTTCTGCAGCATCTAATGAGGGGAGCACTAAATCGGCAGGAAGCATTTCTTTCCTTACTTGCTTGTCATACAACAAGGTACCATTAGTCAAAACAGCAACAGGTATATTTGTATGTTCTTTGATATACCGTAACACATCTCCAAAACGGCTATTTAATGTAGGTTCTCCCGAACCGGAAAAAGTAATATAATCGGGAGCAATATTATGACTTAAATAATGACTTATTTCTTCTATGATTTCATTATACGGAACATATTCTTTTCTTTCTGTGGTAAGGACAGTAGTCTTGCCTACTTCACAATACACACAATTAAGTGAACAAACTTTAGGAGGTACTAAATCTATTCCCAAAGACACTCCTAACCTGCGAGAAGGTACAGGTCCAAACAAATGTTTATATTTCATGATAAAAAACTTTTGATTTGCAAAGATAGGTGTTATTGTAGTCCATTGATTAGTTAGAACCTATAAAATAATTTTTGCAATATTTTCACATAAAATTTCAAAAAATGTTATAAAATTATTTCCCATATTATTATTATTGCACTTGAAAGTTTGCAAGCCGGTTTGTATGTTTTATGTTTAACCTAAAAAATAATGTAATATAAAAAAGGGATTTTTTTTGTTTTTAGTATTATTATTATTGAGTTTGGGAAGTTTTGCAAATGGAGTAAAAGCTAAATATAGAATAAATATAACACATATTTATCATTTAGAAGGCACCAATTGTTATTTGTTTGAGGTAGATATAATAAGTGATAACGGTACTCCTGAAAATTATACTGACGATTATGTTGTTGACGTAGGCTATGTAAAAAGTTGTCTTAAAAAAGGTATATCTCCATATATTGGTAATAATGAAATTATTCCATTGAAAGAAACTAAATTAGATAATTTTGAATTGGATAATAACATGGACTTGAAAAATGCCATAGAAATAAAAAGCATTGATGACGTAAAAAAGAAGTAATATTTTATCCGAATCATGTAAAAAAAGGAATGCCAATAAATGTGAAAAATATAGAATGAGAGAAATCAAAGTAACAAAATTGAAATCTAAGATTTTTTTAATAAAGGTTTTTGTTATTTTATTGGCTTCTTAAAAGATAAGCCTTATTTCAAGAAAATAGTAATTATTATGAGAGAGGGAACGAGTTTTCGTTCCCTCTTTTAAAAGAGCGTGAAAATATTAATTTGTCGATATGCATGCATAAATTTTATAATATTTTATTTATGTATTATGTATCAAAAAAACATATATTTGTAAAAAGTAATCATTAACTTTTATGATAGTAATAGCAGATAGCGGATCCACCAAAACAGAGTGGGTAATTATAGATTCGGAGAAAAAATCTTTTTTCAAAACAGCAGGACTTAATCCTTTTTTTATAACTTCTTCTTTGGTAACACAAGAGCTTATTCAAAACTTCCCTAAGGAAATTCCTCCTAAAAAAATAAAAAAAGTCTTTTTTTTCGGAGCAGGTTGTTCTTCTACTGGGAGATGCAAAATAATAAAAATAGGATTAAAAGATTTTTTTCCGTATGCAAACTTGCATATAGATCATGATATAATGGGTGCAGCAATATCACTTTTTGGAAATTCGTCAGGTATTGCCATGATTTTAGGTACAGGTTCAAATTCTTGCATATATGACGGAGTCCGTATTACTCATAACATTCCTGCACTTGGGTATATTTTGGGAGATGAAGGTAGTGGAGCTTTTTTTGGCTTACAACTGCTTAAAGATTATCTAAACAAAGAAATGCCACCCGATGTTTATAATAAGTTTACTAAAACTTTCCAACCATCTAGGGAGGAGATATTAGACAGAGTATATAAACAAGCATTTCCCAACAGATATTTAGCCAGTTTTGCTCCCTTTCTTTCAGAAAATTTAACTTCTACTTATATATGGAAACTTGTGGAAAAAGGATTTGATTTATTTTTTAAGCGACATATTACACCTTATCCTGATTATCATACATATCAGTTAGGGTCGGTGGGATCAGTAGGATATTTTTTACAGGAACCATTAAAAAAAATAGCTTTGAAATATGGTTTTGAAACGATAAATATACTACGTTCTCCTTTGGAAGGATTAATTAAACATATTACATAGCATCCAATATTTATTTAGTAAATTATCAATAGCAATCTAAATATTTTATTAAAAATATACCCTATTTTGTAAGTTGTTAACCTCTTACCACTTTGGATCAAGCCAAAAGTTAGGATAAAATTAAATCATTGATAATCAATGTGACATTTTTATCTTGAAAATTGTTTAAGACACTATAGATAATAGTTTTGCATATATTTCAATAAGAATAAGTAACAAAATAGTAAACCTCTTTTTAAAATAATTTCTTTTTAGAAATATAAAGACTCTTTCAAAAAAAACATAATTATCTTATTTTCAATAAATTTTACTACATTTGTCAGATAGTTATTTTTTATGAAACATTTTTTCTTATTTATAGTTCTGTTTTTTTTATTTTCTTTCACAAATATTTTCGCACAATATTCTGTCAAAGTAGGTCAAGAAAACTCGGGTGATATAAACTTCAACCTATGTAACAATCAATATGAATACAGTTGGAATGCAACAGTTTACACCCAACAAGACATACAATCTCATGGATTGATTACCGACATTTATTACGAATCGGAATTGTTTGGTGGATTTGGTCCCGGTTCCAATACTTTTATGCAACATCAGCGTATTTTTATGAAAGCCGTTTCTAATAACGAAATGACTTCTACGGCTTTTCCCGACACTAACCAAATGACTTTGGTTTATAGTGGAATGGTGGAATTTCTAAATTATCAGTTAGCAACCATTCATCTTGATGTACCTTTTAATTTAGATGCGGACAAAAACCTGATGATTTTATATATAAATGAAAATGGTACGGCACAGACTGACCAAAATTATTTTTTATTTTATCCTACCCAAAATTATTATACACACAATAATACGGTTTATAATCATGGTAATGGCAGCTTCCCATCAGGAGCAGGGACATATTCGGATAATATGCCGGTAGTATATTTGCGATATGCCCCAGGATTAGATGTAGGAATATCTTCTATCAATAATAATGAGGCATTTAAGTTGCCGCAACAAACGGATTTAACTTGCAATTTGCATAACTATATGGCCGATACCATTACTTCTGCAACTATTGAATATAAACTTAACGGAACTTCTCAACCAACAATCAATTGGACGGGGAATAGCTATTGCGGACAAGATGTTTCCGTTGTTCTACAAAATAATTTTGCTTTTACTCCCGGGCAATATACTATAAAAGCAAACACATCCAATCCCAATTCGGGAGCAGACGAACTTAATACAAATGATACACTGGAATTTACTTTAAATGTATCTGACAATAAAAATATAGCTTTTCAAAATTACAGTAACAATGCCATTCCTTTTTTATCTGGCGCTTCTTACGGTTGGTCGGTTGCTATTTATAATAAAGACTCTATTAATTTTTCAGGACAAATTCGTGCCATTGCATATTATGTAACTAATTCTAATGGAAACACAACACCCGAACCTCATCAAAAAATATTTATGCGTACCACCTCCGATTATACCAATCCCAATACAGATTATCCTGATACCAATCTTTTTGTAAAAGTTTTTGACGGAACAATAGATTATACATCAGCAGGCTGGCATATAATAGAATTAGATACCGTTTTTGACTATAACAGTACAGAAAATTTAATGATTTTATATGAAAATCACGCAGGTTTTTCCGTCACACCTTCAACATCTTTTAAAGTAGGTTGGGTTGGTACCGATGCCGTGTATAATTATGATATTAATACTTTTCCAACAGGAAGTGGATGGATTGCTTATTCAAACCGAGTACCTGCATTAAAATTATTTTTCTCAATACCAAAGGATGCGGGAATTACAAAATTGGCAAACTCGGAGGCACCTGTATATACAGGGAATTATGACTTTATTGTTGATTTAAAAAATTATGGATTAGATACTTTGCAAGATGTGGATATAAAATACAGTATCGACCAAAATACACCAAATTCATATCATTGGAACGGGATAGCAAATCCGTTAAATGAAATTACGGATATAAATGTTGGCACAAGCAATTTAACTTATGGCACTCACAACATAAAAATATGGACAGAAAATCCAAATTATTTACCCGACTATACAAATGGCAACGATACATTAACAGTTTCACTACGGGCTTGCTCACCACTTTCTGGAACTTACACCATTGGAACAGCTCCGTCAGACTTTGTAAGTATAAAGGCAGCCATTGACACATTAAATAATTGTGGAGTAAACGGTGCTGTTACTTTTAATATTAAACCTGGAACTTATAATAGTCAATATATTTTGAATAAAGTTTGGGGAGCTTCAGCAACAAATACCATTACATTTCAATCACAAACAGGCGACAGCACCGATGTGGTACTTACCACAGATTCCACAAATTATTTAATGTTTTTAAACAATGCCCATTATATTTCATTTAAATACCTGACTTTCAAAAGCGATAGTGCCGAAAAACTTGTTGTTTTAGATACAAATGCTTGTAACAATACTTTTGTTGGCAATATCTTTACCTCAGATACCACAATCTCAACATTTATTTTCTCGCAAACAAACAACACGGATAATCATATTTTAATAACCGGAAACTTATTTGAAAATGGTAATACCGGCATTGATTTATACCAAGACAATGTTTATTACAATTCTAATCTATTGATAGAAAATAATGTCTTCATCGGTCAAAGTCAAAAAGCAATTCAATTGTATAACTTAAACGAAGGAAATATTGTGAATAATCAATTTATAGCAACAAATATTGGTATTTATTTACACGGAACAAATCATATAAGCATAAATGCCAATAATTTACGATTGCAAAATGCCAATAAAGGAATTTTTGTAGATAACTGTTTGGAAACAACTATAAGTAATAACTTTATTTCGGGAAACACAATAAGTTCATGCGGCATATACACAAAACAATCCAATATTGTTAAACTGTTTTACAACACCGTAGATTTGGATAATGCAGAAACATCTGTTTTTATTGATTATGGTAACGATAGTGTCTTTGTTTACAATAATATCTTTATCAATCATACCGGTCAAGCCATAAAGAAATTTTCATCTAATTACCTTGGCAACAATAATTGTTTTTATACGCCCGGAACAATATTCGGTTCATGGGAAGGATACAATAATGTAAATAATTTTCAACAGTGGCAAACGATGTCACAGAACGATACCAATTCAATATTTGCTTTGCCATACTTTATAAGTGCTACCGATTTGCATACACAAAGTTTATTGATAGATAACTTGGGGATACCATTAAGTGAAATTACAACCGATATTGACGGCGAAATAAGAGATACACTTACACCTGACATTGGTGCCGACGAATTTACATCGTCTTGCAACGGACCATTAGCCGGTAATTACACAATAGGAAACAGTGGTGATTATCCTTCATTTACCGATGCAGTAGAAGCTCTTTATTACTGTGGCGTTGCCGACACAGTAAATTTTGAGATTGAACCGGGAACTTACAACGAACAAGTAGCAATAGATGGCTCAAACATAAACTACACAAATGGAGTGAAACCAATTACATTTACTTCTCAAACATCTAATCCCGATGATGTCGTTTTAAAATACAGTGCTGATACAATGAACAATTTTACGGTAAAAATTAAAGACATATCGCAACTAATTATTGACGGTATTACCATGCAAGCTTTAGACACCACTTACGGAAGAGTTTTAACTTTTGAAAATGTGGTGGACAGCATAAATATTATAAACAATAAAATTATTGGTATTGATTCGGCAAGTGTAAACAATCAAACTACTTGTGCTTATTTAGACAACTTAAATGAAGATTCTGTAATGTATCTAAATTTTACGGGAAACAGTTTCATTAATGGTAAAATTGCAATAGGTGTCATTGATTTTTGGAACATATTTAACAATCTAATTATAAACATTGACAATAATAGTTTTTTATCACAAACCGATAAAGTCATTTATTTAAAATCTAAAATAGCATCAATAAATCACAACTATATCAATTCAAATTTTGCAGAAGATGCTATTTATATCAATAGTTCCAATTCTTTATTTATATCAAAAAATAAAATTATATTGTCCTCACATAGTCCGTATGGGCATGGTATAACTACTTGGGGTACTACAAAAATTTATAATAATTTTATATCAATTAATGGTCTGGGAATAGGGTGTCACAATAAAACTAATATTTTCAATAACACTGTTTTGTTAACTGACGCAAATTATGCTTATCCTTGTATAGAACCGGACGGAACAGATACTATTAGAATTTTTAATAACTGCTTAATAAACATTAACGGTGGAGAAGTTATTCATAATTATAATAATAACTATTCAAATTTAGTAGCCGACTACAATAATCTATACTCCACCTCATTGAATTTTAATGACTTGGTAAATACTCTTGGGGGAAACACACATTCCGTTTCGTTTATGCCCGATTTTGTTTCCAATACCGATTTGCATACCAATGCAGCATTATTGTATCAAACAGGAGTTTCTTTGCCGGAAATTACCGAAGATATTGATGGCGAAACAAGAAATAATCCGCCTTGTATTGGTGCCGATGAATTCTCAAATCCAGTATTCCATGCTGGCAACGATACTGTTTTTTGTTATAATACAGGAGGCTTTTATGACACATACAATACATATATTTATGATATTGGCACAGGTTACGACAGTTATCAATGGTCCAACGGATCCGATTCCTCTTCAATTTCTATTGACACATTAAATTCCGTAATTGGAAATAATCAATATACGGTGACGGTAACGGTTGGTGCAAATACTTATTCTGATACGGTTAATATTTTATACGATTTACCCACAGCTATTTCACAAACCGATTATTGTATAAATATTGGAGATTCAATAGAACTTTGGGCAGAACCAAACTTAACTTACTTGTGGAATGGGACAGATACTACACAAAACTATATGTTATATCCATATACACCTCCAACATTAGAAGTAACTGACAGTCACGGTTGTAAAAATTATGTGTCAATAAATAACGAGATTACCTTAGAGCCTGCTCATATATACATAGATGATTTAAACGATTATACAGGTCCGTTTGTTTCCGCACCAACAGATACTTCCATTTGTTCTAATGCAATAATAGGTTTGATTGCAAATAATTATTTTGGAAATACAGGTATTTATGATGATTACTCTTATTTGTGGAATACCGGTGACACCACACATTCCATTGTAGTTGATTCTGCACATTACGGAATTGGAGTACACGAGTTTAGTGTAATTGTTACTAACAAAAACACAGAAATGCAATGTGAATCGTATGATACCGTTTTTGTAGAAATAAAAAACTGCAATGGAATAAATGAGCCTTCAAGTGAAAACAATGTAACACTTTTCCCCAATCCTGTAAAAGATGTATTATATCTAAACTTCTACCAACAAGCAACAAACATTAATTATTTGCAAATTATTGACTTTACAGGACAAACAATAATAAACAAAAAGATACAAAACAAAGATAAGCCGATAATTATCGACACTAAATCATTAAAAAACGGAATCTATTTTATAAAGGTTATATATGGCGATAACTCTTATTTTCTCAAAAAGTTTATAATTCAGAAATAAGTAATAAAATTTAAGATTGGATAAGTTTAGAGACTTACTAATTGACTGCTGTGTTAGACTGGCTGGCAATGTTAAACCGAAGAATAATTTTAGTACCATTATCTTGGAACTCATATTTGTCAGTAAGGTTTGCTATTAAAAATATGCCTCTACCATAAGGTTTTTCAAGATTTTCTTCTTTAGTAGGGTCAGGTAGTTTTTTGTAATCAAATCCGTTGCCTTCATCACTTATGGAGAAAATTAAACATTCGTTGTCTGTGTATGTTTCTATACGGACTTTTTTATCAGGATTTTTTTTGTTACCATGACAAATTGCATTATTTACAGCTTCAAGCACAGAGATTAAAACATTACCAAAAAATTTTTCTGAGAGGTTAAAGGATAAAAATACTTCTTCTATAAAGGATTCTACAAGTGGTATGCTTTCTATTTTTGAGGATATTATCATTTCTTTCCGCTTCATTACATCTCCAAATTTAGTATATACTGCTTATATTTTTTCTCATACACTTTATTTAACTTTAAGTTTTGGTGATACAATATGTCGTTAAATTGTTGTTTCTCTTTGTTATACGATTTCAAATTTATTTTGTTGCGATAAATATAATCTTTTGCGGTTTCTGCCTTTCTCTGATTATCTGTTTTCCTTTGTCTTTCTGCATTTTCAGCCTCCAAAAGTCGTACCAAGATTTTATCTTGGCGTTTTAGCAAGTTGTCGTTTAGGTTGTTGTTTATTATGTCATTCAGATTTTTTTCAAGTAAGCGGTTTATATCATTAAGTTTTTGCATGGTTTCAGGGTGTAAGTCTTCGCTATTCATCAATTTTGCCAATTGGTCTTTGAATTTTTCATATTCGGCAATAGATTTAGCCATTTGTTTAGCCATTTGTTTACCATTATTTTTACTTCCTTTTTGCTTCTTGAGTTCATCTATCATTCGTTGAAGTTGTTGTTTGAGCGACTCCATAGATTTTTGCATTTGAGAAATGGTTTGACCTGCTTTTTTGCCAGGTTTGTGGCAGGAGCTTTGGCTTTGTGATTGGTTTTGCATCTGGTTTTTCATAGCATCAATAAGTTCTGCTATAAGTAAATCAAGATTATTTGCAGAAGTCATCACGAACTGTTGTAGTGTGGAAGCTTGGTAGTATTTACCATCTTTAAGTGCATTTTCGGTTTTTTCAAGTTTTATTTTCACATTTCCGAGTTCTTGTGTAATGGTAGTTGCCACCATAGGCAAACGTTTGGATAAGGCATATAAAGAGTCGCTTATTGTTCCAAAAGCTGTTTTGAGTTCATGTTGCTGTTGTATTAAGTGTTCTATGTTGTCACTTCTATAATGGATTTTGCGAAATTGTTTCATTAAACTTTCCTGTTGAATAGAGAATATGTTAATATTCTCGGCTAATTGCTGTAAGGTGGTTATATCTTCTGCCATTTGTTGCATTTGTTGGTTTTGCATCATCATTTGCATCTGTTGAGCCATTTGTTGCATCTGTTTAGCATTTTGTTTTTGTTGTTTTGATGCTTTTCTATTTTTACCTTGTTGCAATTGTTGTTTTGCATTTTGTAGTCCTTGTTTTATGTTGTTTTTTTGCTCGGAGAAATTATCTAATTTATATGGATGTTCCAATTCCTGATTTTTCTTTTTAGTTTCTTCATATTTATTCATCAATTTTTCAAATTCGTTTTCTATTTTTTGTTGTTCTTCTATGTTTTTTTGTTTTTGTTCATCATTTTTAGGAGATTTTTTTATTTTTTCTGCAACTTGTTCTTGTTTTTTGGCAAGTTGGTTTAGTTCGTCAGAAATTTTTTCTACATTTTTTTCTACTTCCCAACGTTTTAATATTTCCAAATTGCGGTCAAGTTGTTTGGACATCTCGTCAAGGTTTATTTCCGCTTCTTTTGATTTTTGTTCAAATTTTTTATCTTTATTGTTTTGAAGTAGTTTGGCAAGTTCATCCAGTAATTTTTTCATCTCATCGTCCATTAAGTTTTCCATCAATTTTTCTATTTCCTTTTGTTTTTTTATCAAATCTTCTTTTTGTTGAGAGAAAGCATTTTGAAGATTATTCGATTGTTTTAGCATTTTATTCATTTCTGCTACATTGCGTTCCAATTCTTGTTGCTTGTTTTTTATATCGTTTAATATTTTTGTTTTTTCCCATTTGGATAAGTTCTGTTGTATTCTATCTTGACGCAGTCTATCCATTTGATTTTTTATATCACTTATCAAGTTTTGTGATTTGAATATTTTTTCGGCAAGTTCTTTCTGAGTAGCAGCATCTATGCTGTCAAGTTTTTCCTTATCCGGCACTTGAAACGAATACAATATGCTCTTAGTTGATTTGCTACCATTTACTTGGTCATTGTCCCACACTTCAAAATAATAAGTAATAGTTGATAGGTCTGTTTTTATTTTTGAAAAATCAAAGGAGAACTCAAAAGCTTGTAAATTTAGATTGTTTGCAATTGGTAATGCTATGGTATCTGTATGGTCTTTTGACTCCTGATAGTTGAACGTGAGTTTTGAAAATCCATAATCATCTTTTATTGTCCCGGTAAAATAATAAACTGCAGGATTTAAGGAATCCACATATTGTTTTACAATAATTTGAGGATATTGATCAGGAATAACATTTATATGATATGAAGCAGTTGTTTTGTTGTGAATATATTTGTTTGTGACTACAACTGCGTAATCTTGTGATTTATGAATAATAGTTTCTCCAGTAAATTTATTGTTGTGTTTTGTTAAATAGATTCTCTTTTTTGTATCTAAAATAATTTTTACGGAATCAGTTTCCGCTAATGTTAATTGCCATTTTATTTTGCTTCCTTCAGGAACGGTTATATCTCCCGTCCCTTCTTGTATTTGGGATTTTATCCCTGTGTATGCAGGTGGATAAAAAGATGTAATTATATTCAATAGTATAGGTGCCGGGATTACATTTATAAAATAGTTACTTGTGCGGTATTTGCCTGATTTTAAGTAAAATGATAAGGAACGATTTATGTTTTTAAAAGTATAAGAAAAGATATTAATGGTATCTTGTTTCATATAAAAAGTATTACCTCCATATACTATTTCTACTTGTTGAGGTAATTTACTTCCTTCCACTTTTATTTTTATAGTTATGTCTTTGCCTTTTATTACCGAGAGCGAATCGTTTAACACCTTGAAAGAAAACGGCGAAGGAGGAGAAGTATAGGTTGAATATTGCAGTATTCTTTTGCTTCCTGTTTTTATCACTTCTTTATTGTAGGTTAATAATATGATAAAAAGTATTATTACAGGAATAAGCAAATATGTAGCCCTTTTGACCATAGAATAGTCAATTGCTTTTACAAAAGGTATTGGCTTGAGTTCATTGGTGCGGGATTCTATACTGGCTTCAAGCAATTGTTTTGAAAAAGAGTTGTTGCTTGACAATTCACTAAGTTCAATGGTGTTTAGGAGTTTATCTTTTATATCTGGAAAATGTCTGGAAATTATTTTTGACGCTTCTTTGTCAGATATTACCTTGCTTATGCCTGCAAGCTTTAGAATGGGAATGAGAATGTAAAAAATAAAAGTGAGAAGATATAATGTAAGGGAAAAAAAGAATAAAAAAGTCTTAATGCTTACCGTTAAATAGTTGAAATATGCAATAACGGATACTGCCATTAACCAGAATAATGATATTCCAATAAAGTATAATATTCCCCGTACTAATAATATGGTATAGTATCGTCTTTTGAAGTCTTTTAATTTTTCTTTGAGTATGTTATAAGTATCTGTCATCAGAGGTTGTAATATAGATTAAAAAACTATTTATAGCTTGTTTTTACACTTTTTAAAAATATTGTATAATAATAGCTTATACAACTTTGTAGTGCAAAAGTAGATTTTTTATTTTGAAAATTAATTAGTACACTTAATTTTTACTATTTTTGTATAAAAAGGTTTTTCATTAATTTAAGATATTATGAATACACTCATTGTTCAAAACAAGATGGATTTACTTATTGTAATGGTTGTGTATTTAGTGCTATTGGTGTTGTGGGGAGTATATCAGGGAAGGAAAGTAAAAACAGGTGAAGACTTTTCCATCGGTGGCAGAAGTTTACCAGGGTGGGCAGCTGCATTGTCTGAAAGAGCTACGGGAGAATCGTCATGGGCATTGTTAGGACTTCCCGGTGCTGCGTATGCTATGGGGCTAGTAGAAATATGGACTGCAATAGGATGTGTAGCAGGAATAATTACCACTTGGGCTTTACTTGCTTGGAGATTACGAAACGAAGCGGAAAAATACAAGGTTACCACTTTTACAGATTATATTGCAAAACGTAATAGTGATTTATCAACTTGGGTAAGGGTAGCAAGTAGCCTTACTATTGTATTCTTTTTCTTTTTTTATGTTGGGGCACAATTTTTGGGTGGAGGTAAGACCTTATATACAATGTTTGGAATTAAGCCCGAATGGGGAATGTTAATTACAGCACTGGTAATTATTCCATATACTATTTACGGAGGGTTTAGGAGTGTGGTCTATACCGATGTGATACAAGCAATAATTATGATTATCACATTAATTGTGGGGCCTATTGTGGGAATATATTACATTGCCACTCATAACTTGGTATTTGCTCATTCTATATCCGAGGCATTGCATCAGGCTGGTAATGGTTACACTTCCGTTTTCGGAGCTGGTGAAGGTTTTACTGCAGGAATAATAATTATGAGTGGTTTTTCGTGGTTTTTTGGTTATCTTGGAGGACAACCGCAACTTACAACGCGGTTTATGGCAATAAAAGATATGAATCAAGCACGTAAAGCAAGGAATATTGGTATTGCATGGACACTAATTGCATACATTGGAGCTTTATCTCTTGGCTGGATAGGAATTGCCATTTTCGGTCCTCATGGATTATCTGACCAAGAATTTGTTATGCCTTCTGTTTTGCTAACAATTTTCCATCCTTATTTGGCGGCAATACTTATAACAGGGGCTATTGCAGCAATGATTTCTACTGCTGATTCGTTACTTATTTTATCATCTACCGAACTTTTTGAGAATATAGTAAAACCATTACAAGAACGCAATGGTAAAAATATAGATAGTAGAAACAGCTTAAAATATTCACGTTTTATTACTGCAATAGTTGCTATTATTGCTCTTGTAGCTGCCTATTTCTCGCCTTCCAATTTGATTTTTACACTTGTAAGTTATGTATGGGCAGGCATAGGAGGGACTTTTTCTGTGGTAATATTGTTATCACTTTTTTGGAAACGCTTCAATGGGAAATCTGCTTTAGTAACTATTATTACAGGAATGTTGTTTACTATTATATGGATAAGTAGCGGAATGGAAGAAATTATAACAAGTAGAATTTTAACATTTTTTGTAGCATTATTTACAGCATATATATCAACCTTATTGTTTTATCCTAAAAAAAAATAAAATTATGGAAATAAATTTTTTTAGAGAAGATGTGGCTTGCCCGGGTATAGACCAAGATAAATACAAAAATTGGATATTGAAGGTAATAGATACTCATGGTAAAAAATGTGGAGATATTACATTTATTTTTACTTCGGATGAGTATTTGTATAAAATGAATTCCAAATATTTAAATCATCACTATTATACTGATGTTATTACTTTTGATTATTCCAAAAATGATATTTTATCGGGAGATATTTTCATAAGTATAGATAGAGTAAAAGAAAATGCCGATAGGTATGAAGTTACTTTTATTAATGAATTAAGTAGGGTAATAATACATGGAGTATTACATCTGGCAGGTTTTAAAGACAATACTTCAGAAGAAAAAGAAAAAATGAGGGAAGAAGAAGATAAAGCGTTGAGACTGTTAGCATAAAGACTAACTATGTTTGTCATTTATTATCATTGATTTATAAAAAATATTTTCCTTCATGTCCTTTTGTTAGATTTTAATTTTAAAAAAATAACTATATTGCGGGCAATTAATGATAAAATGTTTTTATGAGAAAACTATCTTTTTTATTAATGATTCTAAGTTTGTTTACAGGAGTATTAAATACTTATGGACAAGAGAAAAATGAATCTCCTGTTTCTGTTAGTATGGATATTATGAGCCGATATGTGTGGAGAGGTATTGATTTTGGAGCGTCTCCAAGCATTCAGCCCGGGATAGAATATTCCAAAGGTGGATTTGTATTAGGGGCATGGGGGGCTTATGCCATAAGTAAGGCTGGATATGAAGAATCTGATTTATATATGGGATATACATTCTTAAAAGATATGTTTTCTGTAACTTTAACAGATTATTTTTTCCAATCCCCAACTTCCAAATATTTTGATTATGATAAAAACAAAACAGCTCATGTTTTAGAAACTTCATTATCTTTTAACGGAACTGAAAAGTTGCCATTGTCTTTTATGATAGCCACCAATGTATATGGTGCAGATGCTAAAAAAAGTAACGGCGATATTCAATATTCCACCTACGCAGAATTATCATATAACTATAAAAATTTAACACTGTTTGCAGGAGCAAACTTAACACAACCAAACACAAAACTTGGAGAAACAGGTTATTATAACAATAAAGCAGGAATTATCAATTTAGGATTAACTGCAACAAAAAAGGTTAATGTAACTTCTTCCTACTCATTACCTGTAAATGTTTCTATTATTACAAATCCGTTATCAGGTAAAATTTATTTTGTAGGAGGATTATCTTTTTAATTAAGGAACCAATAAAAATAAAATAGTTATGTTTGACACAGGAGTAACCGCGTTTATGATTCTAAGCACAAGCTTAGTAATGTTAATGACGCCTGGTTTGGCTTTCTTTTATGGAGGGTTAGCCAGTAAACGAAACATTCTTGGAATAATGATACAATCATTTGTATCATTAGGAATTACTACAGTTCTATGGGTTGCCGTAGGATACTCATTAAGTTTTAGTGGAGGAGAAGGAGGTATTATAGGCAATTTAGATTGGGCTTTCTTGAAAGGAATACCTTTTGACCAAGCTTATCAGCCTGTTGGAGGACTTTATCCCACTTACATTTTTATTGCTTATCAGATGATGTTTGCAATTATTACACCTGCACTCATCACCGGAGCATTTGTAAATAGGGTAACTTTTAAATCATACTTGGTATTTTTAGTACTTTGGCAATTATTTGTTTATTACCCATTCGTACACATGGTATGGGGAGGAGGACTACTTGCTAAATGGGGAGTTCTTGACTTTGCCGGAGGTATTGTAGTGCATGCTATTGCAGGATTTGCCGCATTAGCTTCAGTATTTTATGTAGGGAAGCGACAAGATACCCAATCACCTCCAAACAGTATTCCATTGGTAGCTATAGGAACAGGTTTGTTGTGGTTTGGATGGTATGGTTTTAATGCAGGTAGTGAATTAAAAGTGGATGCTATTACAACTCTAGCATTTCTTAATACTGATGTTGCCGCATCTTTTGCTGCCGTTACCTGGTTAATAGTTGAATGGATAAAAGAAGGTAAACCTAAATATGTCGGTCTTTTAACAGGAGCAGTAGCAGGACTTGCAACTATTACACCCGCTGCAGGTTTTGTGCCATTGTGGGCTGCTATGATTATCGGGATATTAGCATCTTTAGGAACTTTCTATGCTGTACAACTTAAAAACAAATTAGGATGGGATGATGCCCTTGATGTATGGGGAGTACACGGAATGGGAGGTGTAATAGGAACCATTCTGTTAGGAGTATTTGCTTCTGCAAGCATAAACGGTCAAGCAGGATTGATAGAAGGTGATACATCTTTCTTCCTCAAGGAAACTATTGCCGTAATCGGTGCTGCCATTTATGCTTTTATATTTACATACATAATGTTAGCAGTTATTAATAAATTTGTCAGAGTAAAAGTGTCAGAAGAAGAAGAAAGAGAAGGATTGGATATTGCAATTCATGGAGAAAAAGCTTACGACGAAGGAGCATTATAATATTCTTTATAACAAATAATAAAAAGAGGGTGCCCATTTAGTGGGTATCCTCTTTTTTATTTTATTGTAAATCATAGTAAAGATAAGCTATACACTCTCGTTTTACAAAAAACTTTTATATTTGCAAAAAAGAATTTATTCAAATGAAAACGATATTTTTGTTCCCATTATTTTTATTATTGGCAACAACTTCTTTTTATGCACAAAATAACAAAGTACAAACAATTGATTATGACAAATTGGAGGTAGATTGGAAAACCCTTTTGCTTGACGGCAAGCCTTATACAGGTAATGTTCAGAAACTATATGATAACGGTCAAGTGGCAATAGAAGGTAGAGTTGTTAATGGATTAAGAGAGGGGGAATGGAAATGGTACTATTCTAATAAAAAACTCAAACGCACATCTATATACAAAAAAGGAAAGAAAAACGGTAAAACGGTATATTATTATCCAAACGGTAAAAAACGTGCAGAAATGTACTTCTATGATGATAGAAATATTCGCCAAATATCTTGGGACAAAAAAGGAAATAGAAAGCCTAATCCACAATTCAAGAAATTTCACTAATCTGTAAGCGTAATTCATTCATGCACAAGAAGATATACGTTTTTGTTTCGCTTCTTTATTTTGTATTATTCTCACTCAATGCGCAGCATCTAACTAAAATATACGGCAAAGTAACAGATGCAAAAACAGGTGAACCAATACCTTTTGCCAATATAGTATTGAAAAATACTAATGTAGGAACAATATCCAATATTGACGGGAAATATAGTTTGGAAACAAAACAAAAATCCGATAGTATAATTTGTGAAGTGGTAGGCTATAATAGGGTAGCAAAAAAAATAATGAATGGGAAATATCAAACTATAAACTTTGCTTTGGAACCTTCCGTAATAGCACTTCAGGCAGTAGTGGTAAAAACAAAACGAAGAAAAAAAACCGTAGCCTCAATGCTTGTAGATAGTATGCGTGCCCACCGCGAACAAAACGACAAAAAATATTTATCTTCATATCAATATAATGTATATAATAAAGTAGAATTTGATATAAATAATATAACCGATAAATTTAGAAAAAAGAAGGTATTAAAACCTTTTCAGTTTATATTTAACTATACAGATACTTCTACAGTTAACGGTTCCGTATATCTTCCCGTAATGATTATTGAAACCTATTCCAAATTTTATTACCAAAAATCACCTAAAATTAAAAAAGAAAAAATAATAGCATCAAAGATAGCAGGTGTTTCCAACGAAAGTATAAATCAATTTCTTGGCAACATGTACACAGATATAAATGTATGGGACAGTTATGTGAAACTTTTTGATAAAGGATTTGTAAGTCCTATATCATTTATGGGAAAAGTTTATTACAAATATTTTATAATAGATAGTTTAAAACGAAATGATACAACATATTATCATATAGGATTTACTCCAAAACTTAAAGAGGATTATGTATTTAATGGTGATTTTTGGATACAAAATAAAACTTTTGCACTTACAGAAATTAATTTACAAGTAGGTTCACAAGTAAATCTAAATTTTGTAAATAATCTTAAAATAAATCAAAAATTCACCCGTGTCCAAAATCACATGATGTTAAAAAAGGAATATTTGGTGGTTGACTTCAATATTGTAGAAGACCCTAAAAATGCAATGGGTTTTTTTGGTAAAAAAACAACAATATATACAAACATAAAAATCAACACCTCTCCTCCTGATTTTGTATATAAAAAATCTAATGATGTATATGTAGAAAAAAATGCAACACAAAGAGATTCTGCATATTGGGCAAAAATACGTCCTGAAAAATTATCAAAAAAAGAAGCAGGTATATACCACATGATAGATTCCATAAAAAGCATGCCTATTTTTAGAACATACTATGATATAATAAACACTATTGTTAGTGGACATTATACTACAAAGTGGTTTGAATGGGGACCATATTCTAAGGTTACAAGTTACAATCCCATAGAGGGAGTAAGAATAATGATAGGGGGTAGAACTAACGAGCAATTTTCAAAACATTTTAGAATAACTCCGTATTTAGCTTATGGATTTTATGACAAAAAAGTAAAAGGAGGTATTTCTTTTACTTACTACATAAACAAAATGCCTTGGAGAGAATTAGATTTTTCTTATCAAAATGACATGAAGCAACTTGGAGAAGGACGTTTTGGCACAATATTAGGCAACAATATATTGAAATCGGTGCTTACCCGAAGACCTATTGATAAATTATCCCTTGTAGAAACTTATGAAGCGGCATATACCTATGAATTTTCTCCCGGCATATCTACCACCTTTATTCTAAATAATCAAAAACTTTATCCTGTGCCAGGTATCTCTTTTGATTTAAACTATGGTAACGAAACCAAACATTATTCTTTTTTGCAAACAACAGACTTCACTATACATTTGCATACTGCATACAAAGAAAAATTTGTTTTTGGCAAATTCAAAAGAATAAGTCTTGGGTCAAAGTACCCTTCATTTGATTTTTATTTAACAAAAGGAGTTAAAAACTTTTTGAAAAGTAATTTCTCTTATTCCAAATTTCTTATAAAAGGTAAATACAAAGTGAAACTCTATCCTTTTGGACATGGTAGAATATTTTCAGAATATGGTAAAATAATGGGTAAACTGCCATTCCCTTTACTTAAAATACACGAAGGAAACGAAACTTATTACTTGGACAAAAGTGCTTTTAATATGATGAACTATTATGAGTTTATTAGCGATGAATATCTTAGTATTTCATATTTTCATTATTTCGACGGATTGTTTTTGAACAAAATACCTTTACTTAAAAAACTAAAATGGCGAACCACTGCTTATGGAAAATTTTTGTATGGCAAACTTTCTCCAAGAGATATAAATTTGTTGCCTTTGCCATCTTATTCTCATTACTTAAAATTATCAAATAAGGATTTATCTATTGTTCCTGATAAAAATTATTATTCGGAAGTAGGTCTGGGTATAGAAAATATATTTAAATTTATAAGTGTAAATTTTGTATGGAGATTAACACAACTTAATAACCCTAATATTAGTAAATTTGGCATAAGATTTTATTTAGACCTTAAATTTTAAAAACATTATGAAACAATCATTAAAAATTTTATTCGCAATCTTAATAATCACTTCGATAACAAACGGATGTAGCAACAATAAAGATAATGAAACTCTTTTTACCACAGTATTTAAAACTATCAAAGGAGATGTAAGAGGAATCAATCTAAATTCTACAATAAATGAAGTAAAAGAAAAAGAAGGGTTAAAGCCCGATTCTATATCAGACAATTACTTACATTACACAATAAAAAAGAATGATAAAAATACAATAATAGACATTGCATATAATTTTGATAAAAACGGTTTGTATTCTGCTGATATAGTTATAAAAACGGATTCTTTGTCAGCCATAGATACCTTGCAAACAAAAACTATAAAATTGTTTACAAAAAAATACGGTGCACCAATAAAATTAGCACCACAAATATATTTATGGAACTACACTTCTCCTTCAGGAGCATCCGCATCAGCACAATTGATAAACAATTCCAACATAGAAAACAAAGGAGCTTTGGAAATAATAGTTCAAACAGAAGTAGAATAACATTATTATATGGCAACAACAATACTAATAGTAGATGACGAAGAAGATATTCGTACTTTTTTAGATTTTAATCTAAAACATGCAGGATACAATACAATAAATGCTGCTGATGGCAAAGAAGCTATCGAAAAAATAAAAAAACACAAACCTGATTTAGTACTATTAGATATAATGCTACCTGAAATAGATGGACTGGAACTTTGCAAACTAATAAAAAACACCTCAGGATTATCTGAAACAATAATTATTGCACTTACAGCACTTACCCAAGATGAAGTACAAATAAACGCTTTGGAATATGGATGTGATGATTTTGTGAACAAACCGATAAAACTCAAAGTATTACTTGCACGCATACAAAACAAACTCAAAAAAAAGACAAATGAAGTCACCACGTCTTTATTTACATTAGATTTGGATAACCTGATAATAAAATTCCCGAACGGAAAAACTATACAATTACCAAAAAAAGAATTTGAGTTGCTGTTATTATTGCTTAAAAACAAAAACAAAGTAATAAAAAGAGAAGATATATTTCAAAAAATATGGGGCAAAGAAGAAATAATAGTTTCCGACAGGACTATAGATGTATATGTCCGCAAATTAAGACAAAAAATAGGAGAAAGCCATATCAAAACCGTAAAAGGCGTAGGTTATAAATTTGAAGAATAATGATTTTTCCACAACCCAAAACCATAGGAGGACATTTTACAAGATTATTTTTTTTAATAACTATCTCCTTTATTTTTGCACAAGGTTTTGCCATCTTATTTTCATATATATACCTTAGTAATCCTACTGCATTACAAAATATGTTATTGTTAGCCAAACAACATCCTAACTTTGTAAAGACATTACAACTAATAAACTCAATAATGATATTCGGAGTACCTGCCGTATTATTCCCGTATTTGATAAACAAAACTCCATCAGACTATCTCAAAATAAGAAACAATTTACCACTATCATCTATAATAATAGCTTTTTCTGTAATTATTGTATCCATACCTTTCGTTAATTATCTTGCAACATTCAATTCTCAGTTACCATTGCCACAATCATTAAAAATATCGGAAGCATCTACTGAACAACTAATCAAAACATTACTTAAAACAAATAATTTTGGAACATATTTATTCAACATACTGGTAATAGCTCTCGTACCAGCAATAGTAGAAGAATTTATGTTTAGAGGTGTCCTCCAACAACTCTTTTTCAAATGGCTAAAAAACATTCATATTGCAATATTTTTTGCTGCATTTGTTTTTAGTTTTATTCATTTTCAATTTATGACTTTTTTACCTCGTTTATTTTTAGGACTTATTTTAGGATATTTATTTTATTGGAGCAAAAATATACTGACTTCTATCACTGCACATTTTTTTAATAATGCAATAGGAGTATCAGTAGTTTATTTTATGTCAAGTCAAGCAGCAGATAAAGTAAATAAAATAGGTGCGGAAGTTGATACTATTTCCATTTTGATTAATATCTTTATTGTTATACTGGTGCTAATAGCAAGTAAAAAATACTTTGAATCAAAAAAATATAAATATTAAAAATGCTTGTTAAAACTTATGGTGCTGCAGTAATAGGAATAGATGCCACACTTATTACGGTAGAAGTAAATATAACCCAAGGAATAAATTTTTATTTAGTAGGACTTCCTGACAATGCGGTAAAAGAAAGTCAGCAACGAATAGACTCTGCCCTCAAAACAAATAACTACAAAATTCCTAAAAAGAAAATAGTAATAAATATGGCTCCTGCTGACATACGCAAAGAAGGTTCTGCTTACGACTTAACTCTTGCAATAGGAATTTTAGGTGCAGCAGGCGAAATACCTGAAGAAAAACTATCCGAATACATGATAATGGGTGAATTATCATTAGATGGTAGTATTAAGCCAATAAAAGGAGCTTTGTCAATAGCAATAGAAGCACGCAACCATGGATTTAAAGGATTTATTGTACCTATTGAAAATGTAAATGAGGCAGCAGTGGTAAACAATCTTGAAGTATATGGAGTATCTCATATAACGGAAGTGGTTGATTTTTTAAGAGAAGTAAAGCCACTTGCTCCGTATAAAATAAATACCCGTGAATTATTTTATCAAAATTTGAATAATTATCCTCTTGATTTTTCAGATGTAAAGGGTCAGGAAAATGTAAAAAGAGCAATGGAAGTTGCTGCTGCTGGAGGACATAATATAATAATGATAGGTTCACCTGGGTCAGGAAAAACAATGCTCGCCCGTAGAATGCCAACAATATTACCTCCCTTGTCTCTGGCAGAAGCTTTAGAAACAACTAAAATTCATTCGGTTGCAGGAAAAGTAAACAAAGGCATATCATTAATGACCGAACGGCCTTTTCGCTCTCCACACCATACTATATCGGATGTAGCATTGATTGGAGGAGGCACTCATCCTCAACCGGGAGAAGTTTCCTTGGCACACAATGGGATATTATTCTTAGATGAACTCCCCGAATTCAAAAGAAATGTTTTGGAAGTATTACGACAACCGTTAGAAGATAAATACATTACAATAGCCCGTTCAAGATATACAGTGCAATATCCCGCCAACTTTATGTTAGTTGCTGCTATGAACCCTTGTCCATGCGGATATTATAATCATCCTGAAAAAGATTGTGTATGCTCAATAGGACAAATACAACGCTACCTTAATAAAATATCAGGACCATTGTTAGACAGAATAGACATACATCTGGAAGTAATTCCCGTATCATTTGAAAAATTAAGTTCTAACACTCCGGGAGAAAATAGCAAAACAATAAGAGAACGTGTAATCTCTGCCAGACTAATACAACAAGAACGTTTCAAAACATATCCTGGTATTCATACAAATTCACAAATGACACCTAAACTAATCAGAGAATATTGCAGATTGGACAAAGAAAGCAATACATTATTAAAAACAGCAATAGATAAATTTGGATTATCGGGACGGGCTTACGACAGAATATTAAAGGTTTCCCGCACAATAGCAGACATGGACAATAGTACAAATATTAAATCTATGCATATTGCCGAAGCCATAGGTTACCGAACATTAGACAAAAAAGGTTGGCTCGGATAAAAATGTTTACATAACAATACGCAACCAAAACAATAAAAAGCAGTATTATTGCATAAAGGAAGTAGTAAGCCGTTCCATCGCTCTTGATTTTTCACAATCAAGGGAGGAAAGTCCGGACAGCGAAGGGAACCGCACTTCCGAAACGGGAGTTGTCTGTGAAGGCAAGTACCGGCAACAGAAAACAACCGCCTGCCACAAGCAGGTAAGGGTGAAAAGGTGGGGTAAGAGCCTACCAGCATTATCGGTAACGGTAGTGGCTGTGCCGGCTGCGGGCTGCAAGACCAAGTAAACTTGCGTCATCAGGGTGTCCCGCCCGAGCAAGAGGGTAGGTCGCATTAGACAAATGATGGAACTTTGCCTATGGCAAAGACAAAATCCGGCTTATAGGTTTACTACTTCCTTTTTTTATACATTTGCAAAAAAGTTTTTTTCATGAAACGGAAATTATTATTACTTACTATACTTTTTGCAGGATTAGTACAAATTTCATTCGCTCAATTATTAGATGACAGTACTCAAGTAAAATTTTTCTTTTTTGGAGGAGCTGAATATATGCCTTCAAATAAGTATGACAATTTATCATTTCTTGAAATTGCAGGAGGGCTAAACATACAAGGAGTAGAAATAATAGGTAAAGGTAGAAGCATGATATCAAAAACAAACTATTCTAATGATACAATACCTTCCTCACAAATAAATATTACTTATGGGTCTATTGGGGTTGGATATATTTTTATGGATGAAAAGAAAATAAGTCCATTTTTACAAGGAGGTTTTTCAATAGGTAATATTTCGTTGTCAAAAGAAGAAACATACAGTGGCAACACTTATATAAGTACTATAAAAAGTGATGAAATATCAGAATTGTATCTGGAAGGTGGTATAGATATAAGTATTAATTGGTGGTTAGAAGTAAGGATAGGTGCTCGCTACAATACGGTGTACGGATTGGAATTGTTAGATTTACAAGCTAAAGATTTTTCAGGTATATCTGGATGGGGTGGCTTAAAATTTAATTTTTAACATAAGTGGATACTTTCACGGTAATATTATTTTTTGTCTTTTTATTTCTTCTTGGATTTCGCTTTTTTATATTTTACAAAAGTTTTTTTCTTTTAAAAAAAATAAAATACACCTCACTTAATCCGTATTATCCAACAAGTTTTCCTGATGTAAGCATAATAATTCCTGCTCGCAATGAAATACAAAATTTAAGAAAACATTTACCATTTGTACTTGAGCAATATTATAGAGGTAAATTTGAAGTAATTGTAATATTAGATTCTTGCACGGATAATAGTAAGGCTCTGATTTTAGATTTGTCTGCAAAATATCCTATCTTGAAATTTACGGAAGTGTTTCAGAATAAACGTTTTGACAAACATAAAAAAATGGCTATCCTTCTTGGAGTAAAAGCAGCAAATTATGACAATTTATTATTTATAGATGCTGATTGCCAGCCAAATAGTAAAAGGTGGTTGGAGTCTATGGCAAATATGTTTGTTTCTAAAGATTTGATACTTGGATACGGTGGTTTCTTCAAAGAAAAAACATTTGTAAATATTGCTCAAAGGTTTGATACTATATACAATACCGTCTTATATATGTCAATGGCAATAAGCGGTAATCCTTATATGGCAGTAGGGCGTAATATAGGATATAAAAAAAGACTATTTTATCAAGTTGGAGGGTTCAAGAACCATTACCATATTGCATCGGGCAATGATGATTTATTTGTAAAAGATGTGGCAAAAATAGCCAAAACAGAAATAAATGTTCATCCTCATTCATTTGTTTATACAGAAGGGGTAAAATCTTTTAGGGAATGGTTTCACCAAAAAAGGAGACATGTTTCGGTTTCCCACATGTATGAATTAAAGAATAAAATTTTTCTTTCATTAGATGCTTTTTCACGAATATTATTTTTACCTGTCTTTATAATTCTTTTAATATTTTTATGCGGATGCTGTAACAATGAATTGAAAATAGTTGTATTTTTAGGCTTTATGAAATTATTGGGAGATATTGTTATACTTTATCCTATCTTTAAACATTTTGATGAAAAAAAATTATTTTTCACATCTGCTTTTATGAATATCTTTTTACCTGTATTTACCAGTAGTGCTATGATTTATAATAAATTATTCAAATATAAAGGACAAAGGTGGTTATAAATAATCTTTGAATAAAATAATGAATACTTTTCAAAATAAACAAGAAGATATAGAACTGATAAATCGCATAAAAAATGGGGATGATAGTGCTTTTGAGATTTTGTTAAAAAAATACCAAAAGACAATACATTTTACAGTAACCAACATTGTAAAAGATGAAATTGTTGCCGAAGATATTGTGATGGAAACGTTTTTGAGAGTCTTTAAGAATATAAATAATTACAATCAAAAATTTTCGTTTACTACTTGGATTTTTTCTATTGCCACTAATCTTGCAATAGACCACACACGAAAAAAGAAACATATACGCTTTAAATCAAGTGATGAGGAAGACGGTTCATTTGGAGTTTTTTTAGATTCCATTGCAAGCAAAACAGCCGAATCTCCTGATAAAAAGTTAATAGATAGCAACAGAGCAGCTTTTGTAAAAACATTACTTGGCAAGCTAAAACCAGATTACCGTATAGTAATGGAACTTAGGTATTTTGAAGACATGTCTTATAAAGAGATTGCCGAAGAATTGGGAGAAAGCATTTCTTTTGTAAAAACAAAACTACACCGTGCAAAAAAACAATTAAAGAAAATCCTTAAAAACTTTGATGAACAAATCTAATAGTAAAATAATAATGGTAGCATATAACTTTAATGTTGAAAAAAAAGACCGTTTTAAGATATTGGGCTTATTATAATATCTAATTATTCTCTTACCATATATTTCTTTATATTCTATTTAACGGACTTGTCATACACCTTGCACCTCCACTTCCTCTTGCCAATTCATTGCCAGGAAAGGCAATTACATATTTTTCAATGCTATTAAGATTATAATTATCAATATCTTCAGCGTTTATTATTTCATATCCATGAGCAGCTAATGCTTTTAATGTATTTGAGTTTCTATTATAGCCTAATATTTTCCCATTATCCACAGCAAAAAAGTTTGCTCCACTGTGCCATTGTTCACGAGGAGCATGTAGCGGATCGTCATTACCACAATATATGTGTGTTAAATCAAATCCTTTTTCTTTAAGAGCTGTCAATAAATTTGGTGTCTCTATTTTACTTATTATTTTACCGTTTTCTGCTTCTATAGCAAAGGCGTTATATTTTAAATTGTCAAACACAGGTTTATATATCATACATTCTTTATCAGATAATACGGTAAATATCATATCCAAATGAATATATGATTCCAACTCGGTAGGTAGTGCCTGCACTATATAAGTGTGCTTTTTGTTTTTAGAAGTATTTTTTATAATAAAATTTATGCCTTCCCAATTGGTACGCAAACCATTACCTATAAGAGTTATATCTTTATTGAAAATATGTATATCACCACCTTCAAATTTCAGATTTCCAACATAATTGTTTGCATCCAATACCTTTGAAGCATCTACCTTTATCCTGGGATGATATTTAAACACAATTTTGGCAATAATAGATTCTTTTGCTCTTATTTTAGATGCCATTTTGGGAATAAGAACAAAGTCATTATGCACTATTGCAATATCCCGAGTAAAAAATAAGTTATATGCAGGTGTAATTAAAAAGTTTTCCTTTGCTTCTATAGGGTATCCTTCTATAATGGTAGTAGCAAGTTGGGAACTATCCATTTCTTGTAAGACATATACTGTTTTATTGTCTAATTGATGTAAATCTTTTATTTCGTTTATTATTTCCTTTTTTGCTTCGATATTTTCCAAACTTTCTGCCAACAATGTCCGTATTTCCAATACTTGTGTATGTGCTTGCAGGGCTTTTCTAAAAAGAGAATATTCTTGTGATGCTATATTAAGGTTAAGAATGTCACTATACAATGCTTCTTTGATTGAAAACGGTGTCATTTTCTCTATTTCGTGTCCAGGAAAATGGGTAATAACCGCATTTAATCTACCCGATTCAGAAGAAACATTAGGAGTTATATCTTGATTAATCATAGTTTTCTAACTTAATTTATTATTGCAAAAATAATATTTTTTCGGTTATTTTCTCACTTTTTCTATAAGACCGTAAACCACAGCTAATCCCAATATCCATGTGATAAGAGTGCTTATAAAAGTTTTTAGAAAAACAGATAAAATAAGAGTAAGGTCAAAAGCATCTATTAAATACAACACAAAAGAATGTAGCATGATTATAGTAACGGAATATTTAATAAACCAATTTATTCCATAAGTACCGGGATATAAAAACTTGTTATCATCATATTTTGACAATGGTGTGTAAAGAGATAATATAACAGGGCGAACAAAAGCAACAAATACGGTAGCAAAAGAATGTATTCCAATGGTACCTGAAAAAATATCCTGAATACTACCTATCACAAATGCTGATAAGATAAGGAATAAATTAGAAGTATTTGCAGGAAGTGTTATTAAAAAGAAAATGTAAATATATGGTATGTAATTATTAAAAAACACTATATTGTTGAATACCAGTAGCTGAAAAATAAATAAAATAAAGAAGTTGTACAATATTTCGTCATAAACTTTATTCATCAATGGTAGAGTTTTGCAAAAGATTGTTTATTTCTTGTTTATGCCTATTATGTATCACATAAGCATTCGATATTATTTTAAAATTTACGGTAAAACGTATAGTTATATCGTAAAAGTTTTCCTGTTCTTTCTTTTTTATGTTTTTCACTGTTCCTATCAGAATTCCCGGTGGGAATATTGCTGAAAATCCGGAAGTTACAATTGTATCACCTTCGGATACTTTGATATATGTAGGTAGATTTTCTATTTTACCGTATCTATAATCTTTACCGTCCCATTTTACCAAACATGTATAGTTATTCTTTTTCATTTTAGCACTTACTGCCGTTTTGGTGTTAAGTATAGACAAAACGCTTGAAAAATGAGGTGAAGTTTTGAACACAACTCCTATTATCCCTTGTGGAGACACCACTGCGGTATTTGGTTGTATGCCATCTACCTGACCTTTGTTTATAAGAAAGAAATTGTTTTCATAAACTAAACTTTTGTATATAATGTTTGTAGGTATATATTCAAAATAAGCTTCTGTAAAGTTATTGTTTGATTGGAAATATTTTGCCGTAAGCAGGTTTTTTAATTTTGCATTTTCTTTTAATAATGATTTGTTTTCCTCTTTTAAATTTAGATATGATGTAATTGAATATACCGTTTCATATATTTTTCCGGTAATATCATTAGAGAAATTATAAAATATTTGTTTTTGATAAGAATTAAATTCTATTATTAGAAATAGATTAAAAAATTCCAGTAAAAAGAATAATATTGCAAAATAATGTCTTAATATAAAATCTATAAGACTTTTCATCTGCTTACTTAATCATCATCTCTCAAGTCAACAACTTCTACACCTGGATGTTTTTTCTTGTCAAAAATAAACATACTATCACTGAGTGGCATATTCTTTTTAAGTCTAAATAATTTTATCAGATATATGTTGCCGTCTTTGTCAAACCTGTCAAATTCGTAAATTTCATTTTTACTTTTATCTATCTTGAGGCGGATACGGGAAAATGCTTTATCCTTGTTAGTAGGATATAGGTCTATTACATAAAGAGGTCGTGTGTCTTCAAATCTTTCTTGTATAAAGCGGACTTTAAACCCGTCTTTGTATATATCAAAAATCTTGGCAGGATTTATTGTTTCATCATCCTCATCATCGGGAGTACTAATATTTACTTCATTAGATTCCTTTATATATGTCCAAATATTTTTTCCGTCAAAAAATGTTTGGGAGCTTCCCATATCTACTTTATATTTATTGCCTTTAACCCATATTTTACCACCTCTTTTATCACTTACATTATCTTGACTGTTTTTTAATTCCAGTCCAAATTCAGCATAAATTGTTTTGTAGGTTTTCATATTTTGGGAAACCTTGTCTAATATCTTTAATGCTTTTGAATCGCTTTGTTGTGCAAAGGTGAATAAATAAAATATTGATAATAAAAATGTTAATGATATTTTTTTCATGATTTTTTATTTTTTATTTTAATCCTTCCAAAATTTGTTCCAAATGTGCCACACTGTTTATTAATACTTTTCTAGGTTTTCCGTTTGCCGGAGGACTTACTATTCCTGCAGCTTCAAGTTGGTCCATAATTTTTCCGGCTCTATTAAAACCAATGGCAAATTTTCTTTGAATCATAGAAGTAGAACCTGATTGTCCTTCTACTACATAATAAGCAACTTCTTCAAATAATGGGTCTAATTTATCTAAAGATGATTTGCTTGCTTTTGCATCTTCACTCTCTTCTTCTGGTTCGGGCAACACAAATGGAGGTAATCCTCCCTGTTCTTTTATAAATGTTACAATGTTTTCCACTTCTTCTGTAGATAGGAATCCACATTGAATACGGGTAAAACCTGCACCTTTTGAGAACAGCAAGTCTCCACGACCTATAAGCTTTTCTGCTCCGGGAGAGTCTAATATTGTCCTGGAATCTACATTTGAGGTAACTCTAAATGCTATACGTGCGGGGAAATTTGCTTTTATCAGTCCTGTAATCACATTGGTAGATGGGCGTTGAGTAGCAATAATCATGTGCATACCTATTGCCCTTGCTTTTTGTGCTATACGTGCAATTGGCATTTCTATTTCTTTTCCTGCCATCATTATCAAATCGGCAAACTCATCTATTACTACCACTATGTATGGTAAAAAGTGATGACCTTGTGCAGGAGATAATTTTCTGTTAAAAAATTTTTCGTTGTATTCTTTTATGTTTCTTACTTTAGCTTTTTTCAATAGTTGATAACGGTCTTCCATTTCTTTTACCAGTGACAGCAACGCTTGTTTTACATTATCGGTATCGGTAATTACATAATCGTCTAAATCAGCCTCTATTGTTGCCAAAAAATGCTTTTTCAAATCATTATATAAAGAAAACTCTACTTGCTTGGGGTCTATCAGTACTAATTTAAGTTGTGTGGGGTGTTTTTTATAAAGGAGCGATGCTATTATTGCATTTAGTCCTACAGATTTTCCTTGTCCAGTTGCTCCTGCTACCAACAAGTGAGGTAAGGTAGCCAAATCAAAGGTAAATATCTCATTATAAATAGTTTTTCCGAGAACCACAGGCAGTTCAGCTTCCATCTTTTGAAAAAGATTAGAACCAATAAGTGATTTCATAGAAACTATACGAGGAGTTTTATTTGGCACTTCTATACCGATAGTATCTTTACCTCTGATAGGAGCTATTATCCTTATGCCTAAGGCGGAAAGACTTAATGCTATATCGTTTTCAAGATTTTTTATACGACTTATTTTTATGCCAGGAGCAGGTTTTATTTCGTACATTGTTACGGTAGGACCAACACTTGCAGAAATTTTAACTATTTCAATATTATAATTCTTTAACGTTTCAATTATTCTTTCTTTGTTTTCGTTTACTTCTGCCTCGTTTACAGTATTTTCTTGCGTATAATCTTTAAGTAATGATAATGTAGGGAATTTATAATTGGATAATTCCAATGTTGGGTCAAACATTGTATCTACGGTAAAATGGTCACCGTCTTTCACTTCTATTTTTTCATCTTCCAATATGTTTATCTCAAAATCAGTTTCTTCTGCTTTTTTATTTGTTCCGTTAATATCCGAAGTAGATTCTTTCTTATCTATTACTTCTATTGTTTCTTCTGTATTCGTAATATCAGGTTTGTACTCACCTTCATTTATTTCAAATGCTTCATCAGGTTGTTTTTCTACTACAATTTTTGAAGTAGTAGTTTCTTTTTCTATTGGAGTTTTGTCATCTATATTTCCACTGGAAGTATAAAAATAGCTGTATATTTTATTCCACAAAGGAGTATGGACATTAACAAGTAAAATAAATGAAAATAAAACCCATAGTGAAATAGTTCCGATATGTCCTGCAAAAGATGAAAGCCACAAATTGAGAGAATAACCATAAAAACCTCCCAATAAAAATTCTTTATTAGCTATATATAAATCTACATATCCTAATACGGCAGATAACCATATCATAATAACAGTAGTAACAGTTATAGTATGCTTGTATGAAAAGATTTTTATTTTTAAAAGATTAAGTCCTGTTAGCAATAGCAAAAAAGGTATGCCAAATGCTGCAATTCCTATAAATCGTGTAATAAGCTTATAACTCAAAAATGCTCCTAGTTTACCGGTAATATTATCTACTGTAATTTGATGTCCAGAAAATACATTTACCCACTCTATATTATCTGTTTTCCAAGTAAATAAATAAGAAAAAAAAGCAAAAAAAAGATATGTGGAAAAAATTATAAAAGTTACACCTAAAAAGAAAGCTATTTTATTTTTATCAATTTTATTTGTTCTCTTTTTTGCCATTTAGTTTTTTTATAATTAAAAAAATTTTTACAAAGATACTTTATTTTTTGCGAGTATATTTCAGCAAGAAGTTAAAAAGGAAATATAAAAAATCATCTTAACTAAAAAATAAATATATTGTTAATACTTAATAGCGGTAGTCATTATTTATTTGGTATAAACAAGTTACAATGCTAATGCTTACAATATTTGTGTAATTAGTTTTTGTGGAGCTGCGGGGAATCGAACCCCGGTCCAAGCATAATTTGAATATGCCTTCTACATGCTTAGTCAGTTTTTGCGTATTCTGTTGCAAACCGGCAAACTGACAAGCCTATTTGCAACATAGCTCCAAAAATGTTTCTTTGCCACCGGAGCAAATGGCAAAGATAAGCCTGACTTTACGGTAGTACCACCATAAGCATAAGTCATCAGGCAAGGCTTATGCGGTGGCAGCCCGTCCCGCGTCCTTGACACGAGATTAAGCCTTATCCACCTTGTGGATTAGGCAGCGAGCGCGAAATTGCCTTCGCCAATTATTGTGTTTGCCGATCAGTTTTACGGGATGATACGGCAATCACCCGGCATGCAGGCATATTCTCCTTATACCTGTCAAAAACCTGGTCAGCCCCATTATTTATCAGAGCGGATATAACTATACGACAACAAAGCAAAAAGGTTGCACAAAAATATTATTTTTTAGCAACTAAAAGTATTGTAAATAAGTATAAATGAAAAAATAATACTTAATTTTGTAAAGATTTGGGACAAAAACAGAATGAAAATAAAAACTTACATATATCTATTTCTCGTTACTTTATTATTTCCAATAGAAAATCTATTTTCTCAAAATGCTTTTATGGAAAATAGAGGTCAGTGGAGAGAACCGTTTTTGTACAAAAAGAATTTAACTTATGGTGCAGCGTTCTTTTTTAATGATTCCATAGTATATAATTTTGTGAAACGGGAAGATGTTGCAAAATCTCATGCACACAATGAATTTACTTCTAATTTCACAGGAATTTTACATTTACATTCATTTGTAGTAGAGTTTCTAAACAAAAAAGACTCCTGTCGTATTGTTCCTACTGACAAACGAGATGATTATCTCAATTTTTTTATTGGAAATAATCCTAAAAAATGGAAATCTCATGTGCCTCACTACAATGAACTTTCTTATAAAAATGTATTTAAAGATGTAAATATTAATTTTTATTCAGATGGAAACACTATAAAATATGAATACATAGCATTAAACAGCAAAGCCGTTAGAAACATTAAATATAAGATAAAATATGCTAACAAAGTAGAATTAAACAAAGAAGGAGATTTAATAATACATACTTCTGTGAATACAATTACCGAGCCTCTACCTTATGCTTATCAAATGATAAATGGAGAGCGAGTACAAATAGGCTGTAAATATGTATTGAAAAAAAACAATATTGTAGAGTTTCAAGTATATAATGTAGTAGATAAAAAACTGCCTATTATAATTGATCCATATTTAATATTTTCCACTTATAGTGGTTCTACTGCAGATAATTGGGGCTTCACGGCAACATACGACAGCAAAAATAATGTGTACTCTGGCGGAATTGTCTTTTCCACAGGTTATCCTACCTCTCAGGGAGCTTTCCAAGTAAATTTTGCAGGAGGTCATGGTTATTCAAGTGGTTATTACCAGTATGGGTGCGATATCGGAATAATAAAATATAACGAAGACGGAACCCAAAGATTATACGCTACTTATCTTGGTGGTGCAAATAGTGAAGAGTTACCGCACAGTTTGGTTGTTGACAAAAATGATAATTTGATTGTAATGGGAGTAACCGGTTCTACAGATTTTCCTATTACAAATGGAGCTTATGACAATTCTTTTAATGGAGGCGATAGTGTAGTTTATGACAATGTAATAGTATTCCAAAACGGAACTGACATATATGTTGCCAAAATAAGCGAAGATGGAGCTAATTTATTGAGTTCTACATATATTGGAGGGAGTGCCAATGATGGATTTAATTTTAGAAACTCTTACGGTAATAGTAATTTTATAATGGGTGGAGCGGATACAAGTTTGTACTATAATTATGCCGATGGAGCCAGAGGAGAAGTAACCGTTGATGATAGTGATTATGTATATATTGCATCTACTACCTTTTCGGCAGATTTTCCTGAAGTAGGAGGTTTCTCTAATGGGTATAGAGGCAAACAAGAAGGTATAGCATTAAAATTAAGTCCTGATTTTTCATCTTTGGTATGGAGCGGGTACATATCGGGGAATGATGATGATGCATTATATTCGGTAGATTTAGCCAATAATGGAGATGTATATGTAGCAGGAGGAACAAAGTCCACTAATTTACCTGTAATGGTAAATTCGTATCATAGTTATTTTTCGGGGAAAGTAGATGGATATATTGCCTGTATAAAGGCAGACGGAAGCACATTAAATGCTATTACTTATTATGGTACACAGGCTTATGATCAAATATATTTTGTGCGTGTAGATAAGCAAAATCACCCTTATGTAGCAGGTCAAACCGAAGCAGGAGGTAATGCTTTTATTCATAATGTGGTATATTCCAATCCTAATAGTGGACAATTCATTTCTAAGTTTACTCCTTTGTTAGATTCCTTAATTTGGAGTACTGCTATAGGTTCAGGAAATGGAAGACCTAATATCTCACTTACTGCTTTTGAAATAGATGTATGTAACCGTATTTATTTATCAGGTTGGGGCAGAGAATGGGCAATATCAACAACTTCATGGGATACTATACAAGGAACTAAAAATATGCCTATTACATCAAATGCATATAGAGATAGTACAGACGGACAAGATTTTTATTTAATGGTAATGGACGGAGATGCTACCTATTTGGATTATGCCACTTATTTTGGAGAATATCATTATTCTTCATGTGGTTATAGTGGACACGATCATGTGGACGGTGGCACAAGCCGTTTCAATAAAAGAGGAAATATTTGTCAAGCAGCATGTGCAAGTTGTGGTGGGTGTCAGCATTTTCCCACTTATCCGAATAATGTTTGGTCCACTAGCAACAATGCATCAAATTGTAACAATGCAGTATTTGAATTTTCTTTTGTAGATGATATAGTTACGGCAGAATTTAATGTTCCTCATATTTGTCCGGGAGATACAATACACTTTCAAAATAATAGTCATAATGCAGTATCTTATTCTTGGAACTTTGGGGATGGAACACCGCTTGACACAAATGCTAGTCCCTCGCATTATTATTCTACTCCGGGAACATATACAGTAATGTTGGTAGCTTCCAACTCTGGTTCATGTAATATGAAAGATACTATTTATAGAGAAATAACCATTCCGGAACCATTAAATATAACCACTTCCGTGTCTCCAATGATTTGTGGCAATATGGGAAGTGCTGAGGTAAATGTAACGGGAACAAGTTTACCTGTAACATATCAATGGAGCAACGGGGCAACAACTTCAAATATAAGCAATGTGCAAGCAGGCACTTATATTTTGACTATTACAGATGCAAATAATTGTCCTGTAGTGCTACAAGTAAATGTGCCCGACAGTTCTTATAATGTTAGTTTAAGTGGCGAAGCAACCAATCAACCTTGTACGGGAAAATGTTTGGGAACAGCTTCGGTAGAATTATCAGGATTTCATAACCCTTATTCTTTGATGTGGAATACAGGAGATACTTCTACCCATTTAACAAATCTCTGTGAAGGTGATTACTCTGTAACGGTAGTAGATGAAAATGGATGTGCCGACACACTTAATTTACATGTAGGCAATGACCATATAGAACCGGGTATAAATGTATGGAGTGATACAAATAATGTATATCCTGGCACAGAGGTACATGTTTTTGCCAATGATAGTAATATTTTTAATTACCAATGGTACCCGTTGGGAGTATCTGGAGGTAACAGCTCTAATATTACCGTTTATCCTACTTCTACACAAACCTATACAGTATATGCTTGGGACAGCAACGGATGTGCTTCTGTAGATAGTATTACTATAAGAGTGAGAGAAATAGTGTGCGGAGAACCTTATATTTATATTCCCAATGCTTTTTCGCCTAATGGGGACGGTAAAAATGATATTTTGTATGTATATGCAAATCCTGCATTAGTAAAAAATATGCACTTGATGATATTTGATCGTTGGGGAGAATTGATATTTGAAACCACTGATTTAAATCATGGTTGGGACGGGACTTTTAAGGGAAAGATTTTAGATCCTGCTGTTTTTGTTTATTATTTGGAAGTAACTTGTATAAATGATGAGAAATTTATAAAAAAAGGTAACATTACTTTGCTAAAGTAATAAGTTTTGAAAATGCGTATTAGTATCTTGTCAATATTATTTATTGTTTTAATTTCTTATAAAGAAGGGGTATCACAAGATATTCATTTTTCACAAAATGATGTTATTCCATTATATCTATCACCTGCTAATACAGGAGAAGGTTGTGATGTTAGGGCTTTTTTGAACCACAGGTCACAGTGGGCAGCTGTTACAGTGCCTTATGTAACTTTTTCTGCTGCAGCAGACAAGAAACTTTCAGGATATAAATGGCTCAACGGACATGATGCAGGAGTAGGTATAATTTTATCGAACGATAAAGCCGGAGATGGTGAATTTACTACAACTCGCATAGATTTATTAGGGTCCTACAAATTTGACTTTCAATCCGAAATTATTAAACATTTATCTTTGGGATTGAGTATGGCTTATTCCAGAAGTAGCATTAACTTTAATAAATTACATTTTGGCAGTCAGTTCAATGGAGATTATTATGATCCCAACTTGCCTTCGGGTGAACATTTTGACAGAAATGCATTTGGTTTTGTAGATTTTTCTTTGGGAGCATTATCGGTATTTCGTATAAAAGGATACCGAATAGATGTAGGGGCTTCATTAAATCACATAAACTCTCCTAAACAAAAGTTTTACGGAGATAAAGATACCAGATTATATACCCGATTAAATTGGTACTTAAAAGGATATTGGAACATAAACTCAAGTAATATTCTGTATCCTTTCTATTATTTGTATAAACAAGGACGCTTACGTGAGCATAACTTTGGACTGTTGCTTAAGCACTCTTTGCCAAGTATGGTAGTACGAAATGTGTATGTGGGAAGTTGGCTGCGTATGGGAGATGCTATTGTGCTTAAAATGGGGATGGATTACAATAATTTCACTTTGGGATTCAGTTATGATATAAATATATCTAAACTCAAAGTAGCAAGTGGAGGAAAGGGAGCGATAGAATTATCTATGGTTTACCGTATTTGTCCTGTAAAAGAATTACCCAAAAAATCATTACAATATTATTGTCCCGAATTTTTGTAATAGTAATATTTATGAAGGAGAAAACTTTTTTTGAAAAAGTTATAGAAATAGTAAAACAAATTCCCGATGGTAGAGTAACCACTTACGGTGCTATTGCAGAATGTGTTGGCATGAAAGCAAGTGCAAGAGCAGTAGGATGGATATTAAACAAAACCATAAGTTCTACGGAATTTATACCTGCCCACAGAGTAGTAAACAGAAATGGATATTTAACAGGGAAAAAATATTTTCCAACACCTACTTTTATGCAGGAACTTTTGGAGAGCGAAGGAATAACGGTAAAAGATGATAAGGTAATAAACTTTGATAAAAAATTTTGGAATCCGTGCAATAAATCAAAAAAATAAAACCTAAAACAACTCTATTTATTCTAAAATTAGTTCAAATACTTTTGTCTCTAATGTTGAAGGAAGTTTTTTTCTTGTAAAAAGTTGAAAGTTGCTTATTGCTTGCCCTATTAACCAGTATTCTCCGCGTATGTATTTATTTGTATTTAGCAATTTCACATAAGATGGCATAGGATAAATAGCATTCAAAAAATATGTATTTGCAAACAAATCTAAATGATTTTTTACAATACTTTTTACAAATTGATTATCTGGTATGGTATTGATAATTAAATCAGGATTAAATATATTGAAATCGTCTTTATCTATATAAGACAGGTTGTTATAATTATACAAATTAATGATTTTGCTTGCATTTGACATAGTTCTATTAAAAACACCTATTTTTTTTCGTTGTAATACTAATGTATATATTGCTGCGGTAGCAGCTTTGCCTGCTCCTAATACTAAAACTCTATCAAAAACAATATCCGTCAAAGCATATTTTACGCCATATACATCAGTGTTGTATCCATAAAGTATTCCGTTGTTGTTTATTATTGTATTTACTGCTTGTGTAGCTTGGGCAATTTCATCTTTTTTGTCTGCCATAAGGTAAGCCAAATGCTTAAAAGGTGCAGTAATGTTAGCACCTGTTAAATTTTGCAAATAAGCCTTAAAAGTTGAAACATCAATATTTTTATCAAGTTCAAGATGATAATATTTAGCACTTATTTTCATTTGCTCAAACCAGTAAGTAAAAATCTGTGGACTTTTACTATGTTTTATGGGATTGCCTATTACTGCAAATCGTTTCATATTGTTTCCAAAAGTTTTTTTACCGTATAATAATCCGGTTGATTTAGTGCTGTTGTTATATCTTGTGTTGGTGCTACATATATCCAAGGAGCATTTTTTTTGATAGCATTAATTCTTGATTCTAATGCTTTGTATCCCATTAAAAATGCAATTAAATTATTATCATTTGTGTCGTCATACAATTTTTCTATAATTTGCAAATCTTTTATTGTTTGTCCTGTAGTAACTATTTTTATAAAATCTGATTTTGCAGAAAATATTTGTTTATAAATATCTGCCAATTCTTTATAGTCAGGAGTATTGTTATAGTTATGAAAAGAGAGTATTGATTTAATGTTATTATTCTTAATAAAATCAAAAAATAATTTCCACTCCGTATTTTTCAGGTAATTAAATTCTATATCGACAGCAAAAGGTTTTTTGTGTTTTATAAAATCTCTATAAATAGACAGACATTTTTTTTCATTATTATCTTTGCAAGTAATAATGATATAAGCAGGACAAGCATAAAAATCTTTTGTATGTTTATAAGACATTAGATCAAGCCTCAATTCCAATAAAAAACGACTATCCCAAAATTTATTTTTTGCAAAATTTATTGATTTATCGGATATGCTTACACATAATTTATTGTTTATCACTGCTGTTTTCACTGCTTTTGTTTAGCACTTTTTTATTCATTATTTGTGCTTGAGTTTTTATTGATTCTTGATGAATAAATTTAAATATTTTTATTACAAAATCTTTGTTTAGTGCTTTCTTCTCCGAATTATTCAGTATTTTGGTTATTATCTCTTTCCACCGTTCGCTCTGCAATATAGTTATATCATTTTCTTGTTTTATTTTACCTATTTGTTTTACTAATTTTAACCTTTGTTCCAGACTATTTAACAAAGTATCATCTATCATATCTATTTTTCTTCGCAATTCTGATAATTCATATTGAGATTTTGGTTCTATACTATTAGGATGTCGTATTATTAATTTAGCTAAGATTCCGGATAATTGAGTTGGTGTAATTTGTTGTTTTGCATCACTTAATGCCATTTGCGGATTTATATGTGTTTCTATCATCAGTCCGTCAAATGCTAAATCCATTGCCTGCTGGGATATTTCAAAAATGTATTTTGCGTTTCCACTTATATGGCTGGGATCACACAATATAGTAAGTTCAGGAATATATGTTTTAAGGTCAATAGGAATTTGCCATTGTGGCACATTACGGTAGTTGCTTTTTTCGTAACTTGAAAAACCTCTATGTATGGCAGCAATTTTTTTTATTCCTGCTTTGTTTATGCGTTCAATAGCTCCTATCCATAATTCAATGTCGGGATTTATAGGATTTTTAATAAAAACAGGGATATCCACACCTTTTAATGCTTCTGCCAGTTCTTGTACAGAAAAGGGATTAACCGTGGTTCTTGCACCTACCCAAATAGCATCTATCCCTGCTTTAAGTAGCATTTCCAGATGCTGCGGTGTTGCTGCTTCCGTTATAATTTTAAATCCAAACTTGTTTCTTACTTTTACTAACCAGTCTATTCCTCTTTCGCCTACTCCATGAAAAGAATCAGGACGTGTTCGTGGTTTCCAAAGTCCTGCCCTAAAATAAATTATATTATCAATATTTTGTTCTTTTATTTTTTGAGCAGTATCCAAGAGTTGTTTTTCACTTTCTGCACTGCAAGGTCCTGCAATCAAGAAGGGTTTATTTATAAAAGAAAAATCTTTATTCCACAAAGGTAAGGGGATTATTTCCGATTTGTTTACTACCACTTTTGATCTTTTTATTTACAAAGTTAATTGATTTTTTTTTCGGGAAATCTATAACAAAAAAGCCACCTGTACAAAAGGCAGCTTTTTTATAAATAAATTAAATCTTAAATTATTAATTTTTAGATTTTTTTTTCTTTCTTTTCTTTTCTTCTTCCTTAAATAGAGTAGAATTTTTAGAATAATATTTCAATTTTATCTTTTCTCCTTTTTTGGGTCTTTTAACGAGATGTCTGTTAAGTTTTTCTATGCTTATTAACTCAACACCTTGCTCTTTTTTCTTTATAAAGTGATTATTTTTAGGATTTGCCGTTTGGGCTTCTGTACACAAAACAATACTCATAAATATAATTACAAAAAGTGTTTTCATAATATTATTTTTTTTAGTCGAATACAGTCAACACACAATGATCTGCAACATTTGTCAAAGTAGGATTTATTTCTATTCTCCATGGAGATGCCGCTGCTAAAATTATGGCTTGCCATTGGAGTTTTACAGTAACGGGAGTTCCCGCACTTACATGAACTCTTACCCCAGAAAAAGCTACAGAGCCGGAAGTTATAACACCGTTTTGGTCATCGTAATCAGTTATCACTGATGCAGATTTAGCAACTTCCGTTCCATTTACCAAGATTCTCACATGTACCATTGCCATACCATATTGTGCATTGCCATCATTATCAGCTAATCTGGCAACTAACGAAGAGAAAATGTAAAAATAATCATGTTCGGGAGTGAAAGTAATACTCATCCCCGAAATATCATCCCATGAAGACTGGTTTGTTGTATAAACTAATGAGTTTAATTCTACACTTGTAGCATTATTCCCATATAAAGGTATAGATGCAGGTGTTTCCCATGTAGGTGGTTGTCCTGGACCTTGAGAGGTTAGTATTTGTCCGCTTGTGCCAGCATTTCCGTTAGGCATCAATGCTCCTAAAAATTTGACATTTCCTGAAACATCTAACTTCTCAGAAGGGTTATTTGTCCCTATTCCTACATAACCATCACTATGTCTAAAAATAGTAGTCCCATTTGCCAGAAAAACATCTCCTGTCGCATTATTTATTCTAAATGGTCTCAAAGTGCCCCAAGAGCCATATTGATCCCCCGCATCGGTAAGTAATAGATAAGTATTTATGCCGTCATTACGAATCATAAAGCCATAATCACCTTTTATTGCTCTAAATTGACCATATCCAGAAGTTAAAGTGGAAATTAATTCTCCGGAACCTCGTATATTACCTGAAACATCTAATTTTTCTCCAGGAGTGTTTGTGCCAATACCAACTTCTCCTGTGTTTAAAATACGAACTCGTTCTGCATTATTTGTTCTAAAAGACAATGATACATTATCAGTGGTTCCTAAAAAATTATTAGATGGATCAGTTCCTTGATTTCCGGTCAGTCTCCAGTTGGCAGCCATATCTACCCACTGTGTACCATCCCAATACCAATAAGATTTAGTATCAGTATCATAGACAGTAAGTCCCGCATCACTACTTGTAGTAGCTATTGCATTACGCTGAGCAGAGGTAACTCTCGGCAACAACGCTCCTTTATTTCCATTACTTGTATATACTTCAAAAATGGCATTAGAAGAGGCAGAATAGGTACTATCATCAGAAACTAACAATGACTGGGAATATCCACTTGTAAAAAACATTCCCAAAACCATAAAAAACAATATTTTTTTTCTCATAAGGCATGTTTTTTTGCAATATTAGTAAAAAAAAATTATATGTAAAAATTTTTTTGACTAACGAAAAGTTATTAGTATGAAAATTATTGATTACTTTTGTCAAAAAACTATCTATGGGTAATGTAAATACAATTAAAGAATTATTTGTGTGGAGTGATGTGTTGTATAGTGTAAATAATAAGACAATAGATGCACAGCACAAAAAACTTATAAATATATTAAATAAATTATACACTTTATATATAGGTGGGGATTATTCTCAAGAAGATATTGCAGATGTTCTTTCGGAATTAAAGGATTATACAGTTTATCATTTTAATACCGAAGAAAAACTATTTAAGGAAAAAGGGTACCCTCAAATAGATGAACATAAGGCTATTCATGCCAATTTTGTAACTGAAATAAATAATTTTGTTGATTCTTATAATAAAAATCCGAAATTGTTAACTATGAAGATTTTTACCTTTTTACAAAAGTGGTTAAAAGGTCATATATTGGGAGATGATAAAAAGTATGTTCCTTGGTTAAAGGATTAGTAATACCTTTGATAGAATTTTACGTTATAGTGGAAAGAGAAGAGATTATATCTTAATTCCTATCATAACAACATCATCTGTTTGTTCGTTTTCTCCTTTCCAATTTTCAAATTCTTTTTCCAATAGTTCTTTTTGGAAATCCATAGGGTATTTACTAATAGAAATTAAAAAAGCTTTCAATCTTTTTTTAGAATATTTTTTGCCTTTGGGGCCTCCGAATTGATCTATAAAGCCATCAGAGAATATGTATATATTATCTCCTTCTTCTAATTTAATGATATGGCTAACAAATGGTTCTTCATTTACATAAAATCCTATTGGATTTCTTGTTGCCTTATATTCTATAATCTCATCTTTTCTGACAATAAACAAAGGATTAAATGCTCCCGAATAATCTAATTCTTTATTTTTTATGTTTAATGTGCATAATGCAATATCCAATCCGTTTTTATTTTCTGTTCCAAAATCATAAAAAATACTCTTTACCCTATATCGTAGCATTTCTAATGCTTGAGAAGCTTTTGTTACTGTTTTTGTGGAAATTATATCATTAAGACTTGTTATTGCTATCATAGATATAAAAGCTCCGGATACTCCGTGTCCCGTACAATCTCCTGCTGCAAAGATTAAATATTCTTCCGTCTTTTTAAAGTAATAAAAGTCTCCGCTTACTTCATTCCTTGGTTTAAAAATGACAAAACTTTTTTCCCAATATTTAGATATTAAAGAAGCAGAGGGGAGCAAAGCCTCTTGAATTGTTTTTGCATATCTAATGTTTTCAGTAATTTCTTTATATGCCCGTTCTATTTTTTCTCTATTTATTTTTAATATTTTTTCTTGCTTTACCCGTTCTGTAATATCTTCAAACACCCCAATTATTCCTGCAATATTTCCATTATTATCAAAAAAAGGAAGTTTTGATATAGACATCCAATATTCTTCCCCTTCGTTTTCATATTTTTTCACTTTATTTAAAATCGGTTTTCCTGTTTTAAGGGCTTCTTTATCTAAATCTTCGCATTCTGTTTTTATTATGTCAGATTGTACTTCAGCATCTGTTTTCCCTATTATTTCTTTAAATCTTTTGCCTAACAATTTAGCATATTTCTTGTTTACTTCTATATATCTGAGATTAATATCTTTATAATAAATAGCTTGAGGCAAATTGTTTATAAGAAGTTCTTTTTGGTGATTTAATTCTTGTATTTTGTTTTGATATTCTATATCGGAAGTAATATCATAAACCAAGGCTTCTACTCCTTTGAAGTTATTATATTTATCAAATATTGCACGAGCATTAAATCTGGCATATCTTAATTTATTTTTCTTTGTTTTATACACTATCATATAGTTAAGGATACTACCTTCTGCTTTTATGGTTTGGGTTAATTCTATTAATACTTCTTTAGGTATAACCCAATAATAGGCAATATGTTTACCTATTATTTCATTTTCTGAATCCAATTCCAAATATTTTTTTATAGAAGGGCTTGTTTCTATACATCTAAAATAAGAATCAGTACGTATATATACATCATTCATATGCTTTATAGTATCCTGATATTTTTTCAGCAGAGATTCTATTTTTATTTTTTGTTCACTTACTTTAATATTTATTGACATTAATAAATCATTCTGTTGTTGTAATTCCTCTTCCGATTCTTTTAGTTTTAATAATGTTTTTTTAAGTTCTTTTTGCTGTTTTTCTATTTGAGTTGCTTGGGTACGTATTTCTATATTTTGCTTTATGTTATGCATATACGCTTGCTTAAGTTTTTGTGTTTTTTCTTTTAGATTTTTATTTAACCTGCGTGTACGCCTTATGTTTATTAACATATATGTAATAATAATTATAAGTAATGTAATTATAATAAGTGCAAATAATTTTTGTCTGTTATCCAGTTTAGCTTTAAGTTCTTGTTTTTTTGCTTTTACTTCATATAATTCTTTTTCTTTTCTTAATTTTTCTATTATTAATTTGCTCCTTTCTTCTTTATATTTTCCCTCTATATTTCTGATAATAGCCAATTTTTTAGAATCATATAATTTGTCTTGTATAGAAATGTATTCAGTAGCATACCTCCATGCTTTTTTATATTTTTTTAGGTGTCCAAAAGCATCTGATAAGATTTTTGCAGCAGAAGCCTTATAAGCAACATTACCGTTATTATCTGCTAATTCATATATTATTTTTGCAAAATGAATAGCCTTTTCAAAATATTTATTTCGTAATTTTGGAGGAAGGTTATTTTGCATAGCATAGTTGAGATATAAATTAGCAAGAGAATTATAAGCTACTCCAAGCCCTTCTTTTTTTTCTTCTTTGTCGTATAATGATATTGCTTTATTGTAATATTTTTCTGCTTTATCAAGTTGTTTTATTTTGTTGTATAAATTCCCTATATTGATATAAGTGATATATAATCCTTCTCTATCTTTTAATTTTACAGCAATTTGGATAGCCTTATGATAATAAAATAAAGCTGTATCGGGTTCTCCTATTTCTTCAAAAATAACACCTAAATTATTATAAATATTGATTTTGTATTTTACAATATTATTTTTTTGTGCAATTGACAAAGCCTTTTTATAATAAGGTAATGCATTATTATATAATTTCTGCTGCTTATATAAAACACCTAAATTATTATACAAATTAAGGATTTCTTCTTTATTGTTATCTTTTTCTGCAATTTTTAAAGCATTTAGATAATTTTCAATTGCTTTTTCAAATTCTCCTTTTTTCTTGTAAATAATTCCCAGACCGTTATAGCAATTCCCTATTATTTTTTCATAATTATTATGTTTTGCTAAACTTAAAGCCTTTTTGAACCATCTTTCCGCTATATCATATTGATTTTGGCTATCATAAGTTGCTCCAATTAAATATTCCATACTTGCTATAAACAAACTGTCTTTTAACATAGATGCATATTCCAATGCTTTATGAAAATCATGATTCGCTTTTGGGTATTCTCCTCTGTAATAATAAACAACACCCCTTCGTTTATGTAATTTGTATAAAATTGCAGGTCCTCTATTTCTAGAAACAATATCAAAACTTTTTTGTATATAATACAATGAAGAATCTAAATCTCTTTCCAGATAAATATATGATAGCTTTAATAATACATTTACCTTACTTGTATCACTCTGTAGTTTATTGGATTGTAAGATGTTTTTTAGGCTATCTATTGTAGAAGAGAATAATGTAAAAGGAATAAATAAGAGAAAAATAAAATAAAAGCGTCTCATTCTATACTTAATTTAACTTAATAGAATTTTCTTTTATAAAGGAAACATAACCTTGATCAGAGACTAATATATGATCAATTAACCAGTTAGCTAAAAAATTTACTAAATCTAAAACAATATCCTCCCCCTTTTCTTTTCTTTCTATAAATTTTTGTATTTTTTCAAAAAAAATACGGTGTTCGGCTTTGTGTTTTATCTCGTTATTATAATTAATTTGCTCAAATAGCCTTTCTTCTTCTGAAAAATGATATTTTGTGTAACTTACCAATTCATCTAATATTTCATCTAATATAGCAACCTGCTGTTCTTCAACAATAATCCTATATAATTCGTTTAATATTTTCAATATGACTTTGTGTTGAATATCTATTTTTTCAATACCTGTTTCATATTCTTTTTTCCACTCAAAAAACATTACTTATTTTGTATTTTTTTCAATTTTGCAAATATAACAATATATTCAACTTGCGTTGAAGTTTTGGTAAAAAGGATTGTTTTTATAATTAAAGTTTTTTGCCTACAACAAAAAAAGCCGCTGAAAATCAGCGGCTTTAAAAAATAAATACTTTTTATTTAGGTTCTAAATGATATTCATATGTATCATCTCCATTTTGATATTTCCACCACATCTCATTTTCATACAATTTTAAAATGGTATATTCTTCTGTGCCATCGGGATTCCCATCATCATCCAACCAAGTTATTATCAATTTCGTTTTATCACTATTAAAATCCCATTTAAAATTATTGTTAGAAGTAATATCTCCTAACCCGGAATGTATAATATGTGTTATTTTTCCTGTATTATCGTCTTCAAACAAATAATACAAATCCAAATTATCATCAGTTACATCTTTGCCATTTTTATACTCCTTTTTCACATGCCAATCATTTACTACACGAGCTTTTTTACTCCTAAAACTAATAGTAGGACCTTCTTCGTATTTTTTACAACCTGTACCAACAAACATAAAGGCTACTAAACTTAATAATGCTAAATTTCTTAATGTTTTCATAATTTTGTTATTTTTATTTATCACAAAAATAATCTTTTTTTATTATCCTACAACTTTTTATATAAATTCTAATTTTGAGAAAAAGTAAGAAACTTCTTTTATACCATTTTCTGGACTATCACTCCCGTGAACAGCATTTCTTTCTATATCTTCTCCAAAAAGTTTTCTCACTGTTCCTTCTTCAGCTTCTGCAGGATTAGTAGCACCTATTAATTTCCTGTAATCTGCCACTGCATTTTCTTTTTCCAATGCCATTACAACTATTGGTCCTGAACTCATAAAATTTGTAAGTCCGTCAAAAAACGGCTTATCTTTATGCACTTCATAAAATCCTTCTGCTTCTTTTTTAGTTAAATGAAGCATTTTCATTGCCTTAATTTCAAACCCTGCTCCGAGAATCATATCAATTATTTTTCCTGTAGCTCTTTTTTCTGTTGCATTTGGTTTGATAATAGCTAAAGTAATTTCTTTTTTCATAGTTAATCTATTTTTATTAGTTATACAATTTCCACTTAATGTAACTCATTTAGATCAATCAAAACTTTACAATCTAAATAAGTTAAATAATAAAGCAGCACAAAGATAAATGTTTTATTTTTGCAATTATAAACCATAAGTAATTTTTGTAAAACATGAAAAACAAATATATAGATCTGATAGAACAAACATTTGACTTCCCCCAAGAAGAATTCAGAGTAGAAGACAACGAATTGTTATTTAATGAAATTCCGCTTATGGATATAATAAAGCAATATGGCACTCCACTAAAAATATCTTATCTTCCCAAAATAAGCCATCAGATACAAAAAGCTCGTAGATTTTTTAATGTAGCTATGGCAAAAGTTGATTATAAAGGCAAATATTTTTATAGTTATTGCACCAAAAGTTCTCATTTTTCTTTTGTACTACAAGAAGTATTAAAAAACAATACTCATATAGAAACATCATCGGCTTTTGACATCAACATAGTGGAAAATCTCCACAAAGAAGGTTATTTACCTAAAGACAGATATATTATTTGTAATGGCTTTAAACAAGAGCAATATTTACAGAATATTGCACGATTAGTAAAGAACGGTTTTGGAAATGTAATTCCCGTGTTAGATAACATGGAAGAAGTTAACTTTTATTTAGATAACCTCAAAAATCATAATTTGCAACTGGGTATCCGCATTGCAACTGAAGAAGAACCCAAGTTTATGTTTTATACTTCCAGACTTGGCATCCGTTATGAAAATATTATTCCTCTGTATAAACAAAAGTTAGCAAACCACCCACACTTTAAACTTAAAATGTTACACTTTTTTATAAATACGGGAATAAAGGACACTGCATATTACTGGAACGAATTATCAAAAGCAGTAAATCTATATGTAGAACTTAAAAAGATGGAACCTGAACTGGAGTTCCTCAACATCGGTGGTGGTCTTCCTATCAAAAACTCTCTTTCTTTTGAGTATGATTACGAATACATGATTGAAGAAATTATATACCAAATAAAAACTGTATGTAATAATGCTGGAGTACCCGAACCAAATATATTTACTGAGTTTGGCTCTTTTACAGTAGGAGAAAGTATGGCACACCTATACTCCATCGTTAATCAGAAAAAACAAAATGATAGAGAATTATGGAATATGATAAATAGTTCTTTCCTCACAACCATACCTGACTCTTGGGCAATAAATCAAAAATTTTTGCTCTTACCTATAAATCATTGGGACAAAGAATACGAAAGAGTATTTTTAGGAGGTCTTACTTGTGATAGCGATGACTATTACAATTCGGAAACACATTCAAATGCTATATTTTTACCCCGCATTTCACAATTAGACACTCCTTTGCATATAGGCTTTTTCCATACCGGAGCATATCAAGATGCACTTGCGGGATATGGAGGCATACAACACTGTTTAATCCCGGCTCCTAAACATGTATTGATAGATAAAAAAGAAAACGGTGAATTCGTCACAAAATTATTTGCCAAAGAACAAACATATAAATCTATGTTAAGAGTGTTGGGATATTAAACAAATATAATTCTACACGAATAAATTTTCTAATTAAAAAACATTTACCTTTGACCTGCTTTTTGCAAACTTATAACAATAATGAATAATTCTGACACACAAATAATTAAACAATTAACAGGTAATAAAACATTAATATCTATTGCTGAAAAAGTCTTAAACAACGAACGCATTTCCGACGATGAGGCTTTAACATTATTTTCCGAAGCAGAACTCCCTTATTTAATGCACTTAGCAACATTCAAAAAAAAACAATTATCTGAAGACAAAGTTTACTTTAACAAAAACTTCCATATAGAACCAACTAACATCTGTATTTACAGATGTACTTTTTGCTCTTATAGGAGAAATATTGGCGACGAAGATGCTTGGGACTACTCTATTGACAAAATGTTAGAAATTGTAGAATCGTTTGATGATAAAGATGTAACAGAAGTACATATAGTTGGAGGGGTGCATCCAAAACACGATATCTATTTCTACACAGAACTTTTGAAAAAAATAAAAGTTCACCGCCCTAATATTCATATAAAAGCATTTACCGCTATCGAGCTGGAATTTATGATAAAAAAAGCCAAACTTCCTTTGGAAGAAGGGCTTAAAATACTAAAAGAAAGTGGGTTGGATTCCATTCCTGGTGGAGGAGCCGAAATATTTAACTGGGAAATACGCAAAAAAATATGCAAAGACAAAGGGAAAGCAGAAAAATGGTTGGAAATACATCGCATTGCACATAAACTCGGTATAGCAAGCAATGCGACAATATTGTATGGACACATAGAGTCATACAAAGATAGAATAGACCATATGCATATGCTTCGCCACCTGCAAGATGAAACAAACGGATTTAATGCTTTTATCCCCCTTAAATACAAAAAGGAACACAATCAATTATCTCACATAGGCGAAGTATCTATAATAGAAGACTTGAAAAATTTTGCCGTATCGCGTTTATATCTTGATAATATAAAACACATAAAAGCATATTGGCCCATGCTGGGTAAAGAAGAAGCCACACTTGCACTGTTTGCAGGAGCTGATGATATGGACGGAACAATAGATGACACTACCAAAATATATTCTATGGCAGGGTCCGAAGAACAATCTCCTACTATGACTGTAGAAGAAATAACAACTCTAATCAAAAATGCAGGATACACACCTGTAGAAAGGGATTCTCTGTATAACGAAATAAAAAAACACTTATGATATCTGTCTGCATACCAATATACAACTTTGATGTAAGCACTTTGCTTACTACCTTATCAAAACAGGTAGAAAAATATAATGGTGAAATAGTAGCAATAGATGATGCTTCTACTATACATACATTAAAACATGAAAACAAAAAGACTGCACAAAAACTAAAAAATGTTAAATACATTGAGATAAACAAAAATGCAGGTAGGTCAAAAATACGCAACTTATTTTTAAAATATACAAAATACCAATATCTACTATTTTTAGATTGTGACTCTATTATTACATCACATACTTTTATCAAAAAATATGTAGAAACGATAAGGCAAGAACATCCTGAAGTAGTATATGGCGGACGAGTTTATGGGAATAAACCCTCTTCACGAAAAAATATTTTGAGATGGAAGCATGGCACATCATCTGAAACTAAACCTGCTCACATCCGCAAACTTACTCCTATAGAATCTTTTGACACAAACAATTTTTTGATACGGAGAGATATATTGGAAAAAATAAAATTTAATGAAGCATTACATAAATACGGACACGAATCAACATTGTTTGCACACGATTTAAAACGTTACGGAATAAAAGTTCTGCACATAGGCAATCCTGTTGCCAATGGAGAGTTGGAAGAAAACAAAGATTTTGTAAAAAAGACAGAACAAGCAATAGAAAACCTTATTTATATCATAAAACATATAGAATTATCTGAAGAGTTTGCTGAAGAAACACCTATTGTTCAAAAATATAAGAATGCAATAGAACATAAAAGTTTATGGTGGTATAAAATACTATTTTTGCTACTAAAGTATTTTCTTAAATTATCATTATACACAGGATACGCTCCTTTATCCTTTTTTGAATTTTACAAATTTGGCTACTTTATAACTCACTATGACAAAATAAAATAAACTCACACAACACTAAAAATGAACACCAAAAATGTAGCATTGGTATTAGGAAGCGGCGGAGCAAGAGGCATTGCACACATAGGTGTTATCAATGTTTTGGAAAAATACGGCTACAAAATCACATCTATTGCAGGCACATCTATGGGAGCTCTTGTTGGAGGAATATATGCAGATGGCGGACTTGGAACATTCACCGAATGGATAAGCAAACTTACCAAACGGGATATATTTAACCTTATGGATTTTACATTTAGTAAAAACGGCATAATAAAAGGAGAAAAAATTATAGAACAACTTACAGGAATGGTACCAGAAAAGAACATTGAGGATTTATCTATTCCTTATACTGCAATAGCCACAGATATTATAAATGGCAAAGAGATAATATTTACACAAGGTAGCCTATACAATGCAATAAGGGCTTCTATATCTATTCCGACAGTGTTTTTACCGTTCAAATACAACAACACACTGCTTGTAGATGGAGGCGTATTAAACCCTATACCTGTAAATGCAGTAAAACGACAAAAAAATGATATGCTTGTAGTAGTAAATGTAGGTTCACGAAAGCCTATTGACGAAAACATTTTACCACCTAAACAAAATTATAGCGAAGATGAAACAACAGATAAAAAAATAGAAAAAATATTTAGGATAATAGACCGATTTACACCAAAAAACAATTCGGACAAAATAGGATATTATAACCTGTTAAATAAAACTACAAGTCTAATGATACAAAAGATATCCGAACTAACACTACAACTATACAACCCTGATATTTTAATAGAAATGCCACGCGAAACTTTTGGTACTTATGAATTTTTCAAAGCAAAAGAAATAATAAAAGTAGGAGAAATATTAACCCAAAAAGCATTAGAAACTGTGGGTTCCAGAAAAAATTAAAGTGTTTTTTTAAATAATTTGAATTATATAATTCACAGAATAAAATTCATTGAACTCTTTACAAAACAACTATTTTGATATGATCAGTAACCGACTTATTATTTATTTCTAATTAGCTAAAATTTCGCACAAGGAATCATTTGCCGCCTTATTTTTGATTTGAGCTTCTGATCTTGATTAAATTCATAAGCAATAGATATTTCATGGGCACCTGCACTTCTTAATATAAGCCTGGAAATAGTAAAATCATAGCTATAACCTATTTTTATTTTATCGGTAGTATATCCCAACAATATCGCTATTGCATCATGATTGCCATAGCCTGGAGCATATCGTTTAATTGGCAATCCTCTATACCATAAGCCCACTACAAAAGGTTTGTTTTGCCAATATATTCCCATATCAAGTTGGTCAAATTTCCCTTGTGCTTTATACAAAAACGAAAACAATACTTCTTTTTCATTAAAGCGTGATGAAGATGCAGAAATCTTACCTCCACCAAATATCAATAAGGTAGTAGGTACAGGACTTATTCCTTCTGCAATAAGACTTTGATCAGGTTGCAATAAATGTAATACATTAAATCCTCCCCAGTATTGTCTTGTAAACACAACAGAAGAAAAAGCAAAATCCAAATATTGTTTTTTGTCAAGCAATCTGCTTTCTACAGTAGGAGTTGTTCCAGAAAAAGATATTTGATCATTAAAAACAAGACGATTATAATCAATACTTCTTTGTCCATAAACTACAGCAAGACCAGGACGTATATTTAAATTTCTGTTTATCATTATATTATAAGTGTAGTTGAAGGAAATGTTTGTGGTAGCAAGGTGTCCACTACCTGCCTGATCTCTCAAAAGAAGTAATCCTACTCCTGAGCGGTATTTGTAGAAATTATGATCTAATGATAATGAATAAGTAACAAAACCTCCGGGTATTGCAGGCCACTGATCTCTAAAATTTAATACAGCACGGGATCCAACACTACTTCCCGCAAAGGATGGTGCTAAATATAAGGGTGCAGAGAAATATTGAGTAAGTTGAGGATCTTGCCCATTGGCATAAAATGAAATAGAAATAAATAATATTATAAAAACTTTATAAAATCTCATTTTGCTTCTAATACAACATTTTTAAATAAGTCAATATCCCTTATGCCGTTAGTTAAATCAACATCTGCCGTTGCAGAATGATATCCTTGTGCTTCTACAATCATTTTATATTTTCTATTAGGCAACAAAGCCAAAATAAATTTACCATCTTTTGTAGTTCTATATATTCCTTGTATTTCTTTTGTTTGTATATCAATAATTGTAATTACTGCCTTAAGTGTTTGGTATGACGGTTGATATGTTGTTACGCTACCTTTTAGTATTATAGGTTTTTTATTAAGGTCCGACATTTTTACCATATAAATATCCATATCTCCAACCCCACCCTTCCTATTGCTTGAAAAATATCCTTTAGTTTGTTCCGGATTTGTTACAAAAAATATGTCATCTGCCACACTGTTTATAGGCACTCCTAAATTTACAGGTTCTGTCCATTCGCCACTATCATTTTTTCGGGAAACAAAAATATCATACCCCCCCATGTTTTTATGACCTTTGGAACTAAAATACATCACATCTCCACTTGCAGTAATAAATGGAGCATCTTCATCATAAGGAGTATTTATAGAAGCCCCCATATTCAAAGGTAAACTCCATCTTCCATTAGGCAGTTTTACTATACGATAAATATCCTTACCTCCATAGCCACCAGCCATATTGCTCGAAAAATATATTGTTCTTTCATCTTGCGTAATGGTTATGGAAGACTCTACAGATTCTTTTCTGTTTACACTTTCGGTAAATTTAACGGGATTGGTCCAAGTCTTTTTATCAATCCGTTCTGACACATAAATATCTCCACCTGTATAAGCATCATTTCTATAAATATACATAAACTTTCCATCTTTTGAAAAACCAACACAAGCATCATGATAAGGGGTATTTATTGGTGCTCCTACATTTTTTGCTGGAAGCCATTTTTTATTTACCCTTTCAGAATAGTAAATATCTTCATAATAAAGTCCCAAAGGATCTTTATTATTGTTACTACTTCCTGGACGGCGAGAGGTAAAAAACATAGTGCCTTCTATTGGTAAAATAAACGGTGCATAATCTGGATAAGAACTATTTATGTTTTTGTCTAACAAAATGACTTTTGCCAAATTTCTATCCTTTAATAATTTTCTTGCTGTATAAGTTTTATTTAGTTGATATTCTATTTGTTGATAAGTGAAACTTTTTTCTCTATGTTCATTTTTATATTTCAAAAATGCCTGCTCAGATTTTGACAATTCCCCATTTAATCTGTATAATATTCCTAAGTAATAATATGCGTCAGGACTAACTTCAGTGCTTTTTTCAAAATATGGTATTGCCTCTAATTTATTACGAGAGACATTAAATAAACAAACCCCTAACTTGTAGGCAACAGCCTTATTGGCTGTATCTTGTTCATATATAGCATTGTATAAAGGCTTTGCCAAATGATAATTACCATAGGAAAATTGCTCATCCGCTTCTTTTTGCATTTTTTTTATGTTTTGCGGAAAAAGACTCACAGATAAAATCATTATTATTGCAAATACTATTTTTTGTTTCATATTTTTTATCTTAAAAGTGTTACATCTCCTATTTTTTCAATCATTTCACCATTAGAAAATTTTACTTTTACCTTCCAAACATACACATCTTGTTTGCATAATTTTCCCCGATAATAGCCATCCCAACCAATCTTGGGATCTTTGCTAACAAAAATAAGTTCTCCCCAACGATTAAAAATATTCAATTCATATTCAACCACTCCTTTGAAAATAGGATGAAATACATCATTAGAAAAGTCATTGTCATTATAGTATCCTCCATTTGGACCTGAGGGATTTGGGGTGAAAGCATTTGGAAAAATAATTTCTCCCGCACTTAATGCAGTTACAGCATTTTCTTCTGAATATGTATCACTACATTGATAATCATTCCACACCGTTAATGTAATTGTATATGTGCCTTCTTCTGTGTATTGATGTGTGGGATTTTCTAATGTAGAAGTTGTATTATCTCCAAAATTCCAAAGAAAAGATGTTGCCCCTTCCGATTGATTATAACACTTTATCTCATCTCCAGGAATACTTACTTCCGAAGGCACTACCTTGAAAAATGCTGTGGGAGAAGGATATACTGTTATTGTGAGGTCCGATATATCATTGCCACCATTGCCTGTTACAACTAATTGAACAACATATTGTCCTTCCGTAGAATATGTATGAGACGGACTTTCTTCAGTAGAAGACGAACCGTCACCAAAATTCCAGTAATAAGAATTAGCACCTGTACTATTATTTGTAAAGTTTACGGTAAGAGGAACACAACCTTCAGATGAATCTACTTCAAAACTTGAATTTGGCGGGCCATCGTTTATATTTATAATTTGAATAGCAGTATCTGAACAGTATTCGTTATATACCACTAATGAAATAGTATATGTACCTGATTGGGAATAGGTGTGGTATCCCGGTTGCATCACAGTAGTGCTATCTCCATCTCCCCAATACCATATATATTGCCAATTTCCGGGGACTGTTTCATTGTTAATATTTACCGTGGAGTTGGGCATTGTCATAGTTGTTGGTGTTGCAGAAAATTGTGCTTGTGGAGAAGGATAAACATGAATATTGGCATAAGCAGTATCTTTACACCCAAACATGCTTCCCGCAATCATTCTCACATTATAGACAAGTTCACTACCACCTGTATTGGTATATGTATGAGTTGGTTCTTCTTCTGTTGAAGATGTGCCATCTCCAAAATCCCATAAAAACGAGACACTCCCGTTTGTTTGATTATCAAACATTACGGTAAAAGGTGAACAGCCTACTGTATCACATGCAAATTGAGCAGTAAGGGCAGGATAAACAACCAATGTTTTCACAACAGAATCTTCACAGCCATAACTGTTTATTGCCCTCAAACTTATTTCAAAAGTGATAGGAGCAGTAGAATTATTTTCATAATAATGATAAATAGGATTCGTAGAATCTGTTGTATCCGAAGTGCCATCTCCAAAATCCCATATATAGTATTGGGCTCCGGTAGAATTATTGTCAAGTCTCAAATTATGAGTTCCACATACTGAGTTTATATCTGTGGAAAAATTAGCTTGCGGAGTTGGTAAAACATACAAATTTGCAAAAGAAGTATCTACACATCCAAGTTGTGATATACCTCGTACCCATAAGTTATATGATTCTACTCCACCTGAAGAATTTGCATAAAAGTGAGATTTTTGGTTTTCTGCAGAAATCTCATGCACTCCGTCACCATAATGCCATTCATAACTTACATATCCAGGATTGGCTGTAAGGACAGCATTTCCAGGAGAACATAAAGAATCAGGCTCTACAGTTAAGTTTATGTCAGGATTGGGATAAATAGTAACGAAATTTCCTGATGTATCTGTGCAGCCGTATTCTGAAATAGCGACAAGTGTTACATGGTAATATTGAATAAATGTAGTATCATTGTAAAATGTATGTGTTGGGTTTTCTGTAGTATCTAAAGAGGTACTATCTCCAAAAAACCAGTGGAAAGCCATAGCCCCATAAGACTCGTTAGTAAAAGTTATAGAATGTGGACTACATGCAGGAGTATTATCAAATGTGAAATGAGATTCTGGATTAGGATGTACGGTAACCGTTCCATAAGCAGTATCGGAACATCCTCCATTAGAGGCTACGAGAACTACATTATAAATAGAATCTGAATTTCCTGTATTATAAAAAATATGATTCGGATTACTATTGTAAGAATAACCTCCATCTCCAAAATCCCAATGATAAGAGGTAGCAAACGCTGTGAGATTGTTAAATGTAACCGGATAAGGTGGACATCCTTCTGTATTTGCAGGTAAAAAATGGGCTTGAGGAGTTACAAGCAAATTAGCTGTAATTGTATCCGAAGAAGAACAAATATCATTTGTTTCTGTCCATACAAGCGTATAAACACCAAAAGAATCCGCATTAAAATAAGTATTCGGTGAATTTGGATTATTAAACCACCCGTTACCGGGACCTGCTACTACTGACCACGTACCGTTTCCTATACTTGGTATAGCATTTATTTCTGAAAATAATCCACATACTGAAACATCATTCCCTCCATTGGCAGACGGAGTTTGAATAAATACTATTGTAACAGTATCTTCTGCAGCACAATGAGAGCCATTTATTTCTCTCCAAATAAAATTATAAACACCATAAGTATCTACAGTTACAGTTGTATTAGGATTACTATTGTCTGTAAAGGATGCATTTCCTGGTCCTGAAAGTAAATACCAATTCCCTATTCCAATAGAAGGTGTGGCATTCAATACAGCAGAGAGTCCGCATACACTATCATCTTCTCCAGCATAAGGAGTAGGATAAGGATAAACTATGACAGATGTGCTGTCTATTCCAACACATCCGTTCCCGTCAGTTACACTCAATGCCAAATCGAAAGTATCAATAACGGAAGAATTAAATACTGGATTTTGTACTGTTGTTGAGTTTAACGGAACAGTTTCTCCTGTCCAGATAAAAGAAGTATATGTTCCGTTACCTCCTGATACATTTCCAAACAATTGGAAATCTTCATTCACACAGGGATCGGCAGGGGTAGGCATTATTTGGACTACTACAGGAGAAACAGTTATGGTTAGTGGAGCAGAACTACTACAACCATTATCATCCGTTACTGTATATGTTAATGAATACACTCCACCCGTAGAAGAATTAAATATGGGATTTTGTATATTTGTAGCATTGAGATTCCCTACATCTCCACTCCACAAATGAGATATTATATTTCCGTCTCCTGTAGAAGGGTTACCATCTAACTGCAAATTATATCCCGGACATACAGTTGCAGGATTGCTCGGCAAAATATTTGGATGTGGAATATCGTAAACAAGAAGTTGAATGGAATCACTATTGGAACATCCGTAAGCATTACTCACAGTATAATGTATTGTGTGTAGTCCCGGTCCTGCTACTGACGGGTCAAATGTACCACTACTTGCATTGGTAATACCATCTCCACTCCAAGAACCTCCGGAAGTAGCTGCTGTTAAGTTTACGGGGGTATCATTACTACAAAAAGGTCCTGCTGTATCTATGGTAGCATCAGGTAATGGAACAATTACTATACGGGCAGTAGTTGTAACAGGAGGATAATCTCCGTTAATAGTATCAGCAGGGGGTCCTGGGATAGAAGGATCATCATAAGGATTGCAATAGTTCCAATTCCTCAAAGTTACTTCAAAATATTGTCCTACCGTAGCTGTTGGCGGCACATATATAGGTAAGCTGTATTCATTTGGGGGTTGAGGACTCCATACAGGAGTAGGCGTAATAGGAACTACGGCATCAGTATCGGGAAACGAAACACTTTGCCCATCAATTAGTACTCCTGATATTGTATAATCTGTTCCATATATCCATTGTGTCCAACGGGTTGTTTCATTCGGATTATCTTGTTCTACTGGCGGGACACAATTAAAAGTACTTATATCTTGAAAAATAACGGTTGCATCATTCCCCACACAAATATAATATGTTTGAGGATTTATTTCCATGTGTCCTCCATTAGCAGTATCAACATCCCATACAGTAACCATTTGTTCTTGCGACGAGCTCGAACACAACACCCCATTTACCTGCAATGTGGCAACAGGATGATATACACACTTATCACCTCCTTGCGGATACACATGAGTAGCAGTAGCTTGCCATTCCTGTAAAGATTGATCGGTATTGGTAGCACTTATTATATCAGAAGAGCCATCGTCCCAATCAAACACTATCTCTACGGGAGTACCTCCGTCATTTACTCCTCTATATGTAACTTCCCAGGATACTGTAACCGGAGCACATAACTTGTCAGGAACAATATCATTAGCTTTTGAAGTAATATTACAACTTTGAGCTTTTGCATTCCACAAAAGCATGAAGTAAAATATTATAAGAAACGATATTTTAAAAAACTTCTTCATCTATTATTTTTACGAATAAATAAAGGTTAAAGTTGCTATTTTTATTTTACAATCACTTTTTTTATAACAGCTTCACCTTTCTTGTCTTCAAACATAAATGTCAATAATCCTTTTCTAATTTTTTTTGTGTTAAAAACAATTCTATTTTTTGTTATTTTTTTAGAAAATATTTTTTTGCCGGTTTCATCATAAATATTAAGTTTTACAAAATTGTTACTTTTTAATAAAATTGTGAGATTAGCTTTTACCGGATTTGGATATACAACTATTTCGGAATTATTTTTTTTTATAATGTTATTTGGAGAATATCCATTTTTTTCACCTAATACATATTCTCCGCTTTGTAGTGGCTCATCTAATATTATATAACCTCCGTATTGGGAACCCGAAGCATGAGATGATACAACTTTCCAATCATCTGAGGCATCTTTTCTATATAACAATGTTAGAGAATCTATATCAAAATCTAAAAAGCCATTGTCTAAATGCTCATAAGTTCCAGAAGTCCCAAAATAAAACTTTGCCTGATAATATAAATCTGTAGGAAATATCTTTTTTACTTCCCAATATCTGAGAGTGTCAAGCATAATTCCCGGTATATTTTCTTTGAACCCATCCGGCTTCACAAAATTATGTCGTACAAATAAAAATGCTGTGTCGGATACTGTACCTGCTACTGCAAAAGAAAAATATTCGTTTGCAAAAGAATAAGTTCCCGTACTATTTATAAATTTATATTCGGATGTAGATGCATCCAAAGTCTTATCGTAAAGGTCAGTAATACATAGTGCCGGATTAAAAGGACAACTTATAGTAGTATCATAATTAACTCCTGAAAAATGGATTCTATAAGATTTAACATTAAAAGAGGAATCAACAAGATTTATTTCTATAATATTGTTTTGTCCGTATTCCTGCTTGTGGTAAAGACGTTGACGTATATATAAATTTATATTGTAACTATTGCCATCTATTTGTGTTTCAAAAGAATCTATTGAAAAATGCAAATACCCTGGAGAAAATACCCAAGCATTGAAAAAATCCGTTAAATCTATTCCCGAATATTGAGATAGAGCATTTTTTAGACCTTCACTAGACAAATTACCCCATTGATAATGATCAAGCATCTGTTTTACTGATGAAAAAAATAAGGAATCACCCATATAATAACGAAGAGTATGTACTACGGAAGCACCTTTTTTGTAAGTAGTAGTTCCATAAGTAACTGATTGCGGGATATTTGACAAAGCATACCAACCACCATCATCATACGCAGCATCTTTTAATGCTTCCGCATGAACTTTTTCTATATATCTCATATATGTTTCTTGGTCATAAACAAAACTATTGTAAAAAGCTTCTGAAAAAGTTGCCCAGCCTTCATTTATCCACATATTTTCTGCTGAGGCAGTAGTTACCAAATCTCCAAACCAATGGTGAGACAATTCGTGTGCATATAATGATTCGTAAGTTACATCTCCTGTAACACATACTTGCGGATAAGCAATATTTGTAGCATGTTCCATTGCTCCTGAATTAAAAGGCACTGTAACATATCCTACCCGTTCCCATTTATAAGGACCGAAAAAATGTTCATATCCTGCTAAAATATCCTTTAAATGTACAAAAGACCCTGCAACTTTATTTATATAGGCAGAGGTTGTATAAATTTTTATAGGAATTGTATCTCCAGTTATGCTATGATATGTGTCTTCATATACCAAATAAGGACCTACTACAACAGATACTAAATAAGAAGGAATAGGTTCATTAAGTTTCCAGTGGTAAGTTTTTAAATTAGTTATAGTATCTATTGTCTCACTCATCAAAGAACCTCCGCATATTGCGACATCAGAAGTGTCTGTAATAATAGTAAGGTCATATATTGCTTTTTCATTAAAATCATCTATACAAGGGAACCATACTCTTCCATAACTGTGTGGCACATCTTGAAAACCTACCCCCAAATTGTAAGCAATATTTCCACTAAAATAAAATCCTCCCCAGCCAGAAGGGTCTATTACAGGTGAACCGTGATAATATACTAAAACTATTACGGTATCTCCACTGTTGGCAGCATAAATCAGTGGAATTTTTATTACTGTATCATTGTAATAATAGTTAGGTTGAACAATGTTTGAAATTTTAATAGAATCTATTTGTAGGTGTAAGAGTTGTAACCAAATAGTATCAGTATTATTTTGTGTTATTATACTTGTTATCTTAGCATGTCCGGATATTTCATGTGATTGAGTAGGTATTATTTTTAAATTTATTGATTCTGAAATAATATCTATGTTTTGTGAATTGGCAGCAATAAAAAACATAGACAATATGCTTAACAATAATGTCTTTTTCATTTTAAGTTTCTTTTTTGCAAAGAAAAGAAAAAAAGGGAAAACGAAGGTATAAAAATAAAAAAGCCGACAAAAAAGCCGGCTTTTTTCATCATTATTGTTTAATGACTTTGTAAGTTTTGAACTTTTTATTATGATGTAATTTTATAAAATAAACACCAGATGAATAATTTCGTATATCTAATTTTTGACGGGTTGATGTTATTGGAACCTTTTTTATTATTTGACCGTTCATATTTATAATTTCAGCATCAATTTTATCGTTATTATTTATAACACTATTGTTGGAAAACATTATATAAAGATCTCCGTCTGTCGGATTAGGAGTAATAGAAACATTTAAATCAAAATTATTTTCATCTGTTGAAGTAATTTGATAATTCGGCTGCTGAAATCCTTGCGTAATAATAGCATTATTTCCATTTCCAGTTGCCGTAATAGTTTGACCTATGGTATAAGTCATTTTAGCACTTTGTGTTTGACCACTTCCACCACCTGCAGCTATTACATCTGGTTGAGCAATAGCAAAAACAGGTAAAACCAATAGTATAAAAATCATTTTTTTCATAGCTTTATTATTTTTTTACATTCATAATTGTTTTCAAGTTATTTATTTCGGCTTTTAATTCTTCTCTTTCCTTTTTAGCTTCTAATAATTGTGTTTTTAAACTTTCTATTTCTTTATGTTGATCTTGTACCAACTTTATCAAAGGTGTAATAAAATGTGAATAATTAACGGTTTCTACTTGACCCTTATCATTATAACTAACAAATAAAGGATTTATCTTTTCCACTTCTTCTGCAATTAATCCATATTGTTTAATTCCTTTTTTATCTTTTTTATAAACAAAATTTACTGGTCTAAGTTTGTACATCCAACTTACATCTTCCATATCCCGGATTTTCTTTTTATAACGACGGGAAGAAGATAAATAACCTATTTTACCAGTATTATCAATATATAAATCTCTATTGATACTTCCCACAGCATCGTCATAAGAACCTGGTATATACAATTCTGAAGCTTGTATCTTTAAATGGTTATCTTCAAATTCCTGGAGATAAACATAATTATCATCACCAAAATTAAGCATTGCTCCATAACCATCTGTTCCATGCGGTCCTATTAATCTTAATGCTAAAGAATCATTCGGGGAATCAGAAGAATTAATAGTTAATGTATGGGTTGGAGCGTTATCATTTAACCCTACATTGCCATTTTTAAGAACAGTAACGGCATTGTGCCTGTGATTATTGTCAGAACCATTACCAATAGTAAATAACGGGTCGGTATTAAACCAGTCTATACTATTAATTGTTGCTGTTGT